>DBFVGT010000153.1:0-17506 GCA_048524725.1 Collinsella sp. | reverse complement strand
CGAGAAAGCCTGATTACTTGAGGGTGACAGCAGCGCCAGCAGCCTCGAGCTTCTCCTTGGCAGCCTCGGCGTCCTCCTTCTTGGCACCCTCGAGAACAGCCTTGGGAGCGCCCTCGACGACCTCCTTGGCCTCCTTCAGGCCAAGGTTGGTGAGCTCACGGACGGCCTTGATGACCTGGATCTTGTTGTCGCCGAAGCCCTCGAGCACGACGTCAAACTCGGTCTTCTCCTCGGCCTCAGCAGCGCCAGCAGCGGGAGCGGCGACAACGGCGGCAGGAGCAGCGGCGGAAACGCCGAAGGTGCCCTCGATAGCCTTAACGAGCTCGGAAGCCTCGAGAAGGGTCATTTCCTTAAGAGCATCGATGATCTCATCGGTGGTAAGCTTAGCCATTTCTAAGTCCTTTCGGTTTCCGTGTCTGTGCACGGAGATCAGTTAAAACACGGCGCGAATGCGCCAGGGGTGCGGCGTTGCCGCCGCGGGTGAAAACAGCGACTAGGCTGCCTTCTGCTCGGAGACCTGCTGGATCGAACGAGCGAGACCAGAGGAAACGCCGTTGACGCAGACAGCGATGTCGCGAGCGAAACCGGAGATGAGACCGGCGATCTGGCCGAGAAGCTGATCCTTGGTGGGCAGCTCGGCGATAGCCTTAACATCATCAGCGGAAACGGCCTTGCCGTCGGAGATACCGCCCTTGATCTCAAGGACGCCCTTGGACTTAGCAGAGAAGTCCTTGAGGGCCTTAGCGGCCTCGACCGGCTCGGTCTCGTAGAACACATAAGCGACGGGGCCGGCGAGGATCTCGTCGAGCTCGGGCTGCTCCTGGTTCTTGAGAGCGATCTTGACCAGGTTGTTCTTGTAGACCTTCATCTCGGCGCCGCACTCGCGAAGCTGATGACGCAGCTCCTGAGCCTGCTTAACCGTCAGACCGTTGTAGTTGACGACGAACAGACCGGCGTTCTCGGCGATACGGGACTCGATCTCTGCAACCTTGTCGATTTTGTACTGCTGGGGCATGAATTACACCTCCTCGAATTCTTTCCGGGCACGGTCCGCCACAAGGACGTGACGGGGGCATGTCCAAAAAGAAAGCCCCCGCGCTGCATGAGCGACGGGGGCGAGAAGACATATCTACTCGACCACCTCGGCTGGCGGGATATCCCATTAAGCTCGCGGGCGATGCCCGTTTGCACCGGCTGTCTCTGGCAGCGGATTCGTGCGTGAACCGAAAGTATTATGGCGGGGACCCCGGCGTCGGTCAACGGAAATCCGGGCTGCACACAATTCCACCATTCCGGCCGCGCCGCCGAAGGCCAGGCGCAAGGTTTTCGCTCGGTCAAGTCCTGGCTCGCACGAAGAGCACATTAAGTGCTCTTCGGCTCGTGCGGAATCTACGAAAACCTTGCGCCTGGCCTTCGGCGGCGCGGCCTGCGGTGACTTTGGGGCAGCCCGGTTTCCCGTTGGCCGGCGCCCCCACTCATAAGCCTTAAGTCGGTGGGCTGATATGTTGCGTCCCTGATGGCTACAAGGTTGAAAGGAAGGTGGACAGGCGGCGGAGGCCTTCGTCTAGGTCTTTGTCGGAGACGCAGTAGCTTAGGCGGATGTGGCCTTCGGTGCCGAAGCAGTCTCCGGGGACTAGGGCTACGTTGGCCTCTTTGATGGCTTTGATGCAGAAGTCTTCGCTGGTTAGGCCGTACTGTTTGATGCTGGGGAAGGCGTAGAAGGCTCCTGCGGGCTCTACTACGTCGAGGCCCATGGCGTTTAAGGCTGCGAGCACGCGTTCGCGGCGGGCTCGGTAGACTTTGAGCATGGGGGTGGGGTCGACGGTGAGGGCTCGAGCTGCGGCGTCCATTTCGAAGGATACGGCGCTCGATACTAGGTATTGGTGAGCCTTTGCGATCTCGGCGATGATGGGGGCTGCGGCTGCGAGCCAACCCAAGCGCCAGCCGGTCATAGCCCATGGCTTGGAGAAGCTCTCGATGACCACCGTCTGATCACGCAGTTCCGGGTGGCGCTGGGCAAAGCGCTCGTAGCCATCCACATAGACGAGGCGGTTGTACACGTCGTCGCAGACCACGTAGATGCCCGCCTGCTCCGCCACGCGCGCCACAGCGTCGAGCGACGCCGCGTTGAGGATGCAGCCCGTGGGGTTGTTGGGCGAGCAGATGACGATGGCCTTAGTCGCCGGCGTCACGCAGGCACGAAGCGCCTCCTCATCGATCTGGAATTGCGTAGGCTCCGTATCCAAAAAGACTGCTTTGGCGTGGTTGGCCACGACGATGCTTTCGTACAGGCCAAAGGCCGGCGTGGGGATAATGGCCTCGTCACCGGGGTTGAGCATAGCCATGAATGTTGCCGACAGGGCCTCGGTCGCGCCGTCGGTCAGGATGACCTCGTCGGCCGAAAACGCAAGGCCCGCGTCACCCATGTAGGCAGACAGCGCCTCGCGCAGGGCGGGGCGACCGTTGTTGGGCGGATAGTGCGTGTCGCCGCGATCCAGCGCGGCGGTCACCTCGGCGCTAATCACATCGGGCGTGGGAAAATCGGGCTCGCCAAGCGCGAGCGCGATGCATCCCGAGTGCTGGACGGCGAGCGCGTTGATTCGGCGGATGCCGGAGGGCTTGAGCGTGGCAAGCGAGGTATTCATAGGCAGGCGCATGGCGTTCCTTTCGTAAGGGTTGCACTAGGATAGCGCGGCGAGGCGCCGCCAGACGGTGTAACCTAAACGGAAACCAACCGGAAAGGAGGCGGCATGGAAACGACCGCACGCGGCGATGTGCCAAAAACGTTGCAAACCATTGCGTATATCAGCATTCCCGATAGCGCCGATCTTGAGTTTTTGCTCTGGGACCTGCAGGATGCCATCGCCGCCTACGCTCAGCTTTCTGGCACCACGCTCCCCCGCCCGATCGATTTGGAAGCGGATGATGCCGACAGCGTTGCCGATGGCATCGTGCTGGCTGTTGAAGATGCATTTGATGATGAGGCTATGATTGCTGTCGAGCAGGTGCTCGATCGCCTTGGGAATACAGAGACGCGCGTCTATGTCGTCGTCCAGGCCCTGTCCAAAAACAACAAGCAGGCGGACGAAGTCCTCGACCGCCTGTACCGGGCATGCATTCTACGTGACCTGCCATGGTGTGGCGGCGTTGCCATCTGCGCCGGCAGCGGCATTGCGGTGCTTCGTCGCTCCCCGCGCATGGGACTCTTGCGGCGACCGTTTTCGGAAGCGATGGATAAGCTTGTGGGCGCCGTTCGCATGGGGTGTTCCGTCGAACACGCGCAGAAGCTCGGTGGCGCCGCAACGGGCGGCGTCGACACCGAAGGCATGGTGCGCGCCGAGCCTGCACTGCCCACACCAATCTGGCACGCCGTTATGAGACGTCTTGCCAAGCACTCAAACTGCTAAATCGAAGAAGCCCGCCAATCAGCGGCGCCGCTCCACCGCTCGACAAGCCGCTCCAGGCGCCATGCCGCATTGGCAGGACTTGTCGAGGGCAGGACGATGGCGGGCAGCCCGGTGCGTTCTTGTAGATAGCGCTTGTAGAGCCGGCCAGCTGTACCACCGTTGCATATCACCTGCTCAATGGAAGCGGCGCCGGCAATGCGCTCGATATGTGCCGGCACAACGTTGCGAATGCTCGCGTCGCTCGAGCCCTTAATGTCGCAACTCTCAATCACATCCCACAGGGCCACGCCGCCGTCGAGAAGCATGGATCGCTTGGCAGCAATGGAGGCATCGAGCGTCGCGGGCTCACCGCTTGCCAAAGGATCGCCCTCGTTGGGCGGCACGGGCACACCGAGGCACGCGGCCATCACGCGCCAAAAGCGGTTCTGCGGATTGCCATAGTAGAAGGCATTGGCGCGCGAAAGCACCGAGGGAAACGACCCGAGCACCAAAACGCGCGAGTGCCGGTCGAACACAGGCTCAAACCCATGCTCAATATGTTGATAGCCCTCGTCAGACGCAGCCATGGCCTAGGCCCTCAACAGATAGCGCACCTCGTAGGGCGCAAGCTCGAGGGTACCCGTCAGCTCGACCGCGAGCGCGTCGTCGGCAAGCAGATCGACAAAGGAGCCGTTGAGCTCGCCGGCGCCAAAGGTGTAAGGCTCGTCTACGGCATTCACCGCCACGAGCACCGTCGCGCCGTCGCAGGCGCGCTCGAACAGCAGCTGCTTGTTCTGGATCACCACGTTGCGGTACGCGCCGTAGTTGAGAGCGCGTGCCGCCGCATCGTCTGTCGAGCGCAGGTGCGTGAGCTGCTTGATGAAGGCCGTCAGCTCGTTGGGCGCAGGCTCATCGAGCGCGGGGCGCAGCGCCCAGTCGCCATCGGGGCCGCCCTTTTCGCCGGCAATCCCCCACTCGCTGCCATAGTAGACGCATGGGATGCCCGGCATGCCAAAGAGCATGCCATAGGCGGGGCGTAGGCAGGACTTGTCCGTCAGGATGCTCGCCAGGCGCGGCACGTCGTGGTTGTCGACAAACGACAGCAGGTGTTTGCCGCGGTAGATACACCACGGGTCGCCGCCAAACTGACGGTGCAGCGAGTGCGCGATCTCGAACATATTGACCGAGTTAAAGCTAGAGTACAGGCCCTTGTAGCACTCGTAGTTGGTGCAGGAGTCGAGCATCTCGTCGTTGACGATCTCGTTGTAGTCGCCGTGAAGCGTCTCGCCGACCAGCACGAAGTCGGGCTTGAGCTCGCGGGTAAAGGCGTGCAGGCGGCGCATAAAGTCGCGGTCGAGCATATAGGCAACGTCCAGGCGCAGGCCGTCGACGCCAAATACGTCGGCCCAACGGCGCACGGACTCGAGCAGGTAGTCGACCACGGCGGGATTTTGCAGGTTGAGCTTCACGAGCTCAAAATGGCCTTCCCAGCCCTCGTACCAAAAGCCGTCGCCATAGCAGGAGTCGCCGTCAAAGCTAATGTGGAACCAGTCCTTGTAGGGCGAGTCCCACTTGCGCTCCTGCACATCGCGGAAGGCCCAAAAGCCACGGCCCACATGGTTGAAGACCGCATCGAGCACTACGCGGATGCCGTGGGCATGCAGCGTCTCGCACACGGCGGCAAAGTCGGCATCCCCGCCCAGGCGACGATCGATATGGCGCAGACTGCGCGTGTCGTAGCCATGGCTGTCGGATTCGAGCGGCGGGTTAATGAGCACAGCACCGATGCCGAGCTCTTGCAGGTAGTCGGCCCATTGGGCGATTTTCATGATGGGCGCATCGGGGTTGGGCGCGGCGTTGGCAGCCTGGGCGAGCTCATCCTCGGCAACGGGCGCGGCGTTTTCGCGCGGAGCTCCGCAAAAGCCCAGCGGATAGATCTGATAGAACGTCGTCTCGTATGCCCACATAACAGCCTCCCGGTAAGCTCAACACAACGACATCCATTGTATGCCCGCCGCGCATCCCCTCCCCCAAAAGAAGTTGCGGTGGAATAGTTCCTGCTTGGGCCTTCAGAGGCCTTAAACAAGAACTATTCCACCGCAACTGATGAGGGGGCGTGATTAGGCGACGGGCTTGGCGCGGCGTATAGCCGGGAACAGCACGGTGATGGCGAGGATGACGCCCACGACGGTAATCGCCCCGCCCGCGAAGCCGATCCAAGCGATACCGGGACCCGAAACCACGGCGCCGCCGATTGCGGTGCCCGTGCCGATACCCAGATTGAACAGGCCCGAGAAGATCGACATGGCGACGGCCGACGAATCCGCCGGCGTGTACTTGATGAGCTCGGCCTGGAACGCCACGTTAAAGGCCGTGGCGCAGCAACCCCATAATGCGCAGACGGCAAGCACCAACACGAGCGCCGAGGCTGCGGGGGCCATAAGCAGCAGAGCCACCGGCACGCCGGAGAGCGTGATAGCCAAGAATGGGAAGCGGTGCCCGTCGAACAGGCGGCCAAACAGCCAGCTGCCCACCAGACCGGAGAAGCCAAACGCCGTCAGCGTCATGGTGATGGCGCCCGCATCGACGTGCGCGACCTGCGCCAGGAAGGGTTCGATATAGCTGTAGCTTGCGTAATAGCCGGTCGCCATAAAGACCGTGACCGCGTAGAGCGCGATCAGGAACGGGTTCTTGAGCAGCTCGGGCAGCTGTTTGACGGTAAAGCGCTCGCCCGCCGGCATGGCCGGGAACACCGCGGCTTGGTACACCACCGCGGCGGCAGAGAAGGCCCCGACCACGGCAAACGTCATGCGCCAGCCCACGGCCAGGCCGATGGCACGACCGAGGGGCAGGCCGAAAATCTGCGCGATAGACGAGCCCGTGGCGATCATGCTGATGGCGAGCGCCCCGTGGCGGGCGTCAACCAGGCGCGAGGCCATAATCGAGGCGACCGACCAGAACACGGCATGTGCGCAAGCGACCACCAGGCGTGCGCAGACCAGGATGGGATATGTCGGTGCCACAGCAGACAGGAACTGACCCAGAGAAAACACGGCGAGCACGCCGAGCAGCATCCACTTGAACTCAAAGCGCGAGGCAAACACCATGAGCGGCAGCGACAGCAGCATGACGCCCCAGGCGTAGACCGAGATCATGATGCCGGCTTGGGCCTCGGTGAGCGAGAACGACGCAGCGATATCAGTCAGAAGGCCGATGGGCATGAACTCCGACGTGTTGAATACGAACGAGCAGCAGGCGAGCCCGATAAGCGGGAGCCACTGCTTGAGTGAGATGCCATCTTGTCTTGCCTGAGTCATGTAGGAAACCTCTCCGATTGTCTTGGGCGGTGGGCGATTATATAGCAACGGCCCCGCATCCGTCAGTACAGATGCGAGGCCGCAATCAACTCAATACACAGAGGCTGCGCCGTCAATTAATAGCTAAGCCAACCCCAGTAATATGCCCGCCGAATGCACGACAAACGCCACGATCCAGGCGACTACCACCTGAAACGCGAACACGGCCACGGCGTAGCGCCCGCCCAGCTCGCTCTTAACGGCGCCGATGGCCGCCACACAGGGCGGGTACAGCAGCGTAAAGACCAGGAACACGTAAGCGGTAAACGGCGAAAACATGCTCGACAGTGCCGCGGGCGACGTTGCACCCAAAAGCACGGTGAGGGTCGAGATGACGCTCTCCTTGGCGATAAGTCCGGTGACGAGCGCCGTGGATGCACGCCAATCGCCAAAGCCGAGCGGCGCCAGCGCCGGAGCGATGATGCTACCCAGACCGGCAAGTAGACTCTGCGACTGATCGGCGACCACATTAAAGCGAATGTCGAACGTCTGAAGGAACCAGATGACCACGGTAGCGGCAAAGATAATGGTAAAAGCCTTGGTAATAAAGTCCTTGGCCTTATCCCATGCCAGCATCACCGTCGTCTTGACGCTCGGCAGGCGGTAATTGGGGAGCTCCATGATAAACGGCACCGGGTCGCCCTTAAATGCCGTGCGGTTGAGCACCAAAGCCGCGATGCAACCGACCACAATGCCGATCAGATAGAGCGAGACCATGGCGGGAACTGTCGCCTGCGGGAAAAACGCCCCGCACAGCAAACCGTAGACCGGCAACTTGGCCGAGCAGCTCATAAACGGCGTGAGCATGACCGTCATCTTGCGGTCGTGCTCGGATGGGAGCGTACGGGTCGACATGATAGCCGGCACGGTACAGCCAAAACCGACGAGCATGGGCACGAAGCTGCGTCCCGACAGGCCAAAGCGACGCAGTACCTTATCCATGACAAAGGCCACACGTGCCATGTAGCCCGAGTCTTCCAGAATGGAGAGGAACAAAAAAAGCACGACGATAATCGGCAGGAAGGTCAGCACGCTGCCCACGCCCGTAAGCACGCCGTCGACAGCCAGCGAGCGCACCACGTCGTTGGTGCCGAACGCCTTGAGGGCCGCATCGGCCGAGGCGATGACGGCAGCGATGCCGTCTTCCATAAGTCCCTGCAACGCCGCGCCGATCACGCCAAACGTCAGCCAAAAGACGAGGCCCATGATCACCAGGAACGCCGGAATGGCTGTGTAACGACCTGTCAGGATGCGGTCAATCTTGACGGAGCGCACGTGCTCGCGGCTCTCGTGCGGCTTTACGACGCAACGCCCGCACACGTCGCCGATAAAGCTAAAGCGCATATCGGCCAGTGCAGATAGACGATCAGTGCCGGCCTCGCCCTCCATCTGGGTAATGATGTGCTCGATGGCGTCGAGCTCGTTGCGGTCCAGATGAAGCGCCTCGGTTACCAGCTCGTCGCCCTCAACCAGCTTGGTCGCCGCAAAACGCACCGGAATGTGCGCCGTCGCAGCATGGTCCTCGATAAGGTTGGCAATGCCGTGGATGCAGCGATGCAGTGCACCGCCGTCCGGGCCATCGGGTGCGCAGAAGTCCAGGCGGCCGGGACGCTCGCGGAACCGCGCCACATGCAACGCGTGATCCACCAGCTCGCCGATGCCCTCGTTGCGGGCGGCGCTAATGGGAACAACAGGCACGCCCAACAGGCTCTCGAGCAAGTTGACGTCCACGGCGCCGCCGTTGGCCGTCACCTCGTCCATCATGTTGAGCGCGATGACCATGGGGCGATCAAGCTCCATGAGCTGTAGCGTCAGGTACAGGTTGCGTTCGATATTAGTAGCGTCGATGATGTCGATGATGGCGTCGGGGTTTTCGTCCAGGATAAATTGGCGACTGACGATCTCTTCGCCCGTGTACGGAGACAGCGAATAGATGCCGGGCAGGTCGGTAACGCTTGCCTCGGGATGGTTACGGATGGTGCCGTCCTTGCGGTCGACCGTCACGCCGGGAAAGTTACCGACGTGCTGGTTGGAGCCCGTAAGCTGGTTGAACAGCGTGGTCTTACCGCAGTTTTGGTTGCCGGCGAGGGCAAAATGCAGCGGTGCGCCCTCGGGCACGGCCGTTTTTGCCGCACGGGGCGAATACGTCCCCTCGCCAAGTGCCGGGTGCTCCGTCATGCCGATTGCGGCGTTAGCGCGCGGACCCGTGTCTGTGTCGTGAACACCCACGAGCTCGATGCGAGCAGCATCGTCCTTGCGCAGCGTCAACTCGTAGCCACGCAGGCGAATCTCGAGCGGGTCGCCCATAGGAGCGTACTTCATCATGGTGACTTCGGTGCCCGGCGTTAGGCCCATGTCCAAAATATGCTGTCGGAGTGCCTGATCGTCCGATGCCACCGATGCGACAACGGCGTCCTTTCCAATCTCGAGTGTATCGAGCTTCACGCGCTCATCCTTTCGTTAGACGCGGTTAACCGTTTACCGGGGCTAACCAACTCGTAACGACAAATGATAGCGCTCTGAACTATTATATAAAGTCAAATACCGATGTTTACCTGCGCAAACTTTATGCGGTGCGCCCCGAAAGCTCTTTGCGCATACCGCTCAGCGAGATCGAAATGGAACCCGACCGCGCGGTAGCAGTGAGTCGATCACCCTCAACCGACCCCGTGCATGTAAAGGGCGCCTTGCCCATCAAGACGTGGGAGATAGTACCCGAGAGCTCAAAGAAATCGCACTCAGCGCGGGCACCCGAGAGAGCGATATTGAGACCCCTGACGTTTAGTACTGCCCTGAGCGCGCCGTTCACCCCATGTGAAAACGTCACCTCGCCGCGCTTGCTCCCCACCGGCGTCTGGGCCAAAACCACATACGTACCCTCAAGCATGGCTCTTCCTCTAAGCAGACTTTTTGAAACGGGCAAGTAGTCTACTTTTACATATGGCGCTCCAGGAAACGGAAGGCCAGGCGGATCCAAGGACGGACTGCCACCTGCTTGTCCTCGTTGTCGACCGCGGTGTTGGCGTTGCCGAGCGAAAGGCCGTGACCGCCCTGGTCAAAGACGTGCATCTCGCAAGCGACGCCCTCCTCGGCCATGCGCTGCGCAAACGGATAGACCTGCGCGATCGGCGCCGTCTTGTCGTCGGACACGCCCCACACAAAGGTCGGCGGCATCTGACGCGAAACATGCGTGGTGGGGCAGATATCAGCCAAATGCTCGTCAGTTGCCTCGCCACCCGTCACCATCGACAGGTAGTCGTTGAGAAGATCGCGCCCCGTCTTGCCGCCCGTCTTGGGCACACGCAAGTCAATGCGCGGATCGCGCGTCTGCATGTCGCGCACATAGGCAAAGTCGAGCAATGGATAACCTAGCACCACGGCATCGGGACGAATGTCGTCCGCGCGCGCCCCTGCCAAGCCCGCGAAGGGACCAGTCTTCCATTGCGTTGCCAGCGAAGCGCAGATCATACCGCCCGCCGAGAATCCCACGACGCACACGCGCTTAGGATCGACATGCCACTCGTCGGCGTTGGCGCGCACCGTGGCGACCATCTTGGCAAGATCCGCCTGGGGGCGCGGAAAGCTCACGTCACCCGTAGAACTCGTGACATAGTTGAGCACAAAGGCCTGGTAACCGTGATCCAAAAACGCAAACGCCACGGGATCCTGCTCATGCGGAGCGATATGCGTAAACGCACCTCCGCCGCAGATAATCACGGCAGGGCGGCGACCATTCGGTTTATCGGGCAGCGGCTCGGCACCCAAATACGTAAACGTCGCCGGATATTCCTCGGTCGGCTCCTCGCCCCACAGCGCATGGTTCTCGACAATCATATGTGCTCCCTTCGCGCAAATTATGCGCCCTTGTTTTTCGCCTTCAAGCGTACCCCACTTGAACCCGTGACGCAGAAACACGCCAGCAATAAGTTTCCCTTCAACTGATATATCACATAATCCCAGCTCAGAGGTATCGCTGAGCAGCGTAGAATAGGGGGTGTTGACCAAGCCGCGAAACAGATATGAAACGTTTCCGGCAAACCAAACGCGCGATATGCGCCTATTTAAGTTGGAGGCAACTATGGGTCTGCTCGATTCGCTTAAGTCCACCTTCACCTCGACCGGCGAGGCGTCCGTTCCGCCCGCAGCGAGCTTCGCCACCCGCGAAGGCGTCATCTATGCCCCCGTCAACGGCGTGCTCGTCAACCTGGACGAAGTTCCCGACGAGACGATCGCCTCGGGCATGCTTGGCCAGGGCTATGGCATCGAGCCCATTACCGGCACCATCTATGCGCCCGCCAACGGCCGCATCGGTGCCACCACCGTCACCAACCACTCCATCGGCATGATTACCGAGGACGGTCTTCGCGTGTTCATCCATGTCGGCCTGGGCACCGTGGAAATGAACGGCAAGGGTTTTGCCCGCTTTGTCGAGATGGGTGACACGGTCAAGGCAGGCCAGCCGCTCATCAGCTTCGATCGCGAGGCCATCAAGGCCGCCGGCCACGAGGACATCGTGACCGTCATCATCTCCGAGCTCGATCGTCTTAAGAGCATCGACCATGTCGGCGAGTCCGGAACGCTTATCGGCGGCAACCCGCTCGTCAAGCTGGGCGACCCGCTGCTGGTAGCCAAGACCAAGTAGCCAGGCCCCGCGCCACACAGCCAAAAGGCATCTCGTCAAGCGCCCGCGACCATTTGGCCGCGGGCGCTTTTCGTTTGAAAAACCATCCCGTCAATGCCTTATCTGTATAGCCCAAATGAGCCGAGCTGCTAGAATATCGAACTGTATGGATAACTATCATTCAACCGTTATGGGAGGATACGTGAACCGCACCAAAATCGCGCAGCTTTACGCCGATGCCGAGTCGCTTGGCGGCCAGACCGTCACCGTCGCCGGCTGGGTCAAGTCCGTCCGCGACATGAAGAACTTTGGCTTTGTTACGCTCAACGACGGCAGCTGCTTCCGCGATCTGCAAGTCGTCATGAACCGCGAGGCACTCGACAACTACGACGAGATCGCCCATCAAAACGTCTCGGCCGCACTCATTTGCACCGGCACCGTCAAGCTGACCCCCGACGCGCCCCAGCCTTTCGAGCTTTCTGCCACCTCCATCGAGGTCGAGGGCGTCAGCGCCCCGGATTACCCGCTGCAGAAAAAGCGCGCAACCGTCGAGTTCCTGCGTTCCCAGCAGCACCTGCGCCCGCGCACCAACCTGTTCCGCGCCGTGTTCCGCATCCGCTCTGTCGCGGCTGCCGCCATCCACCGCTTCTTCCAGGAGCAGGGCTTTGTCTACGTCAACACCCCTATCATCACCACGAGTGACTGCGAGGGCGCCGGCGAGATGTTCCGCGTGACCACGCTCGACCCCAAAAATCCGCCCCTCACCGAGTCCGGCGAGGTCGACTGGAGCCAGGACTTCTTTGGCAAGCACGCGAGCCTTACCGTGTCCGGCCAGCTCAATGCCGAGAACTTTGCCATGGCCTTTGGCGACGTGTACACCTTTGGCCCCACCTTCCGCGCCGAAAACTCCAACACCACGCGCCACGCCGCCGAGTTTTGGATGATCGAGCCCGAGATGGCCTTCGCCGACCTTAACGACTACATGGATAACGCCGAGGCCATGCTCAAGTACGTCCTTAAGGATGTTATGGCCACCTGCCCCGACGAGCTCAATATGCTCAACAAGTTTGTGGACAAGGGTCTGCTCGAGCGCTTGGACCATGTCGCCAACTCCGACTTCGCCCGCGTCACCTATACCGAGGCCGTCGAAATCCTGGAGCAGGCCGTCGCCGCCGGTCACAAGTTTGACTATCCCGTGAGCTGGGGCATCGACCTGCAAACCGAGCATGAGCGCTTCCTGACCGAGGAACACTTTAAGCGACCGACCTTCGTAACCGACTACCCGGCCGAGATCAAGGCGTTCTACATGCGCATGAACGAGGACGGCAAGACCGTCGCCGCCGCCGACTGCCTGGTTCCCGGTATCGGCGAGATTATCGGCGGCTCCCAGCGCGAGGAGCGCCTGGATCTGCTCGAGGCCCGCATCAAGGATCTGGGTATGAATCCCGAGCAGTACAAGTACTACCTTGACCTGCGCCGCTACGGTTCCTGCAAGCACGCCGGCTACGGTCTGGGCTTCGAGCGCTTGGTGATGTACCTCACCGGCGTGGGCAACATCCGCGACGTCCTGCCGCACCCGCGCACCGTGGGCAACGCCGACTTCTAATCGCCACAGCGCCACCAAACGCGTTCCAGCGCATCACGCCAGCGCCTCTCGGCAAGCCGAGGGGCGCTTTTTTCAACAGCATCCGTCAAGCTTTTGGCAAGTTTTTGGTCAGTTGGGCAGGGCTGTTGAAAACTCGACCCGCCGCTTGCCGACGGCTACCGACCGCCCAGGGCGTCCTGCACCCCTGGGAAAGCCCCGCGTCCTAGGCTCCATACCGTCGCCACCCAAAACGGAAAGGACGTGGGCGCCATGACCGAAACCGCTGTTGAAACTTACGAGACCACGACGAGGGGCGCCGCCTCGATGGCAGCCTATCGCGCCGTTCGCATCCTGCAACTATTAAGCGAAAACACCGGCGAGGACAAGGCCATGCTTTCCGATGAGTTGATCCGGCGCCTCGCCCATCCCGACGACCCCGCCCGCATGCCCATCTCGGCGGCGCGGCGCAGCATCTACACCGCCATCTCCGCACTTCGCCATGCTGGATACGAAATTGAGTACAAGCGCGGCGTGGGGTATCGGCTCTTGACCCGTCCGCTCACCGACGAAGAGATCATCCGACTCCACGGCATGGTCATGCGCAACCGCTCTACGCCCATCGCCATTCGAAAAAGCATGGCGCAGCACCTGGTCGCCATGGCGAGTGCCGACGTTCGCGGCTACCTCGATGCGCCCGAGCCTGCTCCAAGCGCAGACGGCAAATCCACCAAGACCACGCACACGCCTGTCAAGCGCATCGACGCCTGCGAGCTCATCGAGCAGGCCATCGACCACGGAACCACGGTGAGTTTTGATATTTCGAGTGTCACGGCACGCGGAGAGGTCGAAGTGGCACGGATGACACTCCGGCCCTTTGCCATCAAGCAACGAGACGGCATCTCGTATTTGCTGGGAACGGTCTATGACGCGCGAGGCGCCGATGACACGTTGCGTACCGTAGAGATCGGCCGAATGAGGAACGTCACCACACGTCTCCTCGACGGCAAGAAGCTCTTCGCCGCCCTGGACGAGGACGATGCCTCCTCCGCCGCATAAGACCCTCCGCCGCCCATTCGACTACCCGTACCGCCCATCCGATTCTGTATTAAAAAACCCGCCAGGCTGTTGTAAAAATGGACATCAGCGCTACTATAGTTCCACTTGCACTTTGTCCCAGTGCAGTGTTTCCAGCCATTTTTATACTGGGGGTAATGATATGAAGGACATCACCATCAGCCGCAGGAGCCTTCTGGTCTCCGCCGGTCTGCTCGCGCTCGCCCCGCTCGCCGGATGCGGCGGCAACTCTGGTTCCGGCTCTGCTGCCGCCGGTTCCGACTACACCATCGGCGTTCTGCAACTCACCGAGCACTCCGCACTCGATGCCGCCAACGACGGCTTTGTCAAGGCCATCAAGGAGAGCGGCCTTAAGGTCAAGATCGACCAGAAGAACGCCCAGAACGACCAGTCCACGTGTAAGTCCATCGCCGACAAGTTCGTGGGCGATGGCGTCGACCTGATCTATGCCATCGCTACGCCCGCCGCGCAGGCTGCCGCCGGCGCCACCGCTGATATCCCCATCGTTGGCTGCGCCATCACCGACTACGCCGCTTCCGGCTTGGTCCAGGACAACGACAAGCCCGGCACCAACGTCACCGGCGCCTCCGACCTCACCCCGGTCGCCGAGCAGCTCGAGATGATGCAGAAGGTCCTGCCCGACGTTAAGAAGGTCGGCCTGCTCTACTGCACCGCCGAGTCCAACTCCGACGTCCAAATCAAGGCCGCCAAGAAGGAACTCGACAAGCTTGGCCTGGAGTACACCGACTTCACCGTCTCGAGCTCCAACGAGATTCAGTCCGTCGTCGAGTCCGCCGTGGGCAAGGTCGACGCACTCTACTCCCCCACTGACAACACCATCGCCGCGGGTGCTTCGCAGGTCGGCCAGATCTGCAAGGAGAACAAGCTCCCCTTCGTGACTGGCGAGGAGGGCATGTGCAAGGCCGGCGGCCTGTTCACCCTCTCCATCAACTACGAGGACCTGGGCTACGCTGCAGGCGAGATGGCCGTTAAGATCCTGAAGGGCGAGGCCAAGCCCGAGGATATGCCGATCAAGCACCTCTCGAGCAAGGACCTGGTCGTCGTCAAGAACGACGAGATGGCCGAGGCCCTAGGCATCGACCTTTCCGCTCTGGACGAGTAGCGCCATGCGCGGTAACGCGTCTAGGGCCCGCACGCGCGTCACAGCCGCGTTATTCAATATCTGAGTCCTTGGGGCGAACGCTAAAGACCGGCGTTCGCCCTGCTTGTTTCGGATGAGACAAAACATCCGTCCGCCGCTCTTTTATGCATTGGTACCGCTATTATGGAAAATCACGTGTCCACCCTATCCTAGGAGGTATGAAGCATGCTCATTGCATTGCAGGGCGCCGTTTCGCAGGGCGTCCTCTGGGGCATCATGGTGCTTGGCGTGTTTATCACGTTCCGCCTGCTCGACATCCCCGATATGACCTGCGACGGCAGCTTTGCCCTCGGCGGCTGTGTCTGCGCCGTGCTCATCGTCAACAATAACGTCGACCCCTTGCTCGCCGTGCTGGCCGGCATGTGCGCCGGCGCCATCGCGGGCGCCGTCACGGGCATCTTGACCACCGTCTTTGAGATTCCCGCAATCCTCGCCGGAATCCTCACCCAGATCAGCCTGTGGTCCATCAACCTGCGCATCATGGGCAAGTCCAATACGCCCATCCTTGCCAAGGGCACCATCTTCTCATCCGTCAGCCACATGACGGGCCTGCCGCAGTCCACTGTTGCCATTATCCTGGGCATTGTGCTGGCCGTGGCCATCGTCGCCATCCTGTACTGGTTCTTTGGCACCGAGATCGGCTCGGCGCTGCGTGCCACCGGCAACAACGAGTACATGATCCGCGCCCTGGGCGTCAACACCAACTCCACCAAGATGATCGCCCTCGTGCTCTCCAACGCCCTTATCGGCCTTTCGGGTGCGCTCATCTGCCAGAGCCAGAAGTACGCTGACATTGGCATGGGCACCGGCGCCATCGTTATCGGTCTTGCCGCCATTGTTATCGGCGAGGTGCTCGGTCGCCTGCTGCCCGGCGGTCTGACGCAGTTTAGCGTCCGTCTTGCCTCTGCCGTCTTTGGCTCCGTGGTCTACTTCCTCATCCGCGCCATCGTGCTGCAGCTGGGCATGGACGCCAACGACATGAAGCTGCTCTCCGCCGTGATCGTTGCCGTGGCCCTGTGCGTGCCCGTGGTTTGGGAGCGCTACAAGCTCCGCAGCTCCTACACGAAGGGAGATGAGGCAGATGCTTAAGCTCTCGCACGTCAAGAAGACCTTTAACAAGGGCACCGTCACCGAGAAGCGCGCGCTCACCGGCGTCGACCTCACCCTCAACGATGGCGACTTTGTAACCGTGATTGGCGGCAACGGCGCCGGCAAGTCCACGCTGCTCAATATGATCGCCGGCGTGTATCCGCTCGATTCTGGTGTTATTGAGCTCGACGGCACCGACATCTCGCGTCTGAGCGAGTCGCAGCGCGCCAAGTACCTGGGCCGTGTGTTCCAGGACCCCATGCGCGGCACCGCAGCCGACATGCAAATTGCCGAAAACCTGGCCCTCGCCAAGCGCCGCGGCCAGCGTCGCGGTCTTTCGTGGGGCGTCACCAAGGCCGAGAAGGACGAGTACGTTGAACTGCTCAAGCGCCTGGACCTCGGTCTGGACACGCGTCTCAACGCCAAGGTCGGCCTGCTCTCGGGCGGCCAGCGCCAGGCACTCACCCTGCTGATGGCCACGCTCACCAAGCCGCGCCTGCTGCTGCTCGACGAGCACACGGCGGCCCTCGACCCCAAGACGGCCTCTAAGGTGCTCAACCTGACCGAGGAGATTGTCGACGAAAACCATCTGACCACGCTCATGGTTACGCACAACATGAATGACGCCATCCGTCTGGGCAACCGTCTGATCATGATGCACGAGGGCCATGTGATCTACGACGTGGCCGGCGACGAGAAGAAGTCGCTCACCGTAGCCGACCTGCTGCAGAAGTTCGAGGAGGTCTCGGGCGGCGAGCTCGCCAACGACCGCATGCTGCTGAGCTAAAACCTGCCAATAAGGGACAGGTTTATTTTGGCAGGTTTTATCTGCGCAAACGTCAAAACCGCCGCAAAGGAACAGATACCTTTGCGACGGTTTTCGCATATCATGTCGATAATCCAGCGTCAGCAGGAACCACTGGTTAAGAACTAAGGAAACTGCCATGAGAAGACTCCTTCCCCGTCTTGCTTGACCGCCGCACTCCTTGCCGGCGTGCTCGCCGGCGGCCCAGCTTACGCCACCGCGGCCACCCCATCTCAAGTTATCGGCCCGTCCGATGTGATCGGACGGGCTTTTTGGTGGGTATCATGGTTGAATGATCATTAGGAGGTTTTCCCTACATGGAATTGTTTGAACCGATTCTTCATTTCTTTGAGCAGCGCTGGGTCCACAACATCATCTGGGCCGTCATCTTGGTAATAGTCACCGCCATCGCCGCCAAGGTGGCATCC
>DBFVGT010000152.1:0-4076 GCA_048524725.1 Collinsella sp. | reverse complement strand
GACCATTTCAAATGGTTCGATGTCTGCCCGGATGCGACACTGAATGTGTCCATCCTCGCAGTATCCGGTTCTCAAGGTGCACGCTTTGCGGCTGATCCGGTCCGACCGGGCCGCGCGACAAGGAGATATATTGCCAGACCGCGAAGCCCTGTGGGTCGTCAATTCCACTCTTCACAAGTCCTACACAACATATCGCTTTCTATAGCTAATAGAAAGACTGGTGCGGATCTTCCGCACGTATCAGATGATGACCCTTTGGTTTAGGAATATATAGAGATCGGTCACCTGTAAGTGTCTATCCACCCGCGCTTTGCGCAATGTAAACCGCGCTTCAGATAAAAAGAGGGAGCGCCGCGCACAACGCGACACTCCCCTAGCGATTCAAGAGAATCTATTAGGCCTCGAGAGCCTTCTTGGCGATGGTAGCCAGCTCGTTGAAGGACTCGATGTCCTCGTAAGCCATCTGAGCCAGGACCTTGCGGTCGAGCTCGATGCCGGCAACCTTCAGGCCATGCATGAACTGAGAGTAAGAGATGTCGTTCAGGCGAGCAGCAGCGTTGATACGGGTAATCCAGAGAGAACGGATCTCGCGCTTCTTGTTGCGGCGATCACGATACTGATACTGCAGGGAGTGCTGGACCTGCTCTTTAGCATGCTTGTAAGTACGCGAAGCGGCACCGTAGTAACCCTTCGCACGGTGCATAACGGTACGGCGCTTCTTCTTGGCGGCAACAGCGCGCTTAATACGTGCCATGTTCTATCAACTCCTAGACGGTAAAACGAAAAACGGGAACGCGAACTTAGGCGAGACGCGACTTGATGACCTTGCGGTCGGCAGCGGCGATCTCGGTCTCCTGGCGGAAGCCACGCTTACGCTTGGTGGACTTCTTGCTCAGGATGTGGCTCTTGAAAGCCTTGGCGCGCATAAGCTTGCCGGTACCAGTCTTGCGGAAACGCTTCTTGGTGCCGCTGTGGGACTTCATCTTAGGCATGAAATACTCCTTAATCGGTTACAGAACACTAGTTACTTAGTATCGCTTGCCGCTTTTTCCTCATCAAAGGCGCCCTTAATCGGGGCGAGCAGCATAAGCATGTTACGGCCTTCCATCTTAGGCTTGGACTCGACCGTAGCGTAAGGCTTGAGATCCTCGGCGAGACGCTCGAGAACGTTAAGGCCCTGCTCCGGGTGAGCCATCTCACGGCCGCGGAACATGATGGTGATCTTAACGCGTGCGCCCTTCTTGAGGAAACGCAGAACATGGCCCTTCTTGGTCTCGTAGTCGCCAACGTCGATCTTGGGTCGGAACTTCATTTCCTTGACCTCGACCTTGGACTGGTTCTTACGAGCGGCCTTGGCCTTCATGGCCTGCTGGTACTTGAACTTACCGTAGTCCATGACCTTGCAGACCGGCGGCTCCGCGTTGGGAGCGATCTCGACCAGGTCGAGACCCTGATCGTCAGCGACGCGCTGGGCATCGCGGATGGCGAACAGACCGAGCTGAGAGCCATCGACGCCAATCAAACGGCACGAAGATGCAGTGATCTCGTCGTTGATGCGGGTGTCATCAGACTTAGCTATTTTCCCTACCTCCATTCATAAAAAAATAACCCGGCGCTTCTCAGCAACCAGGTCGTACACATAGACTTCCTCGATTTGAGGAAGGGAATCTAAGTTGTATGACCAGTCAGCTGCTCATTGGCGCCAAAAGGTGGGAACCCTCAGGTTCCTCTTCAGGGCATTGCGGGAACAACGCCTTGCGAATAATAACACGTACAGCGCGTTATCACATTACGTACACGAAAAAGGGGCCTTGACCCCCTTGAACACTCGCTTGTATGTATGGTGCCCGAGGCGAGACTCGAAGGGCCTTCGCTTCGCGAAGCCCCGGGCTTCGGGCGCGTGGCGCCCTCGCCACGCTCCGCTACAAACAGGCCACAGGCCTGTTTGCTTAACGCTTCGCGCGCTCACGCGAGTTCGGCACGAAAAAGGGGGCCGCAACCCCCTTGAACGCTCGCTTGCATGAATGGTGCCCGAGGCGAGACTCGAACTCGCACGTTGTTGCCAACGGTGGATTTTGAGTCCACTGCGTCTGCCAATTCCGCCACTCGGGCACACAATGCGTGAGTTAGTTTATCACAGCTTTCTACCGATTAGTCCGAAAATGGAACTTCGAGCATTTCGATGAGTTCGACCGTGCGGAGCATCTCGCGCCGACGGCATCCGCGACCGTCAACCGAAGCCTCACCCATCTGGTTATCGTAAGGGTCCTCGCGCATGCCGTCGAAAGAGGGCTCAAACTCTGCCTGGAATCGATTGTTGGCCACCATACGCCACGGGTCGAGATTGCCAAAGTAGTGACGGCGGCGCCACTCCTCCCCCATCCTGCGAGCAGAAGATCCAAATGACACGTCGGCGTTGAGCCAACCGGTCTGCGGCGTATAGAACTCTGCCCAGTCGTGCGACCCCACCGAATCGGGCGCAACATACAGGCCGCTCTGCCAACGGGCAGGCACGCCCGCGATACGGCACATGGTGATAAACGTGAGCGCCATAACGCCGCAATCGCCGCGGAGCGAATGCGCGCAGTCATCGGCAATAGATCCCAAAAGCAAGTACGGCGGCTGATAGCGATAGTCGATGTACTGCGTCAGGTAATCATAGATAGCACGGGCGCGATCGAGCGGATCCTCGAGCCCGTCAATGACACGGGCTGTCAGCTGCTGTAGATACGGCGTGAATGCAATGTGCGGACGGTCCTCGGAGGTGTCCACGGGCAGTGGCGCGTCCATGTAAGGATGCACCGGAAGCGCACCCCCATAGACATCACGATAAGCGGCATCAATTTGATAGCGATAGGTCACCGAGAATGAGCGCTCACTCGAAGAAGACCACGAGGCGGTACGCGCCGAAGCATTCGCGGGGGCAACAGCACCCTCCGGCGTCATATCGAGAACCTCGATATGAGACTGTTGACGACAGGCGGCGGCAACGGGTAGCCACGCGCGAACGGTCTCCCCTTCCAGAGCACCGGGGACAGACACGGACGCTTTAAGCGTAATGACGCGAGCCAATCCGTTTTGTGACTCCATCTCCTTGAGCATCTCGTTGCGCAGTGCTATTCCGTCCGTAGAATCGGGCCGCATGCCGGGAACCTCTTTGGGATATACGCGAAGCGAATCGAGGAAGTTGTCGAGAACGAACAGTTCGCCATCGATAAAGCGCCAGTCAATACGCTTACGATTAATCAGGTCATCAAACTGCTCTTCGGTAAACTCTGGCCACTCCTCGCGAATCATCGCAATAGCCTGATCGCGCGACACCGAAAAATGAAGCGGCGTCTCGAGCATGCGATACCGCTCGGCACGAACACAAGCAGCCAGCGAAGGCTCGGGGTTCTGCTCCAGAAGGCGATCGCAGGCAGCAACAGCCTGCATCAAATACCCGGCATCCTTAAGACGAAGAATCTCAGGCGGTAGCCCAATATCGAGATGGCGAAAATCATCACTGCAAACATCAACAGAGCAGCCAACAGGACCCTCGTCAATAACCTTCCCATCCGAAGGCAGTACATTAATAACAGCCATACCAAAACTCCAAGTCACTAGAACGCTTGAAGCCCATTGTAGCGAGATAAAAAGAAAGCCCCAACAAGGGAGCCATCAACACCGCTGAACGGTAACCATATAACTAAAATCAGACCAGTAACCCTGTAGCAAGTTAACAAAGGAGGCCCCGTTTCCCCGGAGCTGTTTCCGTCGCGCGACTTCTGGCAAAGCCAGTAGCCATCTTAATTCAGACTCGTAACCCTGCGGCGTTAAACGAAGGAAGCCCCGTCCCCCGGAGCTGTTTTCTTGGCGCGACTTCTGGCAAAGCCAGGTGAGCGCAAAGGAAACAGTGTAGGGGGACGGGGCTTCCGGCGGGAAGTTTAGCGACGCTTACGCCTTGTTGACGGAGCCAAACTCCTCCATGAGCTCCTTGGTGCGGGCAACGATGTTGTCGCGACCAGGCTTGAGGAGCTTGCGGGGGTCAAAGCCCTTGCCCTGCTGATCCTTGCCAGCCTCGATGTACTCGCGGA
>DBFVGT010000151.1:0-21537 GCA_048524725.1 Collinsella sp. | reverse complement strand
ACGCCCACCAGCACCAATACCGTCATGAGCGATGTCAGAGCAAAAGCAAGTGCCATGCGCGAGGGATAGCTCATCGTTGGCCGTGAATCGGAACGAGGCGTGTTCCAACTAGCCTTGGAACCCGCCTCGCTCTCCTGCTTGTGCTTTTGTCCGATTTCAAAGCGCGCAGGTGTCATATGTGATTTCCCTATTTCTCGTCCGACTTATCGGTCTTGGCCGGAGCCTCGAAGCGATAGCCGACACCGTGGACGGTGTAGAGCCACTTGGGCTTCTTGGGATCATCGCCCAGCTTGGCGCGAAGGTTCTTCACGTGGCTATCGATGGTGCGCTCATAGCCCTCAAAGTCGTACCCAAGCACCTTCTCGACCAGCTCCATACGGTTGTAGACACGGCCGGGATGACGAGCAAGCGTGGTGAGCAGCTTGAACTCGGAAGCCGTCAGATCGACTTCCTTGCCTTCGACCAAGATCTTGTGGCCCGAGATATCGATGACCAGATCGCCGAAGTCGAGTACCTCGACGGCAGGCTCGTCGGCCTGGTGGGCACGACGGAACAGGGCGCGTACGCGGGCGACAAGCTCGCGCGGCGAGAACGGCTTAATCAGATAGTCGTCGGCGCCGAGCTCAAGACCGATAATACGGTCCTCGATCTCGCCCTTGGCAGTCAGCATGATGATAGGGACATCCGAGGTATCGCGAATGGTGCGGCAAACGCGCTCGCCGGGGATCTTGGGGAGCATAAGGTCGAGCACGACCAGGTCAAACTGATGCTTCTCGAACTCCTCGATCGCGGACTGGCCGTCGCCGACACCCACAACCCAGTAGCCTTCGCGCTCGAGATAGGCAGCGACGGCGTCACGGATTGCCTTCTCATCCTCGACCAGCAGAATCTTTTTTGCATCTGAAGCCATAACACGGCCCCCCTGTCTCAATCAGCTAAGAACAAGCCCATTTTAACGCACCTGAGCCCGCCGGATGCCACTATGACGCGGCAGCTCGGCGGGCGGTACTCACAATTACAACGCGTTTATTCCCCTGTTGGCGCCTTTTTAACCCCTCTAAGCTTAAAGAGAGAATAGGCGTGCGGTGACCGTCTCGGGTATACCCTGGCTGTTGCGCACCGTGGCGTACGTAAGAAATGAGTCCGATTTTCCCGCCGTAGCTGGATAATCGCCATACTCCAGGGCTCGGTCGGGCGACAGAAGCGAGCCGTAGGTCTTAGCCGAAGTGTCAATCAAAAAATGCGACGCCTGGACTTTAACCAGGTATTTATTTTTCCTTCCCGCAACGCACGCGAGCGGCTCACGCGAAAGGAAGAGGTACGGCCCGCCCTCGTTACCGATATAGGTGCCCATATTGCCCAGGCTACCCACACCGTTATACGTCGCCTCAATGGAGAACACGAAGGTGTCGCCCATATACACGGCCTCGAAAGGCGAAACCGACGAAGGAAGCACCAGCTGAGCTCGCTTCGTATTGTTGCCGTCAGTCAGGTCGATCGCCGTCATACCGTAATAGACGCCCTCATCATTGTGCACGCGGGGCGAGATGGTCAGGATGCCGTCGCTCACACGCGGGGCGGATGCGAAGCGGCCCGTCGACTTCCAAATAGTCTCAGGCTTGGACTCGCTGGGCGACTGACGGTAGCAGTACGAATCGTTACTCGTCTTGCTGCCGCCGGACGAGGGCATCTTATACCAGATGACCGACGACCCATACGCTGTGAAGAGCGGCGGATCGTAATTTTCGCCACCGCGATCGAGCTCGACAGCGTTGCCGGTAAGGGAGGAGCCTGCAAGGTTTTGCGCATAGAGTTTCCAAGACGCATTGGCAAAGTTCATCTCGACCCACGCGAACACGCCATCACCCGCGCGAACGTCGTAAAACGCATAACCGGTTCCCTCAACGGGATCCTCGATAAGTGTGGTAAGCGAGCCATCGCCCAGGTTGAGCACACCAAGCGTATTGGCATGCAGGGCAGAAGCAGGCGCCATCATCGCGGCAGCGTAGTCGCCATCGCAGTAGTACAGCAGCGTGCCCAGCGGCAGCGTCCACGAGGCCGCCGGCTCAAGATCGATATCAACAGCTTCGTACTCATCAGTGATCGAGACAATCTTCGAATCGTCCTTGATAACTTGCGGCTCGCCGGCGGCATCGTCGCTGGTGCCCGTTTTTTTCGAGCAACCGGCAAGCACCGTGGCAGCGCCCGCGGCAGCACCGCCGAGCACAAAGCCACGGCGCGATATTCCATTCTTGATGTGGTCGGCGATACCCATTAGGCGATCTCGGCGCGAGCGGCCTCGATAGCGCGCGTAAGCTGATCGGCGCAAGAGGTCTTTTTCATACCGCAGGTATTACCGGCGAGAACCTCGATTACGCGATCGGCAGGAGCACCCTCGACTAACTTGGAGATTGCCTTGAGATTGCCGTCACAGCCGCCGGTAAACTCAACGCCCAGCACCTTGCTGCCATCGTCAGAGAGATTGAGGTGAATATTGCGAGAGCATACACCCTGCGGCTTGTAGTCAAAACTAATCATTGAGATCCCCTCTCAGAAAGAAATTTCAGACGTCTATTATCCCCGCCTGGGCCGACTTATTATCGCAAGCACCGATTCAACATCCTACGATGCATGGACTCGCGGGGGCAAGATTAGCAGTCCGCACCCTGTGCGTGGACCGTGCGCTTCTCCCGATACATATTGTGGTCGGCGACACGATATACATCGGCCAGCGTATTTCCAGCCGTCTCGACGGTCGCCACGCCAATCGATGCGCTGACCGTCAGGGCCTCATCGCTTACCGCGGCAAGACCGAGACGAAGATCCTGTTCCAGCCCGAGCGCAGACTCGTTGTCAGTATGGGGGCAAACCAGCAAAAACTCGTCGCCGCCAAGGCGCATCGGCAGATAATCCGCACCAGCCACCCGCCGCAGCACGGACGCCGTCCGTCGCAGCAGTTCATCCCCCATCTCGTGACCATAGATGTCGTTGGTCCGCTTGAGATAATTGCAGTCCAACATAATCACGCTCACGGGCAAGTCCTCGTTTACCAGGCTATCTCCGCGCGATTCAAGATAGTTGCGGTTGCGAAGCCCCGTCAGTTTGTCTTGATATGACAGCTCCTCGGCATGCTTGACCATCGATATGTTGTGCGTCGCCACGACGACCGACTCCAGCCGGCCTTGCTCATCGCGATGCTGGGGGACAACCTGTAGCGAGTACCAAGCGCCTCGACAATCTCGCACCTCGGCAGCCAAGTACGGTACGCCCTCCATACGTTCACGAAGCGAACTTATATCTACGAGTCCCACAACCGCTTCGCGGCTTTCGGGGCTCACGATATCCCGGCAGACCGTGTCCATAAAGTCATATGCCTCGCTGTGCTCGGCAAATATCTTCGCTATCGCCGGCGACATATTGATCCCCTCGATCTCGAGGGTGTCGAGATGCAAAAGGAAGGTCGAATCGTAGATGACGCTTATGGCATTGATAATGCCGAGCTGTTTATCCTTTTCGACCAAATTGCGGTGGTCAACGATATTTCGAGCCAACAGCACCACGACCCAAAACGCAAGACACACCAAGACGCCGACGGCGACAAATGAAATCCTGTCAGACATGACCTCAGATTTGGGATATAGCGCAAACAGGCGGTAGTCCTTATATGCCGCACGCACGGCATACCATTCGTCTCCTCGATATTCGATGCGCGTCAGGCCGTCGTCTTTCCACTCAACTCCTACGCTGGTGAGGAGTCGGGCGAGCGACACGTCAGCATCGGCACTGTTGGATGAGACAATCTCCGCATCCTCCATAACAAGCACCGTGGGACCCTGGTGGAAGGTACTGTTCGAAAGCACGTCGGCTATGGCATATGAATAGTCGTCCGCCGTATCGGAAACAAGTGAGCGGTATGCCAGGGCAACGCCGTCGCCATACGGAACAGCACAGACGGCAAAAACGACACCACGGCGCTCATCGACAGTTGAGTAGGTCACTTTGGAACCTTGATACATCGATGCGACCGGCGAACAGGCCAACTCATCTCGCCACAACATGAGCGGGTCGCGACCATCGATGTCGTAGTGGGCAGCCATATGGCCATCGGAGTCCATGACCATCAGCCCCGAAAGGTTCTCGGCATGGACAAATTGCTCGATAAGATCGTCGTTAACCTCAACGCGATCAGAGGACAGGAACGTCACAAACGATTCGACCGCGGCGAGCAAATCGTGCGTCGCCTCGGTTTTTCTCCCCTGTTCGTAGCGGTCATATTTTTCGCAAGCGTTCTCCAAAAACACCATGGTTTCTTGGCCAAACCCAAGCGTTTTTTCGAGGCAGCGATGGGCTCCAACCGTATACAACAGGCCTAACAAGACGGCGCTGACAATAACGCTGGCAGCTATGACGTTCAGAGTCTTTCGACTCAAGCGGTGCTCATCAGTTGTCATGAATTTTCTCCTTGCCCGCCCGTCGTCGCTCCTGTCTTGTAATTGCCCACAATACGGTCAATCGTGCCATCTCGATCCATGTCGAACAGCGCGGTATTGAGATCCTTTACGACCGATCCTTCATAGCTGTCATCAAACGCGACGCCCAGGTCAACCGTCATAACATTGTCGGCAAACACACGGTAAACGCCGGGATACTGAGCAACGAGTCGGTCAAGCGACTGGACATCCGCCATCCAGCAGTCAACGTACCCTTTGACTAGAGCGGCTTTGCAGAGTTCGGCAGAGCCATATGATTTGATTTGAACGTCCGACGAGACCCCCAGATCCCCCGCAAGCAATCGGCGTTCACTCACCGAACCCGCAATCACCGCAATGGTCTTACTTCCATCGAGATGTGCCAAGGACTTGATGCCACTCGTTTTCTTGGCGGCAACCGAGACCGTCACGGTTAGATACGGCTCGGTCCAGTAATACTTATCCTCGCGATAACAGGGAGAATAGTCACACCACAGGCAATCGATATCACCGTTTTTGAGCAGCCGGTCGCGATCGTTCCAGTCAATATCGACAAACTGTGGCTTGAGCCCCGCACGCTTGCAGGCCTCGCGGGCGATGTCGATATCGATACCGGCGTAATCGCCCGTGGTATCGACATACACATAGGGATCGTTATCCGTAACGCCGATTTTGAGCACCGGGAGATCTCTATCGGCTTCATTCGAGGAGGAAGAACTGCTTCGAACGGTATACGTCAGGGCGCCCGCACAGACGGCAACAAGGAGTATGAGCGTAAACGAGACGATGGTGGCCCGCTTGATGCGTCTGGGCACGTGCCCCCTTTCATCGAAACAGCAGTCGGAGTTCATTTTATTACCCGGGCGCATATGCGACAGTAAAAAAGCGCCTCGCCCAAGACGGGCAAGGCGCCAAAGGTTGAAATGCATCCGCAAGCGGTCGAATTAGGTTAACCCTACTCGAAGCTCAGCTGCTCCAGGCGATCGAAGACCGTATCGATGCGGGTGAGGAAGTCCCACGGATCAAAAATCTCGTCGAGCTTCTCCTGGCTGACGGTGCAGCGCGGATCGGCCTCGAGACGCTCCTTAAAGGTGGGGCCAGAGACACAATCCTGCACCTCGTGCCAGGTGGCCATGGCGTTCTCCTGCACAATGGCGTACGCATCCTCGCGGGTGATACCCGTATCGACGAGGGCAAGCAGGACCTTGGAGGAGAAGATGAGGCCGCGGGTCTTGTTGAGATTGGCCATCATGCGGGCCGGATACAGCTGCAGGCCGTCGATAACGCGGATGAGGCACTGGAACATGTGGTCGAGCGCGATGAAGCTGTCGGCCTGGGCGACGCGCTCGGCAGAGGAGTGCGAAATGTCACGCTCGTGCCACAGGGCGACGTTATCGAAGGCAACCTGAGCGTTGGACTTCACGACGCGCGACAGACCGCAGACCTTCTCCATGGTGATCGGGTTGCGCTTGTGCGGCATGGCGGAGCTGCCCTTTTGACCCTTGCGGAACGGCTCCTCGGCCTCGAGGGTATCAGTCTTCTGCAGATTGCGAACCTCGGTCGCGATGCGCTCACAGGTGGCCGCGGTGGTGGCAAGAACGCCGGCGAGATAAGCGTGATGGTCGCGGCTGATAACTTGCGTGGACAGCGGGTCATGAACCAGGCCCAGGTGCTCGCAGACATACTCCTCGACAAACGGCTCGATGGAGCTGTACGTGCCGACAGCACCCGAGATGGCACCGAAGGCAACATTCTTGCGGGCGTCCTCAAGGCGATCCAGATCGCGCTTGAGTTCCCAGGCCCAAGAGCCGAACTTCATGCCGAAGGTCATCGGCTCGGCGTGGATGCCATGAGTGCGGCCGGCACAGAGCGTGTTGCGCTCCTCAAAGGCGCGACGCTTGCAAATCTCGCCGAGCTTCTTGACGTCCTCGATGATCAGGTCGCAGGCCTGGGTGAGCTGGTAGCACAGAGCCGTGTCGCCCAGATCGGAGCTGGTCATGCCATAGTGAACCCAGCGGCTGGGCTTGGGGTCGCCCTCGGGAACATCGGCATCGATGTACTCCTTCATGTTGGTCAGGAAGGCGATGACGTCGTGGCGCGTGACCTCCTCGATCTCGTCGACCTTTGCCTTCTCAAAGTTGGCATGGTCGCGGATCCACTGGGCTTCGTCTTTAGAAATGCCGATCTTGCCGAGCTCCGCCTGGGCCTCGCAGGCCAGGACCTCGATCTCCTGCCAAATGGCATACTTGTTCTCGAGGGAGAAGATATGTCCCATCTCCGGGCGGGTATAGCGATCGATCATAGCGGCTCCTTTTTGGTTATTGGCACGTTGGTCGTAACCCAACCATTGTACCGTGCGCGGGTGCGAGTATGGGCAGCAGGCATTAACCTAACATTTTGGAATTGGAGCGGGCAACGGGACGTCCGCGCATTTGCTTCGCAAATCCGCACCGGCTGCGGTCGATCTCCTCGGATTCACGGAGACGATGGGGAAGACTTTGTTGAATTGGCCGTCCCAAGGTCTCCCGCGCTCGATGGAGCGGGCAACGGGACGTCCGCGTATTTGCTTCGCAAATCCGCACCGGCTTCAGGCGCCTGCCGGCGCCTTCGCCTGCTCGCTACAAACGCTTCGCGTTTGTTTTACGCTCGCACCCTGGCGGGTTCGAGTCCCGGCGCTTTATTGAAAAAAGCACGGCACCGGAACGGTGTCGTGCTTTTACTTTTTCTGGAGCGGGCAACGGGACTCGAACCCGCGAGTGTCAGCTTGGGAAGCTGATGCCTTACCACTTGGCGATGCCCGCTTGTGTGTTGGCTAGTATAACGCGGTTGTCTTGTTCGATACAAGGGTGTCGATGCTTGTTTTAGCTGTGGAGATTCGTTTGGAAAACATGTCAATTGTGGAGACGAGGACCTTTGACCTCCTGTTCTCCCTATCTTCTACCTGCACTTTTATCTGATTGTTGTATTTGGGCTCGATTTGTCAGAAATCGGGCAAGCTTTTGGTCAGCTTCTGGTACCTACCCGCATGAACCATGGCGGTAGCCTCATCCCAAGCGCCGCGGCCTCCCCGTGCGGCGCACGAGGGATAAGGAGCAGCCATGTCCAACGCACCCACGCACTCTGTCCACAGCGCAATCGCAACAGGTCCGCTGCTCCTGCTCCTCTTCCTGCTTTTCGGCTGCCTGGCACCGGGAGCCGCATTTGCCGTCGATGGCTACGACCAGCTCGGCTTCCGCACTATTAGCGATGATTGTGGGCCCTTCTTTATCGGCAAGTATGAAGCTCAAGACGCCTCGATTGCCTACTGCATGAACCAGGAGCGCCCCGGCCCCACCAAGCCGGGCGGCCCATGGCTCAACTTTGATCAAGGCTGGGTGTGGCTCGACGACGAGTTCGCGGCAATCGTTTGTCACGGATATCCTACCGCCACGTCGTTTGGCGCTTACCATCTTTCACCCGATCGCGCCCGCGCCGCCACCCAGCTTGCCGTATGGATGCTCAACGGCACTACCCATGTCGACGGCACCTACTCCTACACGACCGCTCAGGGCAAAACCAAGAGTGGGCACTTTACCGCCGACGATGAAGTCGTGGCGGCTGCGCGATGGCTCCACGACAGCGCAAAATCAGGAAGCATCAAAGCCGCTCCGCACCGCGCGCGGCGCTATTTAGGAACCGTATCGGGCGGCAGCAAACGTCAAGACATGCTCTATGTACTGCCGACGGTCTCTGTTTCCTTCCAAAAGCAGTCTGCAAACGCTGCCATTACCAGCGGAAACAATACCTATGAGTTTGACGGGGCAACATTCGATGTTTTTGAGAGCGCCAGCGGCGCGCGTGTCGGCACCGTCCAGATGGACAGCAACGGTCGAGCGCAGGCAGTACTTCTGCCCAACACGGCATACTACCTAGTTGAAACGAAGGCGCCGGCCGGCTATGTCCCCCGCCACGATCGTATTGCCTTTACCACGGGGAATGACGGCGGGCGGGTCGCCATTGATGAACAACCTGGCACCATTACCTTGCGCATCGCAAAGCTCGATGCCGCGACGAATGCAGGCCCCCAAGTTGGAGCTTCGTTCGCAGGAGCAGAATTCGTGTGCGTATCACAATCAACCCCTGGATGGGCGCAAATCCTCACGACCGACGAAAGCGGTCGGGCCACTCTCGCCGATGTCCCCTTAGGAACCTTTACCATCTACGAATCAAAAGCCCCCGAGGGCTACCTGCCATCCAACGACAGCTGGACCTATACCGTTGGAGCCGACCAGCTCGGCGATTCAGGCGTGGTCGAGATCGAATCTCGCGTTTCCGATATCCCCATTGCGTTTGACCTTGAGATTTCCAAATTCAAGGACTACGGCAATAGCGACCAATCCGGCCTGGAGCAGCCGGCGGGAGGTGTTGTCTTTGAGGTTGTCAGCAACAGCTCTCAGCAGGTTGTTGGCACACTGACCACAAACATCTATGGCTTTGCCTCCACCAAAGATCAGTCAGAAGCATGGTTTGGCGCAGGCAAGCGACCCGCCGGTGTCCACGGAGCCATCCCATACGACCGCGCCGGCTACACGGTTCGCGAGGTTCCGGAAACCGTCCCCGAGGGTTTTAAACGTGCAGGGGAATGGACCGTCGGGGCCAATCAGATTTCCGACGGCGCCGAGCTTCAATATATCGTGGACAACCACGCTCTGTCGACGCATCTCCAGATTGTAAAACGCGATGCCCAAACAGGCGCTTCTGTTCCACTAGCCGGATTCACCTTCCAACTCCTCGACAGCAATCACGAACCTGTCTCACAAACTTGCTGGTATCCAGCACATAACGTAATGGACACCTTTACGACTGACGCGACCGGGACCGTCACACTGCCCGAATCGCTCGTGCCGGGCACCTATTATGTACGCGAAACCTCGGCCAAAGAGCCCTATCTTGTCGGCGAAGAGATCAAGGTAAACATACCCGCCGACATGAACCTAACGCCCGTTGCAATCGCCTCGTATTATGACCACGCCGCGACCGGAAACATCAGGATCGTTAAAACCGATGCCGTAGACGGCAGCAGCCTAGCGGGCGCCATCTTTGAGATCCGTGCCTCGGGTGATATCGTGCGCCCCGACGGTAGCATTGCCGCGCTCGACGGTGAGACTGTTGCTACCGTCACAACGGATGAAACTGGAGAAGCACGCGCGGACGACCTCCCGCTGGGATCTGGCACCGCACGCTACGAGGTTGTCGAGACTCAAGCGCCGGCCGGCTTCCTGCTCGACCGAACGCCCCATATCGTAGACCTCGCTTATGCCGACCAGAAAACGCCCGTTGTGGAAGCACGGCTTAACGTATCCGACGATTACACTAAGGTTGATATCTCCAAGGTCGATGCAAGCGGTGAGCAGGAAGTGGAAGGCGCACAACTCACCTTATATGGTCCCGATAAAACCGAAATAGACTCCTGGACCTCATCCGACAAGCCGCACCGCGTCGAACATCTTGCACCCGGCACCTACTCGTTGCGCGAAATGATGTCTCCGCGGACCTATGACCTTGCCGAGGAGATAACGTTTGAAATAAAGGATACGGGAGAAGTCCAATCTGTCGCGATGAAGGATGCGCCCATCGAGATCAAAGGACAGGTCGACAAGCGTCAGGAGCTTGTCCAACCTATCGGGAAGGGTCTGCTGGCCAACGGCGATGGTAAAGATCGCGCCGCAACGCAAACCAATACGGACGGACTTTTCTCCTATACCATCGATGCTCGAAACGATTCCGCTACTTGGGTTGATGAGTTTACGATTACCGATGATCTTGAGTGTGCCAAAGACGGCACGGCGAGATTCGTCTCAATCGAAACCCCCGTCGCCATCGGCGACCTCAACGGTCTGTGCAACGTGTGGTATCGCACGACGCCGTTGGACTCGACAGACGTCGATGGGCCGGCAAACGCGACGCTTGACGATGGGCACGAAAATCCTTGGCTTGAGTCCGACGAAGTAAAAGAGAGTCTGGGTGAGGATTGCCGCCTCGTCGATTACGACGGCTGGCACCTCTGGAAGGCGGATGTCTCGACCACGGAATCCACCACACTCGAGGCGAAAGAACTTGACCTTGCATCCAATACCGTCGTAACGGGCATTCGCATTGAATACGGTGCAGTAGCCGCCGACTTTACGACTCGAAGCGATGTGGATTCTTGGACCCGTGATGATCTCAAAGATGAGCACGACGACCTTGACGATGCCAAAGCAATCCTTGGCACAGACGCTCGGGGCGCAGCCGTGCACATGCAGGCAACGTCGGCTTATACGCCCCAAACCGCACTCACCAACAGCGCGCGCGTCGATCTTTGCCGCAACGGCGGCGGCGATAAACTTGAGTCACATGACGAGGACCGTGTCATTCAACGCTGTACCCTACCGCAGGACCTACCGGCAACAGGATCAGTTCCCATCGCCGCCTGCATCACCGCGCTTCTGACCTCGGGTGCCGCAGCCTTATGGTTCGCTCGCCTTAGGTCGATCCCAGAGAAGCGCTAGCGCGATAAAAAAGCGGGCGAGCCAGTCCCCCGGCTCGCCCGCTTTCAATCATGTAAATCGCCGTATCTACTCTGCAGACGAAGATCCACCATCAACGATTGCCTGCTCGGACTCAGGAATCCCATCGGCACCCGTGCTCTGTTCTTGCTCCACCTCTTCGCTGATTGCGGAGGCGGGGGTCGAGCCCTTCGCACCCACGATGTAGGCAGCCCCAAATCCTAACGCAATGGCGATCAAGGTCAAAATCACGTAGACAGGCCAATGGCGCTTAATATACGAAAACACGTTGACTCCTTAGAGCTCCGTCTACGAACGGCGGATAACCTCGGTCACGACCTCGGATACCGTGGCAATGTTCGTCGGGTTGACATTGTGGGGCAGGTCGTCCTCGGTACGAGCGCAAGCCAGGCGCGTGCCGTCCACGCCGGCGATGGTGAGGGCTCGGCGGCTCGCCTCGAGCGCGGCGTAGGCATCGGTCTTGGCATAGGGCATCTCGAGCGCGCCACAATCGACATGGAACGACTTGCACACCTTGCTGACCAGGTTCATGATGCGGCGATCGCCCTTGAGCAGCTGCTGTTCGCCCTCAACCGTCACCGCCGAAAGCCTACCGGCGCCGACGGATTCAAGATTGATGAAGAATACGCCGCGGAGCTTATCGCGATGCGAAGCCAAGAAGGCCTTCATACCGGCGCCATCACAATCCGAGGCGCCCGTTGCCACAAACCAGATATCGTGACCGAGCAGCTCATCGTCACCCATAGAGGCGACAGCCGAGAGCATATCTTCGGAAGAAGCGCCGTCGGAAGACGTAGCGCCGCCCTTCCAGCCATCGTTATCGTCCTCGAAATTATCCCACGAACCGATGCCGCGACCGGACTTCTTGGCATCGTAATCGTCTTCGACGCCCAGCCAATCACTCATGCTGTCCTGTTCGTTTTTCTTTTTACAACCGAACAGGCCGCCCAGGCCGCGCTTGCGAGACTTGGGTGCCGCCGGGGCGGGAGCCGAAATGGTCTCGATCGGCTGAGCGCCCGACGCAACGGGCATAGGAGGCGCAACGGGTGCCGATGTGGGTTCGGGACCCTGAGCGGTAGCAAAGGGGTCGTTGACCTGTGCGGAGGGGTCGGGAAGGTCGAACAGCGACGTGCGAGACGCAACGTTTGCCTGCTTCATCGACGGCAGCGACGGATCGGGGACCGAAGCCAGCGGAGACGAGGAAGGTGCAGGCGACGGAGCTGACGCCGGATCGGGAACATTCATCTGCGGACGCGGCGATGCCTGGGAGGAAATCTGGGCCATAAGGGAATCGACCGTTTCGTCCTGGGTGGGAGCAACATCGGCAACCGTGGCACCGGAACCACTCGGGGTCGGCATGGTGAAAATCTGCGTGGAGTAAGGCCTCGACTCATCTGTCTCGGGAGCCTCGGAAACCGCAGGCACTTCCTCCTGCTCGACCTCGGTCGAATCATCTTGCTCGGCTGTTGCGTATTGCTCTTCGTCAGAGTTGGCCTCGACGGGCTCGTCCTCGGCGGCATCTTGGATTGCGGCAGCATCAATAGGCTCGTCATCGTCTGCCGCATCGCCCCGCTCATCGGAAACAGGAAGGGACTCGGCAATCGCGGTGCCTTGCTTTTCAAACGTTATCGTGGAATCGAACTGCGCGGCATCAAACGACATGGTGCTATCGACGTGCTGCTGAGCCTCGAAAGACGTCGTCGCCTCAACAACATCCGTGGACGCCGGTTGCTGGGACTCAAAGGACGTTGTAGCTTCGGCAGCGTCGACGGGCACGGACTGCATAGCCTCGTTCTGCTCGAACTCTTGCGCCGCGCGCTCACGTGCCGCCTCGGCTGCCTGCTGCTGAGCGATAGCCTCCTGCTCGGCAGCCTCGCGTGCGGCAGCGCGCTTCTCCTCGAAATCGTCGACAAATTTCTTGCCCTTTGCAAGCGCACCCTTAAAGAAGTTGGAAGCACTGGTGCCAATCGAAGAGAACGCGGATGCAATATCGGCATGGGGCGTTGCCGCGGGAATCTCGGCCGAGAAATCAGTATCGCTCTCGTAAGACACGCGCCTCGGCTGTTCAACGTAATCGTCGTCAGACTCGTCCGCAACGTCTTGCGCCGGCGCGGCGGGGGCCAAAATGTCTAGTCCTGCCGCGGGATCGATCGCGGACACCGCCTCAAGCTCGGCAACGGCAGCGGTAACCGCGGCAGACTCATCATCCACGGTGACGGCGGGCGCAGGTGCAGTCACGACGGGGGCAGGCTCGGGCTCAAACGTCGGCTCCTCGCCCTCCTCGTAATCGAGCGTGCAGGACTCGGGAAGCATCCCGAGCGCACGGATGGCATCCGAACCAAAGCGGATGTTGCCGGCGGCATTGCGATAGAGCTTGGGCTCGGGCTCGGCCACGACAGGCTCCTCCGCCGGCTCGGCAGCGGAAACCTCGTCATTGAACTCTTCGGCCTGGACAGCCTGATTCTGATCCTCGGGCACAATGGCGCCAATCAGCGTCTCGTCGGCAGACGCACCCTCAAAGCCCTCGATCTGCTCGTCGAAATCCTCACCCTGTTCGGGCTCGGTCTGAGCGTCGGGAGCAATCGGCTGACCGAACTCGTCCTCGGCGTAGGTAGGCTCTTCATACTCGATGGTGTTGCCGTAGTCGTTTTGCTGTTGGGCCGCGGCATACTCCGCTGCTGCGCGCGCCATCTCCTCGGCACGACGCTTCTGCTCCCCAAAATAGGTATCGAACGGAACATCGTCGGGAAACTCGTTTTCGCCCTGGAAGGGAGCAACGTTGTCCATAACGCCGAGCATAGCGGCGACAGAAGACTTGTTGCACACTGCGCCGGACGTATAGGGAAGCACAAAACGGTTAGAAATGATGTTTGCCGCGTTGGCGAGCGCAACGAGGGAAGCGAGGATCGCGACAATCCACAGCAGAACCTTGAGCGCGCCGGGGAGCGGCAGGATACGCAAGATGGCAACGGCAGCAGGGGCAACCGTGGCAACGGGCAACAGCTTGGCGATGAGCGCACGATACGAAGCATAGGGCTCGCGGGCGAGCAGCTCAGCACGGGGAGAGTCGTAGTGTGCGACAACGACCACCGGGCGGTTGCGCGGAGACGCGAGCGGGCCCGAGGCCTTGTGGTAGGCGATGACATTTTGGCTCACGCCCGTCTTGCCCAGGCGCGAAACCACGGGATGGCCCGTGCGCTCGAGCACGTAAAGAACGGCACCGACAATGGCCAGCAAGGTGCCGACCAAGCCGATGCCGCCGCCGATGCCCATCAGCAGGGCGCCGGCAAACGCAAGAATGCCGGTAACGGCAAATGCCAACCTGCTGGGCGCCGGGGCATTGAACTCCTGAACCTCGGGATCAAAGCCGTGGTTGCGGAAGATCTGAGCGATATCCTCGGCAGCCAAGCGCTCTTCTTCGCTGCATGCCGGCGTGATGCCGGTGTTCTGCAGCAGGTGGTTAATATAGTTCTGGGTGTTCGCCATGTGCGCTCCACATCCATAATCCGACAAATAGGCCCAATGCATGCACATTAGAACCGTATATAGTCGAAAGTATACCCCGAGCGAGCGCAAACGACCGAATTCGGGCTATCTTAACGCCCCGAGCGGACAAGGATATAGCCTAATCTCCATATCGGACTAAAATCATGGCAGCAAACCACCTTCTCATGCGAGGACTCTATGACGGCAAGCGACGCGACCGCGACAATTAAAAAGGGGAATTCGGAGCCCAGTTTCGATAAAACGGCTCAGCGCATCCTCAATCTTTTCTTTGTGCTCAACAGCTCCCCCGAACCGCTGACGACCGAGCAGATCGTCTTGGATTCTGACCTGGGATATGGCTCGGGCAATATCGACTCGGATAAGCGCAAGTTTCGGCGCGATCGTGACAAACTGCTCGAACGCGGCATCTTAATCAAGGAGGTTCGCCCCGCCGGCGCGCAGGAGACCGAGGAAAGCTCATGGACAATCGACCGCGAGCACACGTTTGCGGCAGGCGGCCTCATCACCGCAGACGACGCCGATATCCTGCTCAACGCTATCGACCAGACAATAGCGGCCGGCTCATCCACTTTTGCCGCGCCGCTTGCCGATATTCGTTCCAAGATTGCCTACCTCACCGGCAGGACGACGGCGGACGAAGCACCGATCCGCCGCTCTCCCACCGTCGATGCGGTATGGAGCGCCTTTGCCGAGCGATGCGCACTGCGATTTTTATATCAGAACGGCCGCGGTGAGCAGAAAGAGCGTACCGTCTGCGTCTACGGCATGTTCGAGCGCGAGGGCGTTGCGTACTTCTGCGGCCTCGACAATGCCACCGACGACATCAGGACATTCCGCTGCGACCGTATCGTTCGCGCTTGGCGTCCTTCGAAGGCCTACGCCATCCCTGCAGACTTCAATCTCAACGACTACCTGTTCTTTGAATTCGATTTTGCCGACCGCCCGCCCGTTGCGGCTACGTTCTCGTTCGCCCCGCAGACGCAGATCGATATGATCAACGGCCTCACGCGCGGGCGAGGTGAGCTCGCACACACCGATTCGGGATGGACTTGGACCGTTGACGTGCGCGATCTTGAAGCCGCCGCCTCATTTTGCATGGCCCACGCCATGGACGGCATGAGGCCCATGGCCCCCAAATCGCTCAAGCAGGCGTGGAACCACCTCATTGAAAGGACGGTGCACGAGCATGCCCGTGCGTAAACTCACCAGCGAGCAGAGGCTCTCGCGCGCCATCGACATCATGGAGGCCCTCTACGCCGCCGGCGAGAGCGGCATGACACGAACCGAGATTTGCAGTCGCTTTGACATCACGGGGGCGTCGCTCGACGAGATTCTCGAGATCGTCTCGACGCTCGCGGACCGAGAATCGGGTGCGCGTATCATCTGCGAATGCCACGGCGAGCGCGTGGTCCTCACCGGTGACGCCGGGCGTGTACTACCGCTGCGCCTGAGTGCCGCCGAGGGCGCTGTGCTCAACCACGAACTTGAATCGTTGGGGATCGAGCCCCAGGCGGCGGCTCGAATTCGACATGCTCTTCTACCCGAAGAGCTCGGCTATAACCAGCACGTCTTTGACACCGTCAACCACGGGTCGCACTGGCAGCAGCTGAGCTGCGCCATTCAGGACGGCGTTCGCTGTCGTATCTCGTATCGCTCGATGGACGATGCGCGGCCACGCGAGCGTCTGGTCGACCCCTTGCGCATTACAGCAAACGGCGACCAAACATATCTGATTGCCTGGGACATCGCGGTCGATGAGCAGCGCACCTATCGCATGGATAAAATCGAGGGACTCGCCTTGACGGAAGACTCCGTCGTGCCTCACGCACCGGACGTTGCATCCCTCCACGATTCCCTTGCCCGGACGCAGCGTAGCGCAAAGCTCTTGATGCCATTCGATATGGCGGAGCATCTGGACTGGGCCGGCATCACCCTAATCGAACGCAGCGGGACAGACATGGCAACGGTAACCGTACATTACGGCTCCGAGCGTTGGCTGCTGAGCCAGATAATCGCAGCGGGCGGAGCCATCCGCATCTTGGATGACCCCGCCCTGTCAAAGCGTCTGTGCGATATGGCAAAAACCCTCGTCTGTCCGCTTTAGCGCCGCCGCTCGTGGCGTGCACGCCACAGCTGTAGATAGTGCCCGATCTGCGCCGATTCGATGCGCTGGTAGGAGCTCGTGGGCAGCGACGTTAAGAACTTCTTGCCATAGCCCTTCGTCACCAGGCGAGGATCCGCCAAGATCAGCACGCCGCTATCGGTCGACGAGCGAATCAAACGCCCCGCGGCCTGCTTAACCTCGAGCACCGCCTCGGGCAGCGAATAGCGCGCCCATGCGCGGTCTTCGCGCAGGTTGCGCTCGCACGAGAGCGGGTCCGTGGGGCTTGAGAACGGCAACTTGGGAATGATGACGCAGCGCAGCGTCTCGCCGCTGGCATCAAACCCCTCCCAGAAGGCCTTGAGCGCAAAAAGCGACGAGGTCGGTTCGTTGATAAACCGGTCGCGCAGGCGACGAGGAGATGAGTTGCGCTGCTGGCAGTTGAGCTCCAGACCCGCACGGGCCATCTTGGGCTCAACGCGGGCGTATAGGTCCTCCATGTCGCGCCGATTGGTGAACAACGTGAGCACCGATCCGCCCATGGCAAGATGGGCGTCGACCAGTACGCGCTCGAGCGCCGTAAGATAGCTCTCACGATCGCGCGGATCGGGGATATCGCCCGCAACGACTACAGCCATGTTCGAATCGAAGTCGTAGCTCGAATCCAAGTGCAGCGATGACGACGTTGAAGCACCGATGCGATCAAGGCCGACCGCATGGTTAAAGTGCTCAAAGCTTTTGGACACCGTCATGGTCGCCGAGGCAAAGATAGCCGTGTGAACCTCGGGCAGCCACTCGGTTGCCAAGGCCTCGCCAATGTCGATGCGCTCTGCGGTCATTGACTCTCCGCCGGCACGCAGCCTGCGATTGACCTGCAGCGAATACACGTAGTGTTCATCGGTACCATCAATGATGAGTTTTAGGTTCTCGGCCAGCTCGTGCAGGCGGCGCGAGATATCACCCAGGTCGACAACAACCTCTGGCTTGTCGGCGGCGACGGCTTGCACCAGCGCGTCGACGCTCTTGTCAGCTTGTTCCAATGCGTCGATGCCAGTGTAGGCCGACTGTAAGAAATCATGCCAGTCGTCAGATTCGCGCAGCTCGGGGCCAATCCATAGATTGGCATTGTCATAGCCCCCACGGACACGGCGACCGAGCTCGCGAACGCCATCGAACACGCCGGCAATCGCCATGCTCGCGCGCGCAACCGTCGACGTCGCCTTGGCAGTAAGGCCCAGATAGAGCGTAGAGCCCTCGGAGGTTGCCAAATCACGGGAAACCTGGCTTAGCGCGCCGGTGCTCGAGCCACCCAGACGCTCAAACAGAACGCGTGATTCGTCCGCCGACACCACACGCGCCCACTGACGGCGCGCCTCGCGCTCGATGGAATGGGCCTCGTCGATTACCCAATGACGAATCGGCGGCAAAATCCTGCCCTCGGCCGCGACGTTGCGGAACAGCAGGGAATGGTTGGTGACCACCACATCGGCATGCGCCGCACGACGGCGAGCGCCGTGGACCAAACATTTATCAGGGAAAAACGGGCAGAGGCGACGAGCACACTCGCGCGAGGCCGTCGTAAAGTCGGGACGGTTGACGCTGCGCCACCGAATGCCGAGCGAGTCGAGGTCGCCATCGGTTGATTGGCAGACGTACGCCATAATGACCGCGACCGCCGTGAGCGTGTCTGCCGGATCGCGCTTGGTGGTAATCTCGACCTGGCCGCGGCTCATGCGCTCAAGCTTGCGCAGGCACGGATAGTGGTCATACCCCTTGAGAGCGCAAAATGACAGACCACCGTCCAGTTGCTCGGCAAGTTTTGGCAGCTCATGGTACATGAGCTGGTCGGCAAGATTGTTCGATTTGGTCGCAATACCAACCGTGATGTTGTTACGGCGTGCTGCCTCGGCAAAAGGCACCAGATAGGCCATCGATTTGCCAACGCCCGTGCCCGCCTCAATTACACGATGAGTGCCCGTGACCAGCGCATCGCGGACCTCGAGCGCCATCGCGATCTGCTCATCACGCGGCTCGTAGGTGGGATACATGCGATTGACCAGGCCACCTGGCGCATAGTCTGCCTCAATCTCCTCACGACTCGGCATCTTGAGGACCGGCAGTTCGTCGGCGTCCACCCGATCGTCGGCGCGATCGGCCTTGAGAACGTCAGCACGAGCGGCGCTGAGAGAGAAGATAGAACCAGGGTTCTGCCCTGCCAAGAATGAGAAGATAGGACGATAGGACCAAGGCACATCCGAGTGCATGTCGGCTAGGCGCGCCATGAGGCCCTGGGGCAAGTCGGTGAGCGCCACGAGCAACACGCGCCATACGCCACACAGAGCGTCGACGTCGGCATTGGCACGGTGTGATACCGAGTCACAGCCAAACAGATCGGCCATAAAAGACAGCTTGTGCGAGGCCAGGCGCGGAAGCGCGATGCGCGACAGCGCCAGCGAATCGATCCAAATATCGCTCACGTTGACGCCGCCTTTGACCGACTCGATAAACGAGCGGTCGAACGTGGCGTTGTGTGCGATCACCGGGCAGCCACCGACAAAATCGGCGAGAGCGGCGACGGCCTCAACGGCCGACGGGGCATCTGCCACATCGGCATTTGTAATGCTCGTGAGCTCGGTAATCTCGGCGGGAATCAGCTGCTTGGGATGCACGAAGGTATCGAAGCGGTCGACGACCTCGCGGCCCGAAAGACGGGCCGCCGAGATCTCGATCAGCTCATTGTCCTGCACCGAAAGACCCGTGGTCTCGGTATCGAGGACAATCACATCTTCCTCGATAAGGCCGAAGGACTGCGTTTTGGCGCGTTCGGCAAGCGTGGCATAGGAGTCGATGACAAACTGCGGCGTTCCTGACGAAACCGCGTCCTCGATTAGCATGCAATGCCCGCTCGACGAAGACCCATACGGATCAGGCTGTCACAGACCTGCGGGAACGTCATGTCGTCGGTGTGGCGGATCTCATCCGGATACAGCGACGTATCGGTCATGCCGGGAATGGTATTGGTCTCGAGGATAACGGGGCCGTCCTCGCTCACGATAAAATCGCTGCGCGAGATGCCCAGGCAACCGAGGGCCTTGTGAGCGGCACAGGCAAGTTCCTGGGCACGAGCATAGTTCTCGGGTGAAATCTGCGCCGGAATGCGATGGATGTCCGTAGGGTCGACATATTTCACGTCCAGATCGTAGAACTCGCAGTCCTCGGGCTTACGGATCTCGACAATCGGCAGGGCGCGCACGTCATCCTCGCCGTATACGCCAACGGTGATCTCGGTACCCTCGATGCACTTCTCGACCAGCACTTTGTCGCCGTACTCAAACGCCTTGGCGATTGCCGCGGGCAGCTCGGAGGGCTCATGGACCAGGGAAATGCCATAGCTGGAACCGTTGACGGCCGGCTTCACAAAGCAGCGCTCGCCACAAACCTCGACGATATGATCGATATCGACTTCATCGCCCACCTCGAGCGCAAGGCCGGGGGCAATGGGAATGCCCGCCTTGGCGTACAGGAGCTTAGAGACCTCCTTGTCGGCACCGCAGGCGCTGGCAAGCACGCCCGAGGCCGTGTAGGGAATACCCAGGGTCTCCATGGCGCCCTGCATGGCGCCATCCTCACCGCCGGCGCCGTGCATGGCGATAAATGCCACATCGAATCCGCCGGTCGCCATGGTTACCATAAAGTCATCAGCGGCCGTGTCAAGCAGCTCCACCGAGGTGTAGCCGGCTTCCTTCAGTGCCACCACAACGTTCTTTCCCGAATCGAGCGAGATCTCGCGCTCGGCGGAATGACCGCCCGCCAAGACCGCTACGTGCATGTTCTCTAGGCTTTTACCCGGCATGGGCAGACTCCTCCTCTATAATTTCTGCAGCTGATACCATATTGTAGCGATACCCTCTACGTTTCCCCAAAATCGAAAGGCTTCCATGAATCCCAGGACTAAATCTCAGGACATTCGCGACTTGAGCCAAAACGATATTCGCGAGCTCGTGGCCGAACTTGGCCAGCCCGCCTTCCGCGCAAAGCAGCTCATCGAATGGGTCTTTGAGAAGAACGTTTGTTCGTTTGACGACATGACCAACCTTCCCAAGGCTTTCCGCGAGCAGCTTAAAGAGGCTTTTGCCTTTGACACGCCGACTGAACTCACCAAGCAGGTTTCCAAAGATGGCTCTCGCAAGTACCTGCTCGAGTACCACGACGGCATTTCTGTCGAGACCGTCGGTATGCCCCGTCGCAACAAGCTTTCCGTCTGCGTTTCCACCCAGGCAGGCTGTGGCATGGGCTGCGCCTTTTGCGCTACCGGTCTCAACGGTCTCAAGCGTTCTCTGACCGCTCAAGAGATCGTCGATCAGGTACTTCATGTATCCAACGACTTTGGCGAGCGCGCCACGAGCGTTGTCTTCATGGGCCAGGGCGAGCCGTTTGCCAACTACGACGAGGTTCTCAAGGCGCTGCGAATCCTCAACGACCCCGACGGCATCGGTATCGGCGCTCGTCACCTCACCGTCTCTACCAGCGGCGTTATTCCCGGTATTCGCAAATTTGCCGACATCCCCGAGCAATTCACGCTTGCCGTTTCCCTGCATTCCGCCATCCAGTCGACGCGCAATAAGCTCATGCCCGGTGTTAAGAAGTACACGCTGCTTCGCCTTCACGAAGCGCTTCAGCTCTACACCGAGAAGACTGGCCGCCGCCCGACCTATGAGTATGCCATGATCGAAGGCGTCAACGATACGAATCCCGAGATGCAGGCGCTCTGCGACTTCTGCGAGGGAACGCTGTGCCACGTTAACCTCATTCAGCTTAACGACATCGAGGGCAGCCCGCTCAAGCCGTCGCCGATTCATAAGGTTGAGGATCTTCAGCGTCGTCTTGAGTCCCGTGGCATCGAGACCACGAT
>DBFVGT010000150.1:0-7856 GCA_048524725.1 Collinsella sp. | reverse complement strand
CAAACTTCTGGTCGGGACGACTGGATTCGAACCAGCGACCCCTTGACCCCCAGACCCCTATTTTTGGCTCTACCTGTGGTTTTTTTATTATAGCACGCGCAAATAGCGCATGTAAGCTGTTTCCGCATATGTAAATTAACGCAGGTAAACACAGGTTTCTACATCTCGTTATAATTCGACTTACAAACTCATGGCGCAGACGTTGATTCTCTGGTGACTCCGGAGCGCCCAGAATCGACAGCACTCGGGTTTTCGCAGGCAGAAATGTCTATTTGGAATCAAAAAGTGTTTTGGGGAGAATCATGGCAAACGAAAAAGACTGCAATAAGAACTTACGCATATGTGGAAACGGCTCCGTCAGGAAGAACAAGGGGAAGTGGCAGGCCATCGTCACCCTCGTCGACGAGGGGTCGGGTGAGCGCACGCAGAGGACAAGGAACACGGGCATCGCGTGCTTTGCCGAGGGCACCCGCGGCAAGAAGGCCGCCCTCGATGCGCTCGCGGATTTCAGGCATGAGATCGAGGCGGAACTCGCCGAAATCGAGGAACTGAGGGCAGCCGTCGAGGAACGGCAGGCGAAACTCGAGGCGGACGATTACGCGCTTCTCCCCTTGAGCGCCGCGCTCGAAAAGTTCATCGACTTTTGCCTGCAGATGAACCGGATAACTCCGACCACGCGAGATGACTACCACTTCAGCGCCCTTCATATCGAACGTGATGAGCTGGGAGCGATCCCAGTGAACGAGGTGACGACCGATGACATCAACGCATGGTCCACGCGCAGGATCGCGCTCGGGACTGCCCCCGACACGCTCAACAAGGCGTTTAAATTGGGAAAGCGCCTCTACACCGTCCTCGTCAAGCGTAGCAACGACACTATCGGGAAGAACCCGTTCGACGGTGCGCTTGCACCCCGTATCATGGGAAAACCGCGCAACGCGCTCAGGTCCGACCTCGTACCGAAGCTCAACTCCATCTGCTCCATGATGCCCGATTCCCGTTTCAAACGCGCGGTCGTGCTCGCCCTGCACACTGGTATGCGCATCGGGGAGGTCTGCGGCCTGCGGTGGTGCGACGTGGACCTCGAAGCGGGGTCGATCTCGGTCAGGCACTCGGTGGCATACGCGAAGGGGATGGGCTCCTTCATCAAGGACACCAAGACCCATGACTGCAGGTCGATTCCCATCGACCCCGTGGGTCTGCTTCCCTTCCTGAAGGAGATATATGACTTAGACCTCGGTAAGATACGTTTGCGCGGGCTTACCGGCTCGGTGGAAATCGGGGATTGCTACATCCTCTCGGAGCCGGGCGCGACCTTCGCGACAACCAGCTATATCCGCAGGGCGTTCAAGACGTTCTCCGAGACCAACGCCCTCATGGGCACGAACGACGAGCTGATCACCTTCCACGGCCTTCGCCATACCTTCGCAACGCAGTGGATTCGGCAAGGCGGCGACATCAAGGCACTTCAATCGATCTTGGGACACAAGGACGCCATGGTCACCCTCAACGTCTACGCCGACATTGAGCCGATTTCCAAGATTCACAACATGCTCCGCGTCTCGCCATGCCTGTGGCGCGGCTACCTCGGACTTCGAGTCGATCCGGGTCCGATGTTCCAGCAGCGTATCCAGGAGGCTATCGAGACGCTCCAGGCATTCGGGTACGGCATCACTGAACCGGACGACCGCAATATCGTCATCCGCGACGTGAAGACAATCAGCCGGCTCTACCCCACCGAGTATGCGGCGGTACTGGGCGCGATACCGACCGAGGCGACGGTACTTTGATATAAAGACCGCCGGCGGTGACGATTTGGGTCGCTGTCTGGCAATGGGCATCTCCCGATTGCGGGAGATGCCCATTGTTTTCTGTTGATATCAGTAGTTGCTCCTCGGGGTCGGTATCGCGCTGTCATCGGGATAGCGGAACTTGACCTTAATGCCCGTGCGCTCAAGCTCGCATGCGATTGCATTGGCGGTCGCGTTCGCCTGACCGAACGGACCCGCCTCTCGACCGAATCGGTCGTATGTGGCCTGGTCCCTGTAGTACGTTATCGATACCGCAGCCGGCTCTCTGCCGAGCTCTTCAATCCGCTTTTCAACTACGTAGCAGGCGAATGCCACCTGTTGCGCCTGCATATCAAGCGCTCGGTCTAGGTATCGCCATGCGGCTTTAGAGATGCGATACCTCGTCTGCTTGGGGTCCTCCCAGCTCTTGACGGTCTTGATATTGATTTCAAGAGCATCCGCCACGTCCTGCTGTGTGAGTCCGAGCTGCTCGCGCTGAGCCCTGAAATCAGCTTTTCCTCTTGCCACCTCTATTTACTCCTCTCATATCGATTCTTCTCATACTTCCTGCTTTCATCCGGGCGCGGCATTGGGGTTGCCATGTGGCTGCCAATCGAATCGATTTCTCTTTGAAGTGTGCAGGAAGGTATGGATATCTCTGAAGTGTTGCCGCCGCGGCAAGAGCATGCGTCCTGAACGGCTTATTCATAAGCTGGAGACCGTCTTGCAATCCAATCCGAATGGAGCCGCACATGCATGCAGCGGAAATTCCTTTCGGGGGGGGGTATCTCGCAGATTTACCCGCCGCCTGAGAGGACAATCGACAGTAGAGTACGTCTTGGTCATCGCGATCATCGGCCTGGTGGTCCTGATCGCGGGGCCGTGGGTCTCGTCTGCAATCAGGAACCAGTTCAACACGGTGGCAGGGACGCTCGGCAACGGGATCGACAAGGGGAGCTGGGAAACCGGTAGCACGGGCGGCGGTAACGGGTCGCTGACCGACGCCGACATCGTGGATCCCGTACACGGAACGGCATTCGCCGTGTACTCCGCCGACGACCACAGCCTTATGTTCTACAAGCGTAAGGGCCTGCCAGAAGTCGGCTGTATGTTCAACTGCCGCAGGGTAACGGAAGTCTATCCCGATATCGAGAACTACGACTTCGCTATCCCAGGCGGCCGCGGGGATGGCAATGCACCTTGGTGGCCCCATAGGGCTGACATTCTTTCCGTGAAAGTCGTAGACAGCATCAAGCCCAAAAATATGTCTGGTTGGTTCTACTGGTTCGTGAACGTCACGTCCATCGACCTCGGACCTATCGACACAAGCGAAGTCACAAGCCTTTTTGGAACGTTCGATAGGTGCTTCAAACTCCGGACCCTGGACGTGTCCATGATGGATACGTCAAAAGTCAAGAGAATGGGATGCGCCTTCTACGGCGATGGCGAACTTACGGAACTCGACCTTTCGGGCTGGAATTTCTCGAATGTGTATGACTCCAGTTACATGTTCTTCGACTGCAAGAAGCTCGAGGTTCTCAGCATGCCTCCCTCATCGAAGTTCGCATCGCAAATCAGTTTGTTCAATTACATGTTCGGGCATTGTGAGGCCCTTAACCTCGATTGCACGGGATGGAATGTGCTGGTCTACGCCCATCATAACAGTTTCAACGAGGGTGCTCCCGGTGTGAGTCTTCCGAAGGCCTGGCAATAACTTTACGGGAAGGGCAAATACCTATCGAGTGGTCCAGTTTCCTCTTCTATTTAATTGGAGAACAGCTTACTAACAATCTCAGCCATGGAATACTTCGCAGTATCTATCTCGCCCTCGTAGGGATCCATGTAGCCGTGGAGCCAGACTTCCAGCTCACGTTCCTCGGCTTCGGTCTCGCCGAAATCGATGAGTTCCTCAACGGACATATCGGCACGATCGCGCGAATCGTCCTTTCCCGCAAGTTCCCAGCCGAGCTGCAGGGCGCACTTCTCGTGCAGGCTGAGGTCGTCCATCCCAATCTCCTTGAGGTCGAGCGGGGACGACCACTTGCGGTACGGAACGGCATCGTACTGGAGAGCGGCGTTGATGTATCCGAGCGGCTCGAAAATCTCACGGAGGTCGCAGTACTGGAAGAGGACGTCGCAGTCGATTTCGGGGTCGCGCATGACCGCAGCGGCAATCAAGTTCGCATCCTCTACGGTACCGATTTCATTGAGGGGAAGCCACTCGAAAGGCGCGAAGCGACCGAGGTATTTCCATCCGCAGAGGCGCAGGGATTTCGGTTCGACCCCTTCGCGTCCCGCCTCGCGTGCGAGTTCGTCAGCGAGCTGTGCCGGTGCCTCGGACGAACAGGACGCCGTCGCGGCTCTTGGGCCAGTTGGGCGCCGTCATGGGTATCCCAGTCTTGGGAGTCACGCGAGGCGTGCCGTCCCTCTTCAGGATCGGGGCATCGACGAGCCTACCGCTGAAGATGAGGTCGCGCATGCCGTCCCAGAGCGTCCCGGCGGCATCGAGGTAGGTCCCGAGCCAGAGGGTCTTGAAGCCCATGAAGCGGCACTGGCTCAGCGGGCAGTCGCGGTATCGCTCCTCGAGCACGGCGACGACCATGGTTGAGTCGATGAAGGGAGCCGCGAACGCAGAGCCCTCGAACTCGACCGAGGTGTCGCACAGCTCATCGAAGTCGATCGAGGGGTTCAGCTTCATGTCCTCGGTCCTGCCGCCCGCAGGGGTCAGCGTCATCGTCTTGAAGACGAGTCCGGCCTTGGCGAAGAGCGGCACCTGAGAGATCTTGCCGGCATGTCCCGTGAAGAGCCTGACAACGACCTGTTCGGCGAGGGACTTGTTCTCCTTGCCGGATTTCGCCTTGAGCGGCAGGTTGAACGGCGCGGCGAGCTCTTCGAGCGTCTGGCCCCCATAGGTCTCGGCTATCTCATGCAAATGAGCTTTGAGGGCATTCATCGAGGACAGCCCGCCCTGGTCGGGAATCATGCGCATGCCGTCATCTAAGCGCTCGCGAGCCATCTGGGTAACGAGGGACGCCTTCAGGCGGAACCTCGGCCTGTTCGGCCATTTGGGCGAGGTGTCGAGGTAGAGCAGGTGGGGGTTGACGAGCGTGGAGAGGTTCGGCATCTCGGTATCGACATCGCCCCCGAGGGCTGTGCGGACAAAATCTCGCACGAGCGTCCAGTCCGCCTCCAGGCGGCATCGGTCGACCTCCCGCCATGTGTGGAGGTCGTAGCCCTTGAACTCGAAACCCGCGTACTCGACCGCCACTCCCCTGCTAGGGCGCACGTAGAGGTAGTAGACGACCAGAAGCCGAGCGGCCTTGTGCCAGAAGGCCGAGGTTGTAAAGCTCTCCGCCACGATGCCCTCGGGCGCCACGGCAGTGATGGACATCGGCTCCTTTGCACGCCAGCCGCCTCGGGCGACCTCGACGAGCCCCGTCACCTTGACCTCCCACGGCTGCCCGTCGATGAGGATATCGGGGCGGCGATCTGAATCCGCGGGGTAGCCCAGCACAGACCGCTCGATGACGGCACCTACCCTGCCCTTGTTGCGAGATGCCGACGAAGCGGTGAGTACGCCGGCGGTATCGACCTCGGCCACGGTGTGACCGACGATAGCGTTGAAACGGCTGTGAATGTTCTGCTCGGCGAAGCTGTGGTTGCCCTTGGCCATGCTTTTCCCTTCTATCCCCTGGGCTCAAGGATAGCGATCTTCACAAGTTGTGGGAGACTTCCATCTCGTGGGGTTCGGCTGACGTGTCGGAAAACAAGACGAAGGGAGAAGACACTATGGAAGAGGAAATGAAGAACAGAGTGTTCGATGTGTACCACGAGATGCGCGGGCTGGCTGCGTTGCTCGATGCCGCCGCCCACGGGGATATGACCGATCCGGAGCAAATAGTCGAGTATGCGTCGGGGCAAGTCGCGAGGCTCTCCGACGCGCTCGCGGCGGCTATCAGAGACTGCCCGCAGCCCTAATGCCTGACTGTGCTACTTGCACGGTCCTTTCGGTGCGCGTTCCGCAGGCGCGTCATGGTCGGGATCATGGACAACGTACCAGCTGTTTTGGTAATGGCAGATGTCGCGGCAGGTGCCGTCCCCGATGACCACGCGCCAGGACTCGGACTGCCTGTTCCTGCCGAGCGCCCACGAGCGAGAGCTGTAGGACTCGATGCGGTCGAACGGGTAGACGGTTCCGTCGTACCACTTAATGCCCCACGGGACGTACTCGCCATCGGGGCGGCACTCGACGAGGGCTGTGACTAAACGTATCGACTTCTCGCCCTGCTCCATGTGGTACTCCTTTGGAATCTATAACGAACGCATGTTCTATTGTAGCGCAGAATGAAGATTTGCCGCTGCGGCATGGTGATTCCACTAATAGAAATCGCGTCTATCCTCTGCAGCATCAGCCAATCCAATCCGAAGGGAGCCGCACATGAACGTAGCGGAAATTCCTTTCGGGGGGGGGTATCTCCCAGATTTACCCGCCGCCCGAAGGGGCAGTCGACAGTAGAGTACGTCCTGATCATCGCGATCATCGTCCTGGTGGTGCTGATTGTGGGTCCGTGGGTCTCGTCTGCCATCGGGAACCAGTTCAACCTCGTGGTGGGGACACTCGGCAACGGGATCAACAAGGGTAGCTGGGAGTCGGGCGGCATCGGCGGCGGCAACGGGACGCTGACCGATGCCGACATCGTGGACCCACAGAACGGTACGGCGTTCGCCGTGTACTCCGAGGACGACCACAGCCTCATGTTCTACAAGCGGAAGGGTCTGCCCAAGGTCGGTGACATGCTGAACAGTCGCAGGGTCACGGCGGTTTATACGGGGTTCGAGACAGCTTTTTATTCCGCAACTTGGGATGCTGAGCATTCCTCTGCAAACAATGGACCAGCTAACACTCCTTGGTATGAGCACCATGGCGAGATCGAATCCGTTTGCGTTGTCGATTTTGGGATCAAACCGTACAGCCTGTCATTTTGGTTCCAATTTTTCACTGCAATGAAATCCGTCAATCTCAAGAGACTCAATATGTCAGCATGCGCCAATTGGCAGCACTCATTCTGGCACTGTGAGTCCTTGCCCGCGCTCGACCTCTCTGGGATGAATGTAGCGCGACTCGACTGCATGGAGTCGATGTGTACGGGTTGTTACTCACTCAGAAACGTCAGTTTCGCAGGATGGAAAGGTTTCCCAACTGCCACTGGCATTATGTTCTCAAGTTGCTCTAATCTCGAAAGTATCAATTTCGGCAATATGGACTTCTCAAAGATCACGGATGTACACAGGATGTTCTTCAACTGTCGTTCTCTAACCCTCGACTGCACTAATTGGAACATCTCCGCCAACATACGGCATGATCTCTTCAATGCTGGTGCTCCTAGCGTAATCGCGCCAACGGTTTGGGCAGCGAAATGATCCCCGTATCCTTTCCACGTAGCCATGTAGCTCTGTGGCTCCGTAACCGTGTATCTGTGTAGCCGGGTAGTTCGATTGTATTCAAATGTGTCAGGACATTCCGGGTTTGTAGATGCTATAATATACTTGCTCTCGAAAGAGGGTTCAGCCCCGGCTGGTAAACCTGACGTTTGGCGTGGTGTGCGTCTACACGCATAGCGGGCATGGCCGCGAAAAGCATTCCATGCATAGGGGTTCGACCCCAAGCGCCCCGATGGTTTCGGGGAGAGCGAACTGGCAGGCAGGTAACCGGGATATAGGCTGTCCAGAAGGAGGGGCTTCGCGCCCCTCCTTCTTTTTTGGGCATCGAGTTCGCATTTGCCAAATGCCGCTGCGGCATGACTCAATGGGTTTTCGCTCATATGACCCAATCCGCTGTCAAGAGCCACAATGGCCCCGCCGACCGCTTGCAATCGGTCGGCGGGGCCTGCCGTTAACCCGTCCCGGTCCGCCCCCGGCATGTCGTCGACGCCTTCGGCTCAGTCTCATATCCGCGGATACCGTTCTGTCGGCCCGCACTCCATTCCTTCGGCGGGGTTCCCCAAGTCTGTCGGGGCGCATGCGGAGGGCTCCGCGCGCACAGCGAAATAGGGGGTGTCCCCGAAG
>DBFVGT010000149.1:0-3702 GCA_048524725.1 Collinsella sp. | reverse complement strand
GCCTCGCGCGCCTCGGGGTGGATCTCGCCGACCCAACCCAGCACGGTGCCGCCGGACAGAACCTCGGCCGCACGACCCGGCTGCAAAAAGGCATAGCCCTCGCCCTCGACGGGACGGAAGCGAACCTTCTCGATGCGCAGCTGGGCGAGCAGCTCCTCGACGATACCCTTGCCAAAGAAGAAACGCAGTTTACGGTACTTCATGTTCCAAGACTGCTCGCTCCACTGGCCCGAGAGCACACCCGCGACGGACTTGGTCTCCTTGGGCAGGCTGGCGTTCTCGCGACCGTGGAACAGGCTGCCGACCTCGTACAGGTGCACGTTGGGCGTACCGTGCGCCTCGTTGTAGGCCACGGACTGCAGCAGGCCCGGCAGCAGCGAACGACGCATCTCGGTCTGCTCGGCCACCAGCGGGTTCATGAGCACCACGGGGCAGCCGCGACCCTCGGTGGGCATGCCGATCTTCTCCAGGTCGCCCGGGGCGGCAAAGCCAAAGGTCGTGGTCTCGTTGAGGCCGCAGGCGCGCAGGATCTCGCCGACCTTGCGGGTGAGCTTCTGCTCGCGGGTCAGGCCGCCGATGTGGTTCTTGGCAGCCGGGATGGTCGCCGTCACACGGCCCATGCCCCATAGGCGCAGGACCTCCTCGATCAGGTCAATCTCGCGCGGCAGGTCGGGACGGAAGCTCGGCGGGGTAACCATAAAGTCCTCGCCGTCGCGCTCGACGGTGCAGCCCAGACGGGTAAGCGAACGCTCGATAAAATCGGGCTCGATGTCGGCACCGCAGATGGCATGCACGCGGGCCAGGCGCAGCTTGATGCTGTCGATGGTCTTGGGCGCGGGGAAAACATCGACATAGCCGGGAGCAACCTCGCCGCCGGCGATCTCCTCGATGAGCGCGCAGGTAACGTTGGCGACATCCACGCAGCCAGTCTCGTCAACCTGGCGCTCAAAGCGAATGGAGGCGTCGGAGATCAGCGACAGATCGCGGCTGGTGTGCGAGGTGCGACCGGCGTTGAAGCAAGCGCTCTCGACCATCACGTCGACGGTGTCGTCCTCGATCTCGGAATCCATGCCGCCCATAACGCCGGCCAACGCCACGGGGCGCTCGCCGTCGGTGATAAGGCCCATGCCGGCGTCGAGCACGCGCTCTTCGCCATCGAGCGTCGTGAATTTCTCATCCTGCTGGGCGGCGCGAACCACCACGCGACGGTGGCCATCGCGCTCGGCAAAGGTGTCCAGGTCAAAGGCGTGCAGCGGCTGACCGGTGAGCATCATCACGTAGTTGGTGATGTCGACGATGTTGTTGTGCGGACGCACGCCCAGGGCGTTAAGGCGCTTGACCATCCAGTCGGGCGACGGGCCGACCTTCACGTTGCGCACGATGCGGGCGACATAGCGGTCGCACAGGCCCTCGTCGGCAATCTCGACGGAAAGCTCGTCGTCGGTCGCGCGGCCAGTCTCCGCCTTGATGGCGGGCAGCTCCACGTGGAAATCGCGGTCGAAAATGGCACCGGTCTCGCGGGCCATGCCGATCATGGACAGGCAATCGGGACGGTTGGGCGTGATCTCGCAGTCGAGCACAGTATCACTCGAGCCCACGTACTCGGCAAACGGCATACCGCAGGGCGTGTCCTCGGGCAGAATCATGATGCCGGAGTGGTCGCCACCCAGGCCGAGCTCGCGCGCAGAGCAGTTCATGCCCATGGACACGACGCCGCGAAGCTTGCTCTTCTTGATCTTGACGTCGCCGGGCAGGACAGCGCCGATCATGGCCGTGACGATGTGGTCGCCGGCCTCGAAGTTCTGCGCGCCGCAGACGATCTGCAGCGGAGCGGGATTGCCGTCGGCATCGAGGTTCTTGTCGCCCACATCGACCGAGCACACATACATGTGGTCGCTATCGGGGTGCGGGGTCTTGGTGAGCACCTTGGCGGTCACCACGTGGTCGAAGGACTCGCCCACGGTGTCGATCGCCTCGACCTCGGTGCCGGTACGGATATATTCGTCCGAAAGGGTCTTGGGATCCTCCGGAATATCGATCATGGTCTTGAGCCAGTCGTAAGAAACGCGCATCTAACTGGTCTCCTTTCATAAATGCGGCTTTGAGCCAAAAAACTGCAACGGAGACGGGTTTTCCAAGTGCCGCAGATTGCCTTGAAAGAGGAGGGCCGCGTACTTAGGTACGCAACCGACGATTGAAAGGCAAGGTGCGGTGCTTGGGAAAGCCGCCGGGCCTAGAACTGATTTAAGAAGCGCATATCGCCCGTCATGAGCGTTCGCAGATCCGGCAGGTCGTAGCGCAGGGCCGCGACGCGCTCGGCGCCAATACCAAAGGCGAAGCCGGTGTACTTCTCGGGGTCGATGCCGCAGTTGATCAGGACGTTGGGGTCGACCATGCCGCAGCCCAAGATCTCGATCCAGCCGCTGTGCTTGCAGAAGTTGCAGCCCTTGCCGCCGCACACGTGGCAGCTCACGTCCACCTCGCAGCTGGGCTCGGTGAAGGGGAAGAAGTGCGGGCGATAGCGCGTCTTGCGATCCTCGCCAAACATGCACTTAACAAAGTAGTCGAGCGTGCCCTTCAGGTCGCCAAAGGTGATGCCCTCGTCGACGACCAGGCCCTCGATCTGGTTGAACTGCGGCAGGTGGCAGGCATCGGCCGTGTCGGGACGGTAGACGGTGCCCGGGCAGATCATGTAGATGGGCGGCTTCTGCGACTCCATAGTGTGGATCTGCACGCCCGAAGTCTGGGTGCGCAGCAGCACGTCGGACTCGCCGTGGGCGTGAGCCTCGGGGTGCGCGACGCTGCCGGGGTTGTTGTCGACCACGTAGAAGGTATCGCGGGCCGAGCGGCTCGGGTGATCCATGGGAGCGTTGAGCGCGGTGAAGTTGTAGTAGGAGGTGTCGACCATGGGGCCGGACTCGACGGTGTAGCCGATGCCGCAGAAGATGTCCTCGGCCTCCTCGATGATTTGCTTGATCAGGTGCTGGTGGCCGATCTGCGGACGGATGCCCGGCAGCGTGATGTCGACGGCGTCGTGCTCCAGTGCGCGCTTGAGGGCGGCGGCCTTCATCTCGGTGTTGCGCTCGTCGAGCATGCCCTCAATCAGCTGGCGCATCTCGTTGGCTCGCTTGCCCATCACGGGACGATCCTCGGGGGCGAGCTTGCCCATCATGCGCATCAGGCCGGTGATGCGGCCCTTGCGGCCGAGCAGCTCAACGCGCGCAGCCTCGAGCTTGGCTGCGTCGTCGGCGCCTGCGACGAGCTCCTTGGCCTCTTCCTCGAGTTTGACCAGATCATCAATCAGACTCATGTCTTCCCTTTCGTCTCTCGCGCATCCACTTGCCGCGGCGGCTGGAGCCACCCGGAGCTGCGGATGTGCGGCCCGGTTCGGTAACAAAAAACCGCCCTCGGGCATGTGCATTGCCCAAGGACGGTTGAATTCCGCGGTACCACCTTGTTTGACCCGGCGGATGTCTGGCCCGCCGCGCCCACTCTGTGCCCCTTGTCGCGAGGCTCACGGCTTCCCTACTGGGGCTTCGCCACCGCTGGCCGCGTGCCCGTTGAGGTCGCTGCTCGGGAGTGAACGCTTGGCCCTTGTCACCGCAGGAAGGCTCGCAGCCCATGACCTTCCCTCTCTTGCCGGCGACGCGGCGGGCAAAACCCTCTCCGTCAACGCATTGGGCTATAGGATAACACATTCTG
>DBFVGT010000148.1:0-5431 GCA_048524725.1 Collinsella sp. | reverse complement strand
CCCTCGCGGCCCGCGTCGCGCGCCGCGTCGAGCTCGGTGCCAGCGGCAACAGCATTCATCTCGATCATCTACATACGCCCCAATTCGCCCACGATATGGCCCACGCGATCCTCGGGCTCCTTGACCTCGACGCCGTTGTAGTGGAAGAACCGCGCCGGGTCGTGCATCAGATCCTCGAGCGGCACCAGCACAAAGTCGCGCTCGCCGATCAGCGGATGCGGCAGGCGCAGCTTTTTGCCGCCGTGGGTCTCGCCGTCCATCCACAGCAGGTCCAAGTCGATGGTGCGCGGACCGTTGGCCTTGGCCTTTTTGGAGCGGTCGCGACCCAGCTCGGCCTCGATCTTCATGAGCTCGTCGAGCAGCACCAGCGGCGCCAGCTCGGTCTTGATCTCGATAACGGCGTTGGCAAACGCGTCCTGGCGCGTCTCGTAGGCCGGCTCGCTCTCGTAGATGCGCGAGCAGTTGGACACGCAGGTGAGCGGGATCTCGGCGATCATGTCGCGCGCGGCGCGGATGTTGTCGCAGCGATGCCCCAGGTTGGAGCCCACGGCCACAAACGCGCGACGCGGCTGCGGCTTGGCGACAGCCCAGTAACCGTTCAGGAACTGCGCAAAGCCGGTAACGTCGTGCACGCGCACGATGTTGGCACCGGCCTGGATGGCGCCCAGGCACACGCCAAACGTGGCGGCATCGCGCGCGGCGGCCTCGGTCACGCCCGAGACGGCGCCCACAAAGCGCTTGCGCGACACGGCGCACATGAGCGGATAGCCCAGCGACGCCATCTTAGCGGTCTCGCGCTGGATGACGATGTCTTCGTTGGCCGTCTTGCCAAAGCCCGGACCGGGATCGATGCAGATACGGTCGCGCGACACGCCGGCATGGATGAGCGTGCGGGCCTGGTCGGACAGGAAGCCCATGACGCGGCGCATGATGGGCGCCGAATCGGGCAGGGTAAAGCGGCGGAGCTGCGAGGTGGGCACATAGGCTTCCTCACGGCGGGCACTGCGGCGCATCATGGCCGCCAGGCGATCATTGGGCTCCGATACGGCCTCGGTGGCTGCGGGCGCGGGCGCGACGGTCTCGGCGGCAGGCGCGGCCTGCTCGGCGGCCGGCGTCTCCTGCTCGCTTGCAGGCTCGGACGTGGGTTCCGGTTCGCCAAACGGCAACGAGGGCTGCACCACGCCGCCCGGAAGCTTGGCCTCCGGCTTAGGCTCGCCCAGCAACTTGCCGCGACGGCGGCGAGCCGGCTTCTCGGCCTCACGCGCGGCCTCGGCAGCCGCCTCGCGTGCCTTCTCGGCAACAAACGCCGCTGCCGAGGTATCGAGCTGCACCGTTGCGTGCGTGCGGGTGGGCGCGGCGACCTCGCCGGCATGCATCACGATGACGCCGCAGGTGCTCGTCTTAACAAACTCGACCATCTTGGGGTCGGTGAAGCCGGTCACGTCGTTGACGATCGAGGCGCCGCAGCGCACGGCCGCCTTGGCAACCGCCACGTGACGCGTGTCGATCGAGACGATGGCACCCTCCTTGGCCAGCGCGCGCACCACGGGCAGCACGCGCCGCGCTTCCTCATCGGGATTGACCGGGGTAAAGCCGGGACGCGTGGACTCACCGCCCACGTCGATGATGTCGGCGCCGGCGTCGAGCATCGCCAGGCCGTACTCGATGGCGGCATCCGGGTCGAAGTGCTCCCCGCCATCGCTAAACGAATCGGGCGTCACGTTGAGGACGCCCATGATGCGCGGGCGGTCAAAGCTGAGCTCGTACTTTCCGCACCGCCATGTCTTGCTATCGTTCGCCATGAACATCCTCCTAAAATGCCCGCGCCGCCGCGCTCGGGCGCTGGCGGCGGGGTCGCTTTGCAATCAGTCTTTCTATTGTATCCGCGCGCGCGGGCTAGAACGCAAACGCGGCCGCGATGTCGCAAGAAATCAGCAGGTCGGCATTTGCATCCTGATCGGTGGGCGCCAAATTGCAAATGGCCAACGTGTCGCCAGTAAAGTAACGCGTGAGGCCCGCTGCCGGATACACTACGAGCGAGGTTCCGCCCACGACGAGGGCGTCGGCTGCGGCGATGGCAGCAACGGCGCCGGTAAGCACATGCTCGTCGAGCGGCTCCTCGTAGAGCACCACATCGGGCTTAATGCGCCCGCCGCACGCAGGGCACACAGGCACGCCCGCGGCGTCCTCGTGCTCGCGCGAGCAAATCCACTCGGCGCTATAGGCCGCGCCACACGACTGGCAAATGTTGCGATGGACCGAGCCGTGCAGCTCGAACACGCGCTGCGAGCCTGCCATCTGATGCAGGCCGTCAATGTTTTGCGTCACCACAGCATTAAGCTTGCCGGCGCGCTCCAGCTCGGCCAGCTTGGTGTGGCAGCGGTTGGGCTTGGCGCCAAGCGTGATCATCTTGGTACGGTAGAAGTCGAAGAACTCGGCCGGATGCGCCTCATAAAAGCTATGCGAGAGCATGGTCTCGGGCGGGTAGGCAAACTGCTGGTGGTACAGGCCGTCCACGCTGCGGAAATCGGGGATGCCACTCGCCGTGGAAACGCCAGCGCCGCCAAAGAAGACCACGCGCTTGTGGGTGTCAAACAGATCCGCCAACGCGGCGGAGGCCTGCTTGGGGTCCGATATTGCCTGTGTCATACGAGTCCTCCGTCCTGGTTAGTCGGGCAGCGGCGGGCGATATCCCAGCACGCGGCCCTTGGGTCGGCACGCGTGGAACCCACTCCGCCCTTGTTGCGCTAATCTTAAGCCTGCCAACCCCGTCGAAAGGACACCATGCCTCAGACTTACACTTTCGCCTCGTGGAACGTCAACGGCCTGCGCGCCGTGCTCAAAAAGGACCCGAGCTTTATTCAAATCGCGCAGGAACTCGATGTCGATGTCCTGGCGCTGCAAGAAACTAAACTGCAAGAAGGCCAGGTGCAGGTCGACCTGCCCGGTTATCACCAAACCTGGAGCTACGCCGAGCGCAAGGGCTACTCGGGCACCGCGGTCTTTAGCCGCCAGGAGCCGCTGCGTGTGCTGCGCGCCGACGCGCTGCTGCCCTACGCCGGCGAAGGTGAGGCCGCCGAGCTCGTTGCCCAAGCCGCGACCGAGGGCCGTGTCTGCGCGCTCGAGTTCGACAAGTTTTGGTTTGTCGACGTCTATACGCCTAACGCCCAAAATGAGCTCGCCCGCATCGACGTGCGCATGGCCTGGGACGATGCCTACCGCGGCTTTTTGAACGCGCTCGAGCGCGAGACCGGCAAACCCGTCGTGACCTGCGGCGACTTTAACGTTGCGCACGAGGAAATCGACCTTAAGAACCCCAAGTCCAACCGCGGCAACGCGGGCTTTTCGGACGAGGAGCGCGGTAAGTTTACCGAGCTGCTCAACACCGGTTTTACCGATACCTGGCGCGCGGCAAACCCCGACGTCGAGGGCGTCTACAGCTGGTGGAGCTACCGCTTTAATGCGCGCAAGAACAACGCCGGCTGGCGCATCGATTACTTCCTGGTGAGCGACGCAATCGCCGCCAACGTTCGCGACACCGGCATCCGTGGCGACATCTATGGCAGCGACCACTGCCCCGTCACCCTCACGCTAGAGCTCTAGCCCCAACTGATCCTCTGGGGACGGAGGAAAACGGATCATTTTGGGCCTCGTGAGGGTATCCGCGTGACCCATCCGCCACGAAACACGCCCATCTACTACGTTTAAGCCACCACCCTCAACCACAGCGAACAACGCAAAAAGAAAACCGCAGGTAGAAAGCCTACGGTTTTTCATAAAACACGGTTGTGGTTGGGGGTGTCGGGCCAAACGTAGTAGATAGACCGATTTCGTGGCGGGCGGGTTCAGCTGATTCCCTGGGAACGTCTGGAGGCGAAAGAAAACGGATCAATTTGGCTCTCCGAGGGCCACGATGCCCGTCGTATCAGCCGGCTATTTCAAAACTATGCCGGTTTACGGGGCTGAATCGCGAACCCCCAACCATACGCAATTCCGAAATAATAAAACCGCAGGTAAACGGCTTGCCCTATTTCAAAAATAGCCGGCATGGTCTGCTTGTGCCAATCTGGCCCCGTAAACCGGCATAGTTTTAAAATGGCACTTCGGCAGTATTGATTCCCGCCCCGGCGCAACCAGCCCTACAGTCCGTACTTCACGACAACTCGGTTGATGCGGCGACACCAAGGCTTGTACAGGGCGACCAAAAACACGCAGGTCGCAAGGCCGTGCGTGATATCGAACGGTACGGCGGTGGCAAGACGCGCCATGGCACCCGCCCACGTGAGCGGTTGAACAAATCCGATAATGTCGTAGGCGTTGATCACAACGCCGTACAGCAAACCCGAAGCAAAGCCGTAGGTCAGCAGCGCCGGCATACGCACGGTGCCATCGGCGCGATCAAAAGCGCCGGCATGCGCCAGCGCACCGCCAACGTATCCCACGAGCCCCCAGGCATACATCTGCCACGGCGTCCACATACCCTGTCCAAAAAAGAAATTGCTGGTCAGCGCTGCCAACGCGCCAACCATAAAACCATTGCGGCGACCAAGCGTCGCCCCCGCGATAATGGCGATGGCGCTCACCGGTTTAAAGTCGGGAATGGGGCCAAACAAGATGCGCCCCGCCGCGGCCAGCGCCGCCAGCACCAGCGTGGGCATGATCTGGCGCAGGCCCGGACGTGATGTCTCATAGCCCGCAAAGAACAGTGCGAGCACGAGCGCCACTACAACCAGCATGGCAAGCGCCGCCTGCTCAATGCCCACCAGCAACGCCGCAGTCATCACTGCCGGCACCGCCAGGAGCAGCGGGATCTCCAGTTTTGCAAGCAAGCGCGAGAAACGACAGTCCGTCATCCCATCACGCCCTATAGAACACGTTGTCGGCAAAGAAGTCGGCCGGGGGCTCCATGCAGGCAATCTCGCCGTCAAACATCATGGCGACGTCGTCGGACACCTGCTCGGCAAAGTCTAAGTCGTGCGTGGCCATGATGACGGTACCGCCGGCATTCGCATGGTCACGCAGGGCGCGGGCGATGATGCGGCGGCTCTCCAGGTCCAAGCCCTTCGTGGGCTCGTCAAGCAGCAGCAGCTCGGGGCCAATCAGCAGCAGCTTTGCCAACGCAAGCAGCTGGCGCTGACCGCCCGAAAGATCATACGGGTGACGCGCCTCCAAGCCCGCCAGGCCCAGGCGCGCTGTCTGCTCCCGTGCTGCGACCTCGTCGTATCCGCAAGTCGAAGCCCATTCCATCAGCTCGTCGCGCACCGTTTCGGCAACCAGCAATGCCTTGGGATTCTGCGGCAGCAGCGCAGCCGAGGCCGCCCCGCGCACCATACGACCACGTTGCAGCTTGGCAGTCTTGGCCAGCACCGAAAGCATCGTCGACTTACCGCATCCGTTGCCGCCCACGATCGCATGCACCGCACCGGCCGAA
>DBFVGT010000147.1:0-12907 GCA_048524725.1 Collinsella sp. | reverse complement strand
CTGATCAATGAGTCGATCTCTTCGCTCGAGCGTCGCTTGGACTCCGAGGGCTTTATTCGCGTTCATCGCAGCTACCTGGTCAATTTGGAAGACGTGCACAATGTTGAGATTGGCTCCACGGGGTTGATGGAGCTCAGGCTCGACCGCGTGAACTCGACGGTACCGGTGTCCCGTCGTCGTGCCGCCGAGGTCAAGTCGCACCTGGGGCTTGCGTAAGAGGCTTGCGTGCTGTCGTTTACCATCGCAGGTTTGGCATGGGCGCGCGGTGGGCATAATGGGTGGCATCGAATGAAATCGAAAGGATCATTATGCCCGCGCTTATCACCCATCATCTGTTTGGCGAGGAAAGCATCGACCGTCTTCCGCAGGGCGTCATAACGTCCGATGAAGAGCGCATTGCCTTTATCTTGGGCAACCAAGGCCCCGACCCGTTTTTCTTTCACATTCTGACACCGCGTGTTTCCGACTGCACGCTGCTGGCGCAGGTCATGCATCGGTCGCGCATGTCTCGCCAGTTCGCGTGCCTGCGCGACGGCGTGTCGCATCTGCTGCCGCGTGACGCCAGCTTGGGTCGTGCCTTTGCGCTGGGCCTGCTGTCTCATTACGTGCTCGACCGCAACGCTCACCCCTTTGTCTATGAGCAGCAGTTTGGCATCGTGGAGTCCGATTCAGAGCTTGAGGATTCGAGCAGTCAGGTCCATGCCGTGATCGAGAGCGACCTGGATGTACTGATGCTGCAGCTTAAACGCGATGGCGCTACGGTCGACGATTACCCGCCGGCGGGCGAGATCGTCACCACCGATCGCATCAATCGCGTGGCCGGCGTGCTGATGAGCTATGTTGCCGGACGCGTGTACGGCATTGACATTCCGGCGGGGGAGTACGGTGCTGCCGTTGCCAATATGCAGCGACTTTACCGCGCGATTGAGCCGGCCGGCTCCGCAAAGACGCGCGCGATCTCGCTGGTTGAGGGCTTGGTGCACGACTACTCGCTGCTCGACGGCCTTGCGCACCGCGTGACGACCGAGCTGCCCGAGCGTACCGGCAACCTGGGCCACTTGGCATGGAAGAACCCCTTTACCGATGAAGTCTCGACCGAGAGCTTCCCCGAGGTCTTTGACCGCGCGCTGCTCGATTACGAGTGCACGGTTGCCCGCTTTATCGAGACCGGCGATATGGAAGCCGTGACCAACCATGTCAATTACAGCGGTCGCGTGCTCAATGCCGATGAGGAGTTCGACCGCGAGGAATAGGGCTCATGCGTGCCCCTTTGCCGAATCCTTACCGGTGCTTCTGGACAATTGGGGTACGATGAACTAACTGCATATCGGGTAAATACGAAGGGTCCCTGTCCATGAAATACACCAAGCTCGAGCGTAACTGGGTTATGTACGATGTGGGCAATTCGGCCCTCGTGCTGCTCAATACCTCGGTGGTGCCCATTTACTTTAACGCCATCAATACCGGCGCTTCCTCGGCCGACCTGGTGGTCGCTTGGGGCAATGCGCAGACGATCGCCTCGCTGGTCATCGCCATGCTCATGCCCATTCTGGGCGCACTTGCCGACTACGCCGGCAACAAGATCAAGTTCTTCTTGGGCTTCTTCCTCACGGGCCTGGTGCTTTGCCTGGCGCAGGCTATCCCAATGTCCGCCATGGCATTTTTGACCGTGTACGTGCTGTGCACCATCGGCCTTAACTCTTCTATGACGTTCTACGACGCCATGCTGCCCGACATTACCACCGACGAGCGCATGGACGCCGTGTCCAGCTCGGGCTATGCCTGGGGCTACATCGGTTCCACCGTGCCGTTCGTCATCTGCCTGGCGCTCATCATGGGTGGCCCCGCCCTTGGCGTCCCTACCATGCTGGCAACGCGTCTGTCGTTTATCATCACTGGTGCCTGGTGGCTCATCTTTACTCTGCCGCTCATTCGCACCTATAAGCAAAAGTACGGTCGCGAGCGCGGTCCCGAGGATACCATCGGCCACATCGTGGGCGGTGTGTTCTCCGAGGTCGGACACACCATGCGCGAGATTGCCCACAATAAGACCGTGCTGGTCTACATGATCGCGTTCTTCTTCTATATCGACGGTGTGCACACGGTCATTTCCATGGCCACCAGTTACGGATCGGCCTTGGGCATCGATTCGACGCAGCTGGTGCTGGCGCTGCTCGTTACGCAGTTCGTGGCCTTTCCGTCCGCCATCATCTACGGCAAGCTCGCCGGACGCGTGGGCACGCTCAACATGATCCTGGTGGCGGTCGCCGCCTACATGGGGATTGTGCTGTTCGCCGCGTTCTTCCTAAAGACCGCCTTTGAATTCTGGGTGCTTGCCATTATGGTCGGCCTGTTCCAGGGCGGTGTGCAGGCGCTCAGCCGTAGCTACTTTGGCCGCATTATCCCCAAGGAAAAGTCCAACGAGTACTACGGCTTCTTTGACATCTTTGGTCGTTATGCAAGCGTTATGGGCACCTTCCTGGTGTCGGTCGTCACCTCGCTGACCGGCAACCCGTCGCTGGGCGTCCTTTCCATTGGTGTGCTGCTGGTCGTTGGCTTTATGCTGCTGGTCCGCTTGTCCCGCATGACTCGGGCGGCAGAGCATGCCGCATAGGAGCGAGCGGCTATTGTGCCTGTCCACGGTACTCTTTTGGGGTTATCCGCAATAAACATTGCGACTTGCGAGCAATGATTTGCCCAAGTGGGTATGATGGAATCAGCTAGGTCGCGGGGCGTCGCCTGTGTTTGGCGGCGTCCCGTTTTTGTGTTGCAGGGAGGGTAAGGCATGAACGCCACGGTCGTGATTCCAACGTATTGGGCGGGTGATGACGCTTGCGCAAACGCCCCTGGCACCTATGATCATTCGACGCGACTCAACGCCGACAATCCCGAACTCGACCGCTGCCTGGTCTCGCTTGAGCAGGTACGTGACATCCCGCGCATCATCCTTTTGGTGGTCTGTCCCGTTTCTGCCACAGCCGATGTGTCGCTGCGCGTGCGCGAGATTGTCGACGCGCATCCCACGCTCAAGGTCACCGTTGTCACCAACACCCAGGCCTCGCGCATCGCAGACCGGGTTGCTCAGATCGCGCCCAAGGGTTCGGGCGAGTGCGTGAGCCTGCGAGGCTACGGTGCCATCCGCAACATGGGGCTAGCCTGTGCCGCTGTGCTGGGGCATGACGCGGTTATCTTTTTGGATGACGATGAGACTGTCATCGACGCCGACTTTATGAAGCGCGCGACCTATGCGTTGGGGCAGCAGACGCGTCAGGGCTTGCCGATCTTGGTCAAGAGCGGCTATTTCTACGATCGCGACGGCTCGCCGCTGGCTCCCACGGACAAGGCGGGCATCTGCCATCGTTGGTGGACCAAGCGCATCGAGTTCAACCGTTGGATGAAAAAGGCGCTCTCGGGCACCCGCATCTCGCGCTCCAACTACGTGTGCGGCAGCCTGATGGCCCTGCACGCCCGCGCCTTTACGCGTGTGGCCTTTGACCCGTTTATCACCCGCGGCGAGGACTTGGATTACCTCTTTAACATGCGCATGTTTGGCTACGACGTGTGGTTCGATAACGAGTGGACCGTGCGCCATCTGCCTCCGGAGTCCGAAAAGCGCTCACCGCGCTTTATGCAGGATGTATACCGTTGGTACTACGAACGGGCCAAGTTGACATTCGCCGCGCATCAAAAGGAGCTCATTCCCGTTACGGCGGCATCACTCATGCCCTACCCGGGCCCGTGGATTTCGCGCGAGCTCGACGACCGCGTGCGCAAGACCGCTATGGTCCGCAGCGTGTTTACCCGCGAGCATGAGGGCTACCTGCGCATTTGGCGCCATGGCATCGACGAGGCAAAGGCCTATGCGCGCCAAAACGCTGCAAGCTACCTGCGTTTCCAGAGCTTTTGGCCCAAGATCATGGACGGGCTTTGGCGTGACGCACAACTGATCAGTATCCTGGAGGGGGCCGAATGATCGACCGCCGCGCCCAGCGCGATAGTTCAATATCAATCTTTCGCATCATTGCCGTTGCCTGCGCCATTTGCGTGCTGGTGTACTTTATTTTTGCCTTGGTGACCGGTATCGAGCCGATCGCCACGGTGATTGCCTGCGCGCTGCTGTGCATCTTTCTGTGCATTTTTATCTTTTTGACGCTCAATCCCGATTCGGTGCGCTCCCAGTACACCGAGGAGACGCTCTCGGTGGCCTCGGCCATGCTCGAGGACATTAAGGGCGGTCTGACGCAGGAGTCGGCGCGTTTGGTGTGCCGGCGCATTTTGCCCGAGACGCGCGCCATGACGGTGGCCATCACCGACGAGGGCAACGTGCTTGCCTGCGCGGGAGAGTTTGAGGAAAAACTACTGCCAGATTCTCCCATCCACACGCTTGCCACACGCTACGTTATCGAACATGGCATCGTGCAGTCGTTCAACCGTATGGTGGATGTCGTGGGCTCGGACGGCTCGCACAACCAAGTTCCCGCCGGCATTATCGCCCCCATCAAGGTGGGCGATCGTACCGTCGGCACGCTCAAGTTCTACTACAAGACCCCGCGCGCCGTCGACCGCACCCAGTACGCGCTTGCCTCGGGCTTTGCCGAGATCTTGTCCACGCAGCTCGCCATCCACGAGCTCGAGGTGCAAAAGGAACTCACAGCGCGCGCCGAGGTGCGTGCGCTGCAGGCGCAGATTAACCCGCACTTCCTGTTCAACACGCTGAACACCATTGCATCGTTTACGCGCACCGACCCGCTGCGGGCTCGCGAACTGCTTCGTGAGTTCTCATCGTTCTATCGCGCCACGCTCGACAACTCGGGATCGCTTATTCCGGTCTCGCGCGAGGTCGCACAGACCAAGCGCTACCTTACCTTTGAGAAGGCCCGCTTTGGCGAGGACCGCGTGCTTGCGACGTTCGATGTGTCCGAGGACGTGGAAGATACGCTGGTGCCGGCGTTCGTGATCCAGCCGATTGTCGAGAACGCTGTGCGTCATGGTATGGGCGATGACGACGCCCTGAGGATCGACGTGACCGTTCACCAAGACGGCGAGGATGCAATCTTGATTGCCGTGGCCGATAATGGCGTGGGCATGGATGAGGGTACCGCCGCCAGACTGTTTGACGAGCGCTCTGCCCGTCCCGACGCCAGCTCTCCCCAGGGTGGCGGCGCCGGTGTGGCCATGCACAATATTTCGGAGCGCATCCATCGCTTTTTTGGGCCGCACTCCTATACGCGTGTCGAATCGGCGCCGGGCAAGGGCACCAAAGTGCTTCTTCATCTTGATTTGTCAGAGAGCATCTTTGACATTCAAGAGTAAAATAAAAGGCTACGGGCTCAACGTCATGCGACGGATGCCCGGCGTAGTTAGTTGACGAAAGGTTTTATCCCTATGCTGCGTGCGATGATTGTGGATGATGAGGCGCCGGCTCGCTCGGAGCTTCGCTTCCTGCTCGAGCAAACGGGCAAGATCGGCACGATCACGGAGGCGTCGAGCGTCCGCTCCGCCATCGAGATGCTTATGGAAAGTCGCGTGGATGTCGTGTTTCTCGATATCTCGATGCCCGGTGCCTCGGGCCTGCAACTTGCCGAGGCACTGCATAAGCTCAAAAATCCGCCGGCGATCGTATTTGTGACTGCGTATAGCGACCATGCGGTCGAGGCATTCGACGTGGATGCCGTCGATTATCTGATGAAGCCTGTCGAGGAAGCTCGCTTGGATCGCGCGATTGAGAAAGTCATGCAACGCACCAAGCCGGTTACGGACAGCAAGGTGACCATCGAGCGTATCCCGGTGGAAAAGGGCGGCCGCAAGGTGCTCATTCCCGTGGACGACATTCGCTTTATCATGGCCAAGGACGATTACTCCTGCATCTATACCGTCGATGATCGCTTTTTGTCGACGACCTCGCTGGCGCAGTTTGAGGCCAAGCTCTGCGACTTTGGCTTCTTCCGTGTTCACCGCCGCTATATCGTCAACTTGGCGTGCGTTACGGACGTCGAGACGGTGCCCTCGGGCGCCATCCAGCTGGGCATTACGGGCGTCGACGAACGCGTGCCGGTTTCGCGCCGCCGCGTCGTGCCGCTCAAGAAGGCCTTGAGTCTCTAGCGCACTGGCCCCGCAGCCCTGTAGACCCATCGTCTGCGGAGCCGTGGGGCCTTTTTTGTATGTATCTGCCGAATCGTTTTTTGCGGAAGGGATCCCATGAATAGTGCAAGCGCCAAGCGTATCGACATCATCTCGGACACCCACGGCTATTTATCGCCTGCGCTCTTGGATGAGCTTGAGGGCGCAGACCTGATCATCCACGCCGGCGACCTCACGTCAGAGATGGACTACGAGCACCTGTGCACCATCGCCCCTGTGCGGGCCGTCTTGGGCAACAACGATTACTACCGCGACTACGGCCCCGATGTAGACCGTCTTGCGCTCTTTACCTACGAAGGCCTCAAATTCGCCGTAGCCCACTACCGCGAAGACCTTCCGGTGGGATCCGTAGACGTAGCCATCAACGGCCACACCCACGTAACCAAAGAAGCCCAAGTGGGCCGCTGCTTAGTCCTCAACCCGGGCAGCGCCAGCTACCCCAGAGGCACCCGAGGCCCCACCATGGCCAGAATGCTCGTCAAAGACGGCAAGATCATAAGCACTAAATTTATTGATCTAGAGTAACCACAACAAAAACGGGGGATGCAGATGCGTCCCCCGTTCCATTTGAGCCAATGGCCGAGCTTCAACAAAAACCTTAGACAACCCCGCCGCGGAGAACGGGGCCGCCGAGCCGCGAAGCGGCGAGCAACAACAACGGCTCGAACAATGTGACGGCAGGGAGGGTCTCCGGGGCCGAGGGCGGGGGGTTAAGTTTGTCGCGACTTCCGCACGCAAAGGAAAGCACTTAATGTGCTTTCCGTCTTGCGCAGGACTGTAGAGCAGCAAACTTAACCCGCGCCCGCCGGCCCCGGAGACCCTCCCGGAGGGACCGAAAAATTTTTTCAAAAAAGTTGTTGCGCGCCGGACAGACTTCTGTGTATACTAATCCCCGCAGCGCACGCGAGCGGAAACAAACGCGAACGTCTGCCTGGGGAGTTAGCTCAGTTTGGTTAGAGCGCCGGCCTGTCACGTCGGAGGTCGCGGGTTCGAGCCCCGTACTTCCCGCCAACGCAATTAAAGCCACGTCTTCGGACGTGGCTTTTTGCGTTTGATACACTTTGTTTCGATAGAACGATCGCCCTGAGGCATCTTTGCCCAGAATCTCCGCGCCTTCGGGAACGCAAGTAAAATCCAATAAGCATATCTGTCTAAACAGCAGCTTTGTTGCGCAACACCTGTTCAACGAGACAGGGGGTTAGGTTATACTAAATTGCACTGTGCGCCGCATCTGATGCATTTCGCTCCAAGCGCGGCACTCAGTGGATATCCGATTTACCATTTGGATGTCCTGGCGGTCATTTAGCGTCTCGACACAAGCTCGGCCCCGGAGCTCGTTCGAGCTGTTCGTATTCCTTGAAAGGGGAAAAATGGACATATCGAGGAAGACTGATTACGCCCTTCGTATGCTGGCGATGCTTGCCGAGGATCCGGAGTGTTTGCTTTCTGTTCGCACCGCTGCCGAAGAGGTCAATGTCCCGTATTCGTTTGCCCGTTCGATTCAACACGGCTTGGTCCAGGCCGGTATTGTGGAGAGCCTGCGTGGCGTCCACGGTGGCATGCGTCTCAAGGTCAGTCCGGACGACGTCACCATTCGTCAGGTCGTCGAGGCCGTTCAGGGTCCTATGGTTATGAACGATTGCACCGCGCCTGATGGTGACTGTGCGCGCATGGGCGCGTGCTGCTATCATCCCCTGTGGGCCGGAGCCCAGGCGTTGATGCGCGACTACCTCGATTCCGTTTCGCTCGGCGACATCGTCGCTCACCGCCAGTTCCCGGCCGTCGATCCCAAGTTCGCCGACCGCGAAGCGTTTCCCGAGTACGCCACCCGCGCGTGCGCTTGCCGGGAGGAATAGCGCCGCATAAGGAGCATAGCCATGATTCAGGACCCCTTTCGTTCGATGATTCGTTCGGAAGGGGTCCTGCGTTATCGCGACCTTCCGTGGCGCCGCACACGCGATCCGTACATCATTTGGCTTTCTGAGGTCATGCTGCAGCAAACGCAGGTGCCGCGCGTGGAGGCGCGCATGCCGGTGTGGCTCGATCGTTTTCCGACTGTGCAGGCGCTTGCCCAGGCCGCGCCTTCCGATGTTTTGGACGCTTGGCAGGGGATGGGCTACAACCGACGCGCTCTGGCGCTCCACAAGGCCGCCCAGCGCGTTATAGAGGACTGGGACGGGGAGTTTCCGCACGAGACACGTGACTTGGTCGCTCTTCCTGGTATTGGCCCGGCAACGGCGCAGGGTATCCGGTCGTTTGCGTTTGATCTTCCGGGCGTGTATCTGGAGACCAACGTGCGCACGGTCTTTCTGCATCACTTCTTTCCCGATATGCCGGCTGTTCCCGATCGCGAGCTGGTGCCGCTGATCCAAGCCGCCTGTCCGGCGGCCCCCGGTGCGGCGACCGACGAGATCGCTCCCTTTGCCGTGCCGCTCGATGATGCCGACACGCCGCGCGCGTGGTATTACGCGTTGCTGGATTACGGCGCGTATCTTAAAAAGATGCTGCCCAACCCGTCCAGGCGCTCGGCGGGCTATAGTCGTCAGTCCAAGTTTGAGGGCTCGCGTCGTCAAAAGCGCGCGCATATCGTGCGTATGTTGCTGGCAGCGCGCGATGGCCAGCCGGCGGGGATTACGCTTGCTGATACCGTGGTGGGCGTTAACGAGATGGAAGCGGCAGCCGGTCGCGGGCCGGTCGAGTGCGACTTGATCGCGGGTATTCTAGCTGACCTGGAGCGTGAGGGCTTTTGCCGAGCCGAGGGCGATCGCTGGCTGAGCATTTAGCCCGTGCAAATCTGAAGAACAGGATTGTAAGGTTTAGATTTTCGGCAGGGGGTACCATAAAATAAGGCCGCTCAAAGCCTATGGGCGGCATGTATTGAAGGGAAGTACACCTATGGATTTTGAGAGCTCCCAAACCAAGAAGAACCTTGAGACCGCTTTTGCCGGTGAGTCCCAGGCGCACACCAAGTATCGCTACTATGCATCCAAGGCTAAAAAGGACGGTTACGTTCAGATCTCGAATATCTTTGCCGAGACGGCGGGTAACGAGTCCGAGCACGCCAAACTGTGGTTTAAATTTCTGCACGACGGCGCCGTTCCGGGCACTCTGGACAACCTGCGCGACGCCGCCGCGGGCGAGAACTACGAGTGGACCACGATGTATGACGAGTTTGCCAAGACCGCCGAGGAGGAGGGTTTTGCCGAGATCGCCGAGAAGTTCCGTGGCGTCGCCGCCGTCGAGAAGGCCCACGAGGAGCGCTACAACAAGCTCGTCGAGCGCATTGAGTCGGGCGAGGTGTTTGAGCGCGAGGGCGTAAAGGTGTGGAAGTGCCTGAACTGCGGACATCTGCACGTTGGTGCCGAGGCACCTGAGGTGTGCCCGGTGTGTAACCACCCCAAGGCGTACTTTGAGGAGCAGGTGGTGAACTACTAGCGCTTGGCGCTGGCTGCTGCGGAGCGCAGGGCGGGGAAATACCTTTCCCTCTCGCTCACGGCTTCGCAGAGTCGCGCGAGGCAAAGGTATTTCCCCGCCTTGCGCTCCGGCGTTGGGTCGTCGCGTGCTCGATACAGAAAAGCTGATAAAAAAGGTTGTGTGCCGCCCCTTTTTGGGGCGGCACGTTTTTGTGGGGTCCCGGTCTCCACAATTTTCGTCAAGCTATTGGTTAGATTTTGGTCAGTTGGCGTAAGGGTGGAAGGCCAAAAGATTGTTGGCGAAAAAAGCTCAGAGAAAGTGCTGGTAGGGGAGTTGTTGAGCTTTTCGACAGCTTTTGAGCAAAAGAAACTTTGTGGCTATTGCCGGCGATTGCGTTGTCGCGGTCATGGCGGTGCGGGATGCTGGTCGTAAGCGTCGAATGCTCCGATTTTGGAGGCCAGCATGGATCTGTTTCTTGAGACTCCGCAGCAACAAGCTGAGCGCATGCTGCGTCAGCAGCAACGACTCATGGAGATGCAAATGCAAGGGGTTGCCAACCAGGCGCCCGTGCAAAACGTCGTGCCCGCTGCTGTACCTGCAGCTGTGCCCGGGTGTGAATCGGCGCCAGAGGCCTATTCCGTACAGCAAGATTCATATGCGCAGGAGCTCGCGTTCGACAAGCATCGTGCGCGTCGCCGTCGCTGGGCCCAGCGCCTGCGTACGTTGGCGATGATCGTGCTCATCCCGTTGGGGCTTGCGGCCATCTTTCTGGCGTCGTATGCCCTCACGTGCATCCTCAACGGTGCATCGCCCAACGAGGTGCTCCAACATCTAGCGGCCCTGGGCCAGCGCCTAGATGACGTCATAACAACCATCCGCGCCGGCTGGGAGAGCTAGCGTTTGTCGCATTAGGACTTCTAGGGTGTAGGGATTATCGCCACGAGTGGAATTCTTGCATCCTGTGGGTCCTGTCGTGCGACTGAATAGTATTATTCAAGATGAATAATAATAAGGGATACAGGTAATACAAAAAGGAGGTGCTCGGTTGAATCTGACCTTTGAGGGATTCTTAAAAGGCTATTGCCGAGAGCTATCCGGACAGCAGTCGCTGAGTTTTAGAAAATTGGTTGAGCAGGCGACGACGGATGCGCCGCGCGTGGCGGAGGCTCTGTTTTTGCTCGCTTTGGCGCAAGGAAAAGCCGAATACGTTCTGGGTTTATCCGAGGGCTCGTGGATGGAACGGGATTATCGAGACGTTTTATCCTTGTACGGTCAAGCGGGTAGCATGGCGTCTCTATGCGCCAAAAGTGAGCTCCCTAATCGTTATGCCAACGTTTGGCGTGCGTATAGAGCGGTGAAGGAAAAGCCGGCGGCCGATAGAAGGGTGAACGCCCTGATGAGAAAGAAAACGCTGGAAGCATTGGAGGAATCGGGTGTAACGCGCTATGGCCTCTGCCGTGCTCTGCGCCTGAATAAAGGAAACGTATACGCATACTTGGCCGGCGATGACTCAAAGGTGAGCAGGAAAACGGCGCGCCGCATTATGGAATATGCGGAGGAGAGGGGCGCCCAAGAAGGGGCCGGGCGCCCGGTGTGTATGGCGGGGTAAGATTGATCGCGGTTTTGATTGATGATCGATTGGGTTTGTTGGGCGGAGTTTATGTCTGCAATTGATATTGCACTTATTGTGATTGCTTTGGTGGCGGTGGGGGTCGCTGCGGCCTGTGCCCTGCAGCTCAAGGGCCTTCGTGCCGAGTTGCGGGAGCGTGGCGACAGTAGCGCGGAAACGCTGGCAGCACTCGAGCAGGCCAACAACGCGCTCGATGCCCTGAACGTCGCGCTGGCCGAAACACGCCGCACGGCCAATGCCATCGCGCAGCAGCAGACGACCGATGCGGCCGTGGAGCAGCAACGTTACCTGGCCATCGCACGCGAGTTCTCGCAAGCTGGTGACCGGATGGATGACCTGCGCCGTGAGACGGCCCAACAGCTCGGCGCCAATCGCGAGGGCATCGAGCATCGCCTGGACAAGGTGCGCGAGACGGTCGATGCTCAGCTGGGCGCCATCCGCAAAGACAACAACGTGCAGCTCGATCAGATGCGCGCGACGGTGGACGAGAAGCTCTCTCGCACGCTCAACGACCGTCTGTCTGCATCGTTTAAGCAGGTGAGCGACCAGCTCGAGGCCGTGTACAAGGGCCTGGGCGACATGCAATCTATCGCCACTGGCGTGGGCGACCTTAAGCGCGTGCTGGGTAACGTCAAGGCGCGCGGCATTTTGGGCGAGGTGCAGCTGGGCGCGATCCTGGCGGATATCCTCACACCCGATCAGTATCTGGAAAACGTTGCCACCAAGCCCGGCGCCTCGGAGCGTGTTGAGTTTGCCGTCAAGCTGCCGGTAGACGAGGGCGACCCCGTACTGCTGCCGATTGACTCCAAATTCCCGGGCGACGCGTACGAGCATCTGCTCGATGCCCAGGAGTCGGGCGACGCGGATGCCGTCGCCGCCGCGCGCAAGACGCTTGACGCTATGGTCAAGCGTGAGGCAAAGGACATCTGCGAAAAGTATCTGAGCGTGCCCGTGACCACCAACTTTGGCATCATGTTCGTTCCGTTTGAGGGGCTGTACGCTGAGGTCGTCAGCCGCCCCGGGCTTATCGAGACCCTGGGCCGCGACTATCATGTCAACGTTGCCGGCCCTAGCACCATGGCGGCCATTCTCAACAGCCTGCAGATGAGTTACCAAACGTTTAAGCTGCAAAAACGCACCGACGATGTACTGCGCGTGCTCTCCGCTGTCAAGGCCGAGCTGCCGCGCTATCAAAAGGCGCTGCGCCGCGCCCAGCAGCAGATCGAGACCGCGGGCAAAACGGTCGAGGGCATCATTACCACGCGCACCAACGTCATGGAGCGCAAGCTCAAGGACATCGACGCGCTGGAAGACGCCGACCAAGCCGATGAGATCTTGGGGCTCACGCCCGCGGGCTTTCCCACAGACCAAGAAGACGAGGACTAATTGCAACAAGACGGCGGGGCGCCGGCGCAAACGCGGATGCCCCGCTGCTTTTCGCATCGTGCTTGCCTGAAGTGCGCTTCAATGTGCAACAATGGCGTTTCGCCCTATCAGACGCGAAAGGAAGCCCATGTCTCAGAGAAGCACCAGCCCGCTCAAACGCTCCACCGTGCGCCGCACGCTACAGCGTTTTTGGGGTGTCACGCGCACGCAGCCGCTGATTGTCTTTCTCTCGGTGCTCTCGTCGGCGGGCTACATCTTTTTGCTCACGTTTGCCAACACCTACGTGATGGCCCTCATCGTCGACCGCGTCCAGGCCGGCCCCGTGGCGGGCGATCA
>DBFVGT010000146.1:0-2982 GCA_048524725.1 Collinsella sp. | reverse complement strand
CCCCCTAACCTCCACCATGATGGACCTGTAGCTCAGTTGGTTAGAGCGTCCGGCTGATAACCGGGAGGTCACAAGTTCGAATCTTGTCAGGTCCACCATCAAAACTGTGAAGAGCCCTGGGGCGTTGCCTCGGGGCTTTTTCTTGTCTGTGATAAATCTCATTTTGGTTTTGTGTGCTGTGCGAAAGATTGGGTAGTATAGCTATTCAATGCGGTGGAGCTGCCGCGTGTTAACCGCTACGTACCGGAGGTGTTCCATGGTTCGTGTCGACATAGAGACCATCGTCATGGCCGCCGGTCCCGTGCCATCGCTTATCGTGCTTCGTGAGCGCTGCGGCAAGTCGGATTCGACGGCACCGCTGCGTTCGCTTTCCATTCAGACCGGCTCGTTTGAGGCCGCGGCCATTAGCCGTGGCATCGATAGCGGTCGCGCCGAGCGCCCGATAACGCATGACCTGCTGCTCGATACCGTTGACGCCCTGGGCGCCAAGCTCGAACGCATCGAGATCGTTCGTGCCGAGCCGCCGGTGTTCTATGCGACGATTGTCGTGCTGGCCGATGGTGACGAACGAAAGATTGACGCCCGCCCCAGCGACGCCATTGCCCTTGCCGTGCGCAGCAATGCCCCCATGTTTGTGGAGGACGACATCATGAATCGCCTGGGTACCGTTTCTGCCCATGCCGAGGAAGTTGACGACGAGCAGGAGTTCGAGAAGTTCGACGAGTTCGTCCATACGCTCTCCCCCGATGATTTCTAAATGTCTGGCACGCGAGCGGAGAGGTCGCTGATGGGCACCCGCGTATCGGCTGAAGCGGCCGCCATTGCGTGTGAAGCCCAGATGCGCTCGGAGGCATCCGAGGCGGCTCGCATCGCCTATGTGACGCAGGCCCGCACGCTTCGCGAGCGCCGCGGCTCCTATATCAAGATGGTTATCATCTCCGCCCTTGTCGCGGCAATCTGCTCGCGCCTTCGTGGTACAGTTGGTGCGCTTGGGTTTTCGATCTCTACGGGTCTGGTGATCTGGGGCGTGGTCGACGCGGTAATGCTGACCAGTCAGATCAAGGTGCTCGACAAGCGCGCGATGGATATGATGCGCGCCCGCGACGCTGCCGCCAAGATCGCCGCCGAGGCACAGGAACTGTAACGACGCCAGACTCGATGGGAAGGTCTAAAGATGGCACAGGATATGCAGGACGCCGGTAACGTCTCCGTCGAGCTCGACGCCATGGTGTGCGATCTGATTGGCGCCTTCTTGGACGACCTGGCTGCGGGCGAGAACCCGGGCGTGGTTGTGGCAATTGAGGACGCCGCTTCCAACCGCTATCTGGCCGCGCTCGACGAAGATGGCGAGGAGGCATGCCTGGAGGCTGCCACCAACTTTATCTCCGAGCACAAGATGGGTCTTAAGGACGAGGGCCTGGGCCGTATCGCCCGCTATGCCATCGGCTACACCGGCTGCGTCGAGATTGACGGCGGCTATCACGATGCTCTGCTCGTGAGCTTCTTCGAAACCACGCTCGAGAGTGGTTTTTCGGCATACGTGCTGTATGAGGGCATGGGTGCCGGCGATGGTTTTATGTGGAGCGACCCTGAACCTGCAGGTGAGGAAACCCCTCTTATCTAAAATCGCTAAAATAAACGAGTTTTCGGTAAAAGGCTCAATATTCCCGCTGAGCGTTGTATCGCTGGGCGGGCCGCATACGCGTGCCGTTTGTATATGGATAGAAGATAGGGGAACTACATGCGCGTAGACAATCTGAGGAACATCGCCATCATCGCTCACGTCGACCACGGCAAGACGACGATGGTCGACAAGCTCCTGCGTGCCACGGATGCCTTCCGTGCCAACCAGCAGGTCGAGGACCGCGTCCTGGACTCTAACGACCAGGAGCGCGAGCGCGGCATTACGATTCTCGCCAAGAACATCTCTATCGAGTACAAGGACGTCAAGATCAACGTCATCGACACCCCGGGCCACGCCGACTTCGGCGGCGAGGTCGAGCGCGTACTGCGTATGGCCGACGGCGCCCTGCTGCTGGTCGACGCCTTTGAGGGTCCCATGCCCCAGACCCGCTTCGTGCTGCGTCACGCTATCGACACCGGCCTTAAGATCATGATCGTCATCAACAAGATCGATCGTCCGGGTGCCAACCCCGAGAAGGCCTACAACGACTGCCTCGACCTTATGGCCGACCTGGGCGCTACCGACGACCAGCTCGAGTTTGCCATGGAGCATGTCATCTACGCCAGCGGCGTCAACGGCTTTGCCCGCCTTGACCCCAACGACGGCAACATGGACATGTACCCGCTGCTCGATATGATCATCGACGACATGCCCGCACCCGAGGTTGACGAGACCGCTCCGCTGGCCATGCAGTGCGTGACCATCGACCACTCCAACTTCGTTGGCCGTATCGGCATCGGCCGCGTGTACTCCGGTACCATCCACCAGGGCGACCAGATCCTGGTTGTCAAGAACGACGGCTCCAGCGCTACCGCCACCGTCAAGCAGCTCTTTACCTTCGACTACTTGGGCCGTACCGAGTGCCAGGAAGTCGGCGCTGGCGACATCGCCGCTGTCGTGGGTATCGACCGCACCGATATCGGCGATGTCTACACCGACCCCGAGAACCCTGTCGAGCTCGAGCCCATCGAGATCGACCCGCCGACCCTGTCCATCGTCTTTGAGGCTTCGACCTCCCCGCTCGTCGGTCGCGACGGCGACATCGTGGGCGCCCGTCAGCTCAAGGAGCGCCTGTTCAACGAGGCCGAGAACAACGTGACCATGAAGATCGAGGAGCTCGAGGACAAGAGCGGCGTCGAGGTCTCGGGCCGCGGCATCCTGCACCTGTCCGTCCTGATGGAGTCCATGCGCCGCGAGGGCTTTGAGTTCCAGGTCGGCCGTCCCCGCGTTCTGTTTAAGAAGGACGAGAACGGCAACAAGATGGAGCCTGTCGAGCAGGCCGTCGTCGAGTGCCCGGA
>DBFVGT010000145.1:0-11568 GCA_048524725.1 Collinsella sp. | reverse complement strand
TGGACATGCCGGCCTCCCTCCATCGCGGGCCGGGGGATTCCGGCCCCTCTGGGGTTGCCTACCCGGATTCGCGCCTCAGGACTCAGCGCAACGCGTTGCGCTGAGTCCTGAGGCTGTTGCAATGAAAATGAGAATCAAGGGTTTCTTAATTGATTGCCTGGTATCTTCTTAAAGACTTGAAATCCCCTCAAAAACCCGATATAATGGGTATACAGATATTTAAGTATCTGATTAATAAAGTAATTAAATACTTTACCAAATTTTGGGTCTCGACTTCTTTAATTGATTGGTGGTAATCAATTAAGGCTCGCAGTTAAAGTTTCTCAGGCTTTAACTGGTCGTGGCTCTTTTTTTGTATTCTTTATTCAGTTCGTTGTTTCGTTATATCTAGTATATCGCTTTTTAAAAAAAATATTGGGGTTTTCTCCAGGGAGTATCCCACCCGTATTCAGATACCGGGATGCTTCTGCTAGACAGCCCCGGAGCTGGGGTTTCGACAACGAAGAACCTAAGAAGCGGGGCAAGCACAGGGCCCAGTGACTTCTAAGATAGACCGCATTTAACCCATGCAGGATTAGATTCAACAAACACAACCTTATTTGCTGATACTGTTTCGAACATGAATCTCACCTAAACCAAGGGGTTGCGTTTGAAATCCCAGGAGGTTTCAAACGAGTCCCAGTCAAGTTCGGATGCATGGAGTGATTCCTGAACCAATTTCAAAACTTCCTCATTAGAAGAATCTATCCCGTGGACAGGGATGCGTTTAAGGTCTCCAACTTCATTATTAAAAGTCTGGCTCAACGCCAGCTTAATATATTGCGCTGTAGAGCTATTAAGCAGGCCAAGAATGAATAGCCTGTCTTCCTGCTTAACCGGAACAATGTAATAGCCCGCTCCGCCACAAATAGAATTGTCCGAACAATTTCGAACACTAATCGGACCACTTGTAAGCGCTGACCAGGTTAACACGCCGTTTTTATGGTAAAAACGTTCATTTTGGACACGGGCTTTTGCTTTTCCATTTTTGTCCCTATTAGTCTTAATCTCATGCCCATCATCCAGCCAATTAACAACATCTATCTGATTTCCTGACCACTTTCTGTAGTCGCCCCCATCAAGCATAAAGTGCCACTTCGCTCGAGATGGATCTCCCGTAACGCCTAGGACGTCCCGATTCGAACACTCGAACCAGCATCGAACGAAAAGATCGGTATCGCCGCACTTTAGCCCCTGCGCTAGTGAGCTGATCACAGACAATGGCGTTCCTTCCTTGAACGAAAGACGCGCCCCTTGTCCAAGCCAGTAGGCTATGGGAGTGCCGGGGATCTTCTTGAAGGTTTCGGCGTCGCGGCGGTAGAACCAGCCGCAGTCGGGGTTTTGGATGGCCTCCAGCGCCTTGGGAGCCTGAACCGTGGGACCAGTAAAATCGGCAAGACGAACGTATCCGCCCTTATAGCCATCGATATGCGAATTGTGATAGGTAAATGTGCAGATAGGCACGGTTGCCCCTGCAAAGCCAGAATACTCGAGCTGAATGAGCGTGGTTAGGGTCTTGTCATCGATAAGCCTATTTCGAAGCTTCTCGTAGCTACCGATGAACATCCAAACGAACGGAGTCATCATTCCAACTTCGCCGTGCTCGTTGGCAAAGTCCATAATGCGCACGATGAACGAAGAGAACAGGTCGCTCTTCACGTCAGAGTAGTTCTTCTTGACCCATTTGCTCATGAAGGGGTTAAAGCTGCTGCTGCCCATATACGGAGGATTAGCCACGGTGCAGGTAAAACGACGGGACAGCTTCTCGCAGATGGCGGCGGCGCCTTCGAGCTTAGTTTTGGTCGCAGAGGCAAAAAGGTCGTCGGAACAGCTCGCGGCGGCAGCTTTGAGCTCGTCAATCTCGGCCTCTGAAGGATTGAGCAGCGAGCCAATCTCGCCCAAATGACTCAACTCCTCGGCGAGCTTCTTGTTACCCGGCAGCTCGTCCTCCCCCAGCGGAATGCTCGAGAGCACGGTAACGTCGGCGCCAACGCCACGCCTAAAGAAGCGACGATCGTGCTCGCGGGCGCACATGGCAAGCGCCAGCTCCGCGATCTGCGCCGCGCGGGGATCGATTTCCATGCCCGCAAGGTTTTTAGTAAGAATAAGCTCGGGAATTTCGCGCTCACGATAGCCGCGCTCCTCGTACATATGGAAGAGCAATTCGAACGCATAGACCAGGATATGGCCCGAGCCGCATGCGGGGTCACAGAGAGTTATCTCCTCGGGGCTCGAGATGCGTATGAAGTCCTCGTGCTCAGCATCGGGCTCGATGTAATAATCCATGCACTCGCGCAGCGAACTCCCCGGGTTATTGAGCATCCACAGACGGCCGAGCGAGTTCTCGACCATATAGCGCACAATCCACTCAGGGGTGAAGAGCTGCGTGGCGGGCGCGATGTCCGCCGCCGCTGCCTTGCGCTTTGACTTGAAGAACTCGTCTTTTACGTCAGCGTTGTAGTACTGATACATCCAGCCCAGAACGGTCACGCCCTCGCGCCAGCGCTCGTCAGTGATAACGGCGTTGAGCTTGCCCACTACGCCGTCGGCCATCATGAGGCCCTGGGGCAACAGCAGCTCCATGGCACCGCCCACGCGTTCAAAGACGCCTGGCAGGCAATCGGCAAGTTCCTCGCACTGAGCCACAAAAAGATAGCGCCACAGCGGTTCATCCAAGCCCGCCATCTTGAGCTCGGCTATGCGATCGGTATCGGCCGTCGCCATCTCCACGTCCAGTGCGTTCTCCACGGCCTCGCTGCCATGGCTGCCGTCCGCGCGGCTCAGCATGCGCATACGGCCGGGAAGCCATCCGCGTGCGTCCATGAAGCGAATGGCCACGATGCGGTTGAACCAGGTGTAGGCCGCACGGTCGCGCAGGGCGTCGTGCCCCTCTGCGGCCTGTAGGCGCAGCAGCTCGTCGCGCTGCTCAACTTCGAGCGGACTCAGAGGCTGGCCGTTGACGGTCTCGGACCCAGCGGGCGCGAGCGTAGGCTCAGTGATGCCGTAGCGCACCATCTGCGCCTCCACGCCGTTAATAAGTTCCACGCGGGCCCACGTGCAGAAGTTCTTGAGAGCGGAATCGTTCATGGTTCCCGTACCTTTCAAAACGCCATAAGCCACCGGCGCATGCTTGGGCGCCGGCGGCTGAGCGGGTTAGTTAATGCGGATCTCGTCGTTTGATGCAAGCGCCTGCATAAGGCGGGCGCGCAGGTCGTCCACGTAGCGATCCACGTCCTCTGCGGTTGTGAGGCGGCTCGGCTTGGCCAGGTCGGCGCGACGCACGGTCTTGACCTTGCGCTGGGGCTTGGGCACGGGCACGGGAACGGAACCGTGACTTGGCGTAGCGGTGCCCTTGTTGGTGATCTTTTTGACCACTTCACCCGTGCTGGTGACCTCGGTGGAACGGCGCTCGTTTTCCATACGCTCGCGTGCGGCGTCCACGGCGTCGTATATCTTGTTGGCCGCCGTGATGGTCCAGCTTTCCCAGTTTGCCGCGAGGGCGTTAAGCTCGTTGAGGCTCTGGACGCCGTGGGTGCGGTTCTTGAACGACTCATACTTGGTGCCGGCGTCTGCTATGGCATCCTTGGCCTGCTTGACAAAACCATCTTGGCTCTCGGCCTGCTTCTGCAGGTCCTGCAGGTCGTTCTCGATGCGATGCAAGAACTCGTTGCGGCGCATGCCCAGGAGCTTTTTAATGTATTCCTCGACGGGGGCCATCAGCGGTTGCAGGTCTTTAATGCGGCTGTAGGGCTTGGGATCTTTGAGGATCTCGCACACCTTTGCCACATTCTCCACCGCGCCGGGAATGTCGTCGGAGGCATACTCAATGCCCTCCGTGCGACTCAAGAATTCCTTGGCGTGATCAAACGTTGCGCGCTGGTTGGAATCGAAAAACTCAGCCACCCTGTCATAGTCTTCCTTGGCGTCGAACAGGCGGTCCTCGTGCTTGGTGAACGTGGTCAAGAACGCCTCGGCCTCGTTCTGATCCTTAAGGACGTCGGCCACCTCCGAGCGCATCTTCTCGCACTCAGCCTCGCCGGGATACGGGTAGGCCGGTTTGATGCCCGTGTAGTAGTCGCGCGCCATAGCAAGGCACGTCTCGCGCAACCCCTCAAGATGCTCCTTGAGCTCGGCCACAAGCTTATCCTCGTTGGAGGGTACGGTCTTGAGGTCAAATAGGTCGCGCATAAGCTCGCCCGTGGCGCGCAGCAAACGGTCGCTCATGCGCACGCGAAGGCGCACTTGGGCCTTATCGGCATCCTTGCGCAGGAGTGCCACCATGCGGCTGTCGTTAGCTTGGACCGTCTGGCCGCCAAACAGCACCTGCGCGCGCTGCTCCACCACAAGTTGCGCCACCACATTGGCGATGTCGACCTCGCGCCAGCCAAAGGGCCTTTGCTGGTACTGGCGCTGGATATCGCCCATAGTGGTATCCAGATGGCGCTGATGCTGCACTTTGAGGAAGTCCTCGACCTCTTTGAGCGCACGTGTGTTGCCCGCATCCATGCCATCGAGCCCCGTCTGGACGTTGCCCGCCAGCGTGGAGCGGATATCGGAATCACTCGTGACCGGCGCACCGATGTAGTCGGCCTTTTCAAAGACCACATCGCACAGCTGTGCCAGCACCTGCTCAAAGACCTGGGCAGGCTTGGCTGCACGCACCTCGACCATGCGGCCGTTGACGGCGCAACGCGCATGGAGCACGGCCTCGGTCAGAAGGGCGTCGGCCTCTTTCTCGCTATGGGCCGCCTCGCGCATCTTGGACTCAACGATCTGGCGCGTACTCGGCCGGAGCTCCTGAAGGTTGCGTGTCTTGGCGTACTTGCGGATCTTGGCGGCGTTGACGAGCGTCTCCCAGTAATCCGCCTCATCGCTCAGGGCCACGACGGCTTTGCCCGAAGAAGCCAAGGCCAGCTCGGTATCGTCCGCACGGCCCAGGTCGCTCGCCATAGTCGCCACGTAAAGCTCCATGCCGCCCATGCTGCCACCGTGGATTGAGCCGTCCACATAGCGGTCAAACGGGAAGTCGTTGGCCCCGCGGTTGAGCTTGCGCGCGTTGTAGATGCTGTCGAACAGGCGCTTCTTGATGGACTCGATCACTTGCGCGTTGTCAATCGGGGTGCGCGCGATTTCCTGCGTAATCTCCTGCTCCTCGTCGGTGAGGAAGCTATAGGTATCGCCCTGGCGCGCCACGTAGTTCTCGCGCTCCAGGCGGGCAAGGGACTCCTTGACGCGGTCCTTGAGGACACGCTTATCCACATCGAGGCCGTCGATCATAAGAATGGAGATGTTCTCGACCGTGGCCTTGACGTAGCCGATGTAACGAATCAGGTACAGGAGCTTGAGCACCCGCACGTCATAGGGCTCAAGGCCCTTTGCGTCCTCGGCCGCACGGATCGCGCGGTCGACCACCTGGATAATGCCATGCTCAAGATCTTTGGAGATGGTGTCGAAGAAGCGCCAGAACGGCACGAGCGCACCGGTCTGCTCAAGTTGGATGGTCTGAGCGCTCTCCTGGAAGGCGCTCAGCATGGAGCGCTCGCCCGTGGACATGTGCTTGGCCTTGACACCGTGCTTGCGTACCTCGGTCATCACGTCGGGCAGGAGCTTAAACTGGTAGCCCACAAACGGGTAGCTTGCCACAAAATCCTTGGAGTTAGCGTAGCCGGCAAGGTCGGAGCGCGAGCCACCCTCAAAGGTAAAGTTGTTTTTGAGCACGGCGGCGTCTTGCTCGTAGACCTGTGCAAGCATATCGGCCGCCGGCGCGGTCTTCTCGAGCACACGGCGCTGGATGACCTCGTCCACGCTGGAGCTGGAGAGCGAAAGGCGGGTGTCGAAACGACCTAAAATCTTGGAGAACTTGCCCGTATCAATCCCGCCCGGAAGACCGAGATTGTAAATGTCCTCTTGACTCGAAACCATTACCCAAACGCGGCCGCCGCAAACCGATCCCAACTCCTCGACCACCGTCTGAAGACTTAGCAAGCGATCCGAGCCGTTGTCGTTAGCAATAAACTGTCCAACCTCATCAACCATGAAAACAAGGCGAAAATCGCCACCATTGGCGGCTGCTTGAGCATCAACGTATTCTTTAACCTTTTGGGCGAACTCATCGGGTTGAAGAAGCTCGTCATCAGGGCTAGTAATCCAAGCTTTGATTTCATCGTCGCTCATGCCCAAAGTATCTTTAAGAAGCCCGCGAAAAGATTTGTTATACCTGTAGGTTTTACGATTATCGACCCATGATTTGCCCGTTAAACGCTCGAATTCATCGCGAAACTCTTGAGTCTTGCCAATTTCGTCAATGTACTCCTCAAGCTGAGCGAGCTTAGGTTTAATGCCGTAAAAACCTCGGGCCTCGTAAAACACACGCTCAAATCCATAAAGAACAGCAACGGATGACTTATCACCCTTCCATGAGCCCGCCTTGCTGTCGATATTAAAGAGAAGAGTCTGCGTAGGAATGGAACAGGCGCGCTCCATTGAAGCAAACACCATGGGATCGGCAATCTTGCCGTCAAAATAGGAAATAGCGCGCTTGCCATCAACGTTGAGGTTCCCAAGCAAATAGCTCGCAATTTTAAGGAAATGCGATTTACCGGATCCGTAGAAACCGCTGACCCACACGCCCATCTTATTGGTCGGTGAATCTAAAGAAGCGCTATAAGCATTGAAAAGAGTAGCAAAATGCCCCTGCAGCTCACGTGTCACCACGTACTCGCTAAGCTCTTGCCTGATTGACTCGTCTTTCTTATCGTCAACGACAACAACCCCGTTAATGGAACGGTTGATATCTTTCGAAAAGAGATTACGGACAATTGTTTTATCCATTTTAAGCTCCTTAAATTTGGAGAACGACAGCCAACAACGCAGGGGTCGAGGTCGACTTATGAGATATCGATCGCGCGGTAATAGTTCTCTGCTGCAAGCCTGTTAAACAAGGTGACAGACGAGCCATTAAAGCTACCGGGATAAGCCGCGATAACCGGCACATCATGGAAGTCAGACTGCATAGAATCAAACAGGTTGTGAACTCGCAAAAAGGGATAGACTTCGCCAACCCCTACAAGCAAAATCACATCGCCCGACTCGCGAGGTTGAGTCAAATCCAAAATCAGGTCGGAGACAGCATCCGGCTGGCAATAATCCACCACATCATCGAACACAGTTTCTAATCCAAAATCACCTTCTTGCTCTTGCATAGGCTCAAGGACATCAAGATCTTTAAGGATTGCCAGCACGGCGTCGTAGAGGTTCACGACCTTGAGCGTGCACGGAAGCTTGTCGGCCTCGGCATCGCGTGAAAGGGCGTCAAATAATGCACGCGCCTCAAACTCCAGCGCGGGGTCATAACAAAAGGTGTGGAAGCCGATCTCATTGCCTATGCCCCTGTTGGCCAAAAAGTCCTCGCTGCACAGGCACTCGCGCAGGAGTTGAGCGCGGCGCTCAAATTCCTGGCGGGCTCGCTCGGAGCGGGCATGCGCCGCCACGACGCTCTGGCGGGAATGGATGCCGATATTGGTGGTGATGTCCGTCGCCGGGGTGATTGCGGGGTCGACGGCGCTGTTGGCGGGAACCACGCTACATCACCTCCCTACCGGTAAGGGCCGCGATAAGCGGCTGCTCACCCAGCTGAACCAAGGCTCGCTCGACATCGGAATCGAGGAAGAGTGGTGACAGGCGCTCAGACTCCGGGCCCATACCCTCGCCGATAAGGCCGGCATGGCGGAGCGTCTGGCGAATCGAGCCCTTAATGCGCTTGACCGTGGCCTCGGTCCAGCGGGCCGCGTCCGGATACTCCGTGGTAAAGCGCGTCATAAAGGCGTTGAGGTCAGCCGCCGTGAAGGCATAGTCGAAGTTTTGCAGGCGCTCCCCCACCTCGACGAGCACGAACTCGCGCACGATATCGTAGCGGCAGATCATGCTGTAAAAGATGGCCTGGTCCGCCTGCGTGGGAGTACCGGATGCCATGAGGCCGGTTAGGGATAACGCAGCCTCGACGGCGGTTTTGGGGTCGATGCCGCGCGCGGCGCATGCGGCGTCCGTGGGCACCATGGCGTCGAGGCGGCGAAGGCACACGGTTGCGCGGTTGGCGACCATGCGCTCCGTGGGATATTGAAAGAGGTTTTCGCTCTTTACGCGTACAATGACCTGCTCGTCGCTTACGCCCTGCGTACGCAGGCCAGCGACGATGCGCATCTCATGCGGGAGGAATTGCTCGCGGGTGAGCACCCCCCCCCCGAACGCTTTTTGCGGTTACATCCACAGTGCACGCTCCAAGGGTGTCAGAGGCTGTCACGAATGCGCCGCGGCCCGGCAGGCAGGCGCGGCGCACATGACAATAATCATACCTGTTGGTAAAAAAGTTACCACGCCCAGAGTGTCAAATGTTGAGCAACAAAATTAAATCCGGTTAACGGTTATTTTCGCAGCTCAGAAGCTTTGACGAGGTTGCCCCAAATCACACTTGCCAGACAACCGCGCTTGTGAATCTGTCCCCGCCCTCCGCTACACTCAACATAGAATGAAGGCCGAGGCGGATCGTATGTGAGCCTCGAGGCAACCCTCCCCCATGTAACCATCCTGTAAATCATAGCGGCGCACTCGAGTTTTACCGTGATGCGGTCGCACCCGGCGCTGCACTGTGCTAAAGTATCCCGAACGTTCAAACGACTACGAGGGGAACTAGAAGATGGCACGTGTGCACAACTTCTCAGCTGGCCCGGCCGCACTGCCTACAAGCGTGCTCGCCGAGATCGCCGACGAGATGATGGACTACCGCAGTTGCGGCATGTCCGTGCTCGAGATGAGCCATCGATCTAGCATGTACCAGCAGATCATCGACGACGCCGAGGCAACCCTGCGCCGCCTGCTGAGCATCCCCGATAACTACCGTGTTCTGTTTTTGCAGGGCGGCGCCACGCTGCAGTTTGCGGGCATCCCGATGAACCTCATGCGCCGCGGCCGCGCCGGCTACGTCGTGACCGGCAACTTCGCCAACAAGGCGTACAAGGAAGCCGCCAAGTACGGCGAGGCCGTGCTGCTCGCGAGCTCCGAGGACGCCAATTTCGACCGCATTCCCGCCATGGCCGACATCAACGCGCGCATTGCCGCCGAGGCCGCGGGCGGCGGGCTCGACTACGTCTACATCTGCCAGAACAACACCATCTTCGGCACCATGTACCACGAGCTGCCCAACTGTGGCGATGTGCCGCTGGTCGCCGATGTCTCGAGCTGCTTTCTGTCGCAGCCGCTCGACGTTGAGCGCTACGGGCTCATTTACGCCGGTGCGCAGAAAAACGCCGGCGCCGCGGGCGTGACCGTGGTCATCGTGCGCGACAACCTGATCGCCGACGACCCGGCCTTTGCGCAGACGCCGCAGTACCTGAACCTTAAGACCCAGGCCGCCAAGGGCTCCATGCTCAACACGCCCAACACCTTTGGCATCTACGTGTGCGGCAAGGTGTTCCATTGGGTTGAACAGACCGGCGGACTTGCCGCCATGGCCGAGCGCAACTGGGCCAAGGCCAACCTGCTCTACGACCTGCTCGAGAACAGCAAACTATTCCACGGCACCGCACAGACAGACAGTCGCTCCATCGCCAACGTCACGTTCCGTACCGGCGATGCCGACCTCGACGCCGCCTTTGTCGCAGGCGCGGCCGAGCACCAGATTCAAAACGTCAAGGGCCATCGCCTCGTCGGCGGCATGCGCGCCAGCGTGTACAACGCCGTCACCATGGAAGACGTGCAGGCACTGGCCTCGTATATGAAGGACTTCGAAGCGCAGCATAGTTTGAGTCCGCGATCTAACTAGCCCGCAACGAGCGGGCCGACCAGCCACTTCAAACCACTTGTTATAAACAAATCCGCTAAGGAGTTTTTCATGCGCAAGATTAAAACCATCGACGACATTACCAAGGACGGCAAAGTCGAATTTGGCGAGGGCTACGAGTTTGTGGGCACCGCCGAGGAGGCCGACGCTATTCTGATGCGCTCCACCGACCTGCACGGCCACGAGCTGCCCGAGGGCATCCGCGCCATCGCCCGCTGCGGCGCCGGCGTCAACAACATCCCCGTCGAGGAGTACGCCAAGAAGGGCGTCGTCGTCTTTAACTCCCCCGGTGCCAACAGCAACGCCGTCAAGGAGCTCGTCCTGGGCATGCTGGTGCTTTCGAGCCGCGGCGTCGTGCAGTCGATGAACTGGGTGCGCGACAACGCCGACGACCCCGAGATCCAGGTCGACGCCGAGAAGGCCAAAAAGGCCTTTGTGGGCCGCGAGCTCAAGGGCAAGCGCATCGGCGTCATCGGCCTGGGCAACGTAGGCTCCAAGGTCGCCAACGCCTGCGTCGACCTGGGCATGGACGTCTACGGCTATGATCCGTTCATTTCCGTCGAGCACGCGTGGGTGCTGAGCCGCGAGGTGCAGCGCGTGGGCACGCTCGAGGATCTGTGCCGCGGCTGCGACTACCTCACCGTGCACGTGCCCAGCAAGGCAGACACCATCGGCATGATCAGCACCGAGCAGATTAACCTGCTGGCGCCCGACGCCGTGCTCATCAACTACGCGCGCGAAACCATCATTGACGAGGACGCCGTCGACGCCGCCCTGCGCGAGGGCAAGCTCAGCTGGTTTAGCTGTGACTTTGCCACGCCCAAGACCGTCAAGATGCCCAACACGTTTATCACCACGCACTCGGGCGCCGGCACCGGCGAGGCCGAGGCCAACTGCGCCGACATGGCCATCAGCGAGCTCAAGGATTACCTGGAAAACGGCAACATCGCACACAGCGTCAACTACCCCGCCTGCAGCATGGGCAAGGCGCGCGCCGCAAGCCGCATTGCCTGCCTGCATGCCAACGTGCCCAACATGATAGGCCAGATCACGGCCATTCTCGCCAAGGACAACGCCAACGTGCAGCGCATGACCAACGAGTCCGCTGGCGAGAACGCCTACACCATGTTCGACACCGATGAGCACCTGGACGGCAGCACGATCGAGGCGCTAAAGCAGATTCCGTCGATGTATCGCGTGCGCGTGATTAAATAGCGCCGGTGCCAAGCCTGCCAGACAGACCACGAAGCCCATTCGCCCCCCGTTTTCACGAAACGGGGGGCGATTTTGTTGCTCCGGACGACTTTAAAATGATACCCAGAACAAGTTTTTTCAGATAATCGATAGTGAGGCTCCAGTCGCTAAGCACACCCGCTATGATAAACAGCTTTATCAGGGACTTTAGTAGGTAAAAATCGGTCTCTATGTGCCGAATGTAAGTTGACTGTCCATTTTCCGAAACAACTTATTCTAGGTAGCATTTTTAAGGCCCTTCCAAGGCAAAATATAAGTATTTTGCGACCAAAACTCTAGTCCGCGCGACCGTTTTCCGCCCGCGCGGCTACATTCCCGCCCAATCGATAAAAATCTCCTCACGAAGCCGCCGTTCGAGCTCCTGCTGCCGCGGCGTCTTGTCTTTCAGCGGCACATCGAGATAGGACATGATGAGCTCCATCACCACGCGGAAGGCATCG
>DBFVGT010000144.1:0-44071 GCA_048524725.1 Collinsella sp. | reverse complement strand
CCTCCTCGTCACGGCCTCGCCGGTGTCCGCGTCGAGGGCGCAGACGGTGGTCGACCTCAGGTGGACGTCCATCCCGAACGCGGTAGAATACTTTGGCATGGGAGCCTCCCAACCTCGTTGCGGCGCGGCTGCGCCTATGGCACTTCAACATCATTGTCGCAGCCCCGACCCGCGGTCACGAGCGGGGGCTCCTATCTTTTTAGTGCCCTCGGATTGGGTCATAGTGTCTGTCCGAGCAATCCTTGTCGGAAGGACAAGGAGGACGTTATGAAAGCCGACAACAGGGACGTGCAACGAATTTCCAATCTCGCCAAAGGATACGACCGCAATCTCTGCGGGAAGGATTTCCTCATCTGCTATGGAGAGGAAGGCAACACCCGCATGCTCGAGGTAGCCTTTTCAAAGAAACGCTTCAACCATCTCGTCGGCATTGATATCGGGCAATGCCATGTCAAACCGTGGGTTCTATACAAGAAGGCTCTCGCGGGAACCCTGACACCGCGCGACTTGGGGAGTTCGCTCTCGCAATACTTCCCCTCTAAAGCCCTGGCGGCACGCATGATGAATCTCTTCGCCAGCTCCGCCACCCATGTCAGCAAGGTCGACCCCCTATCAACCCGAGTCAACGCCGAGATCTGGATATCGGGCGATGCGGCGCAATTCGCCATCGGGTGCCTAAAGGTAAATGCCGAATACCACAGCTCATCCTGCTATGTGCCGAGCAGCCTGCAGCTACTGAAGCCGGAAAAGGTAGACAAGAAATCAAGCGGTGAGCGAATGCCTATCGTCGCCATGCTCAGCAAAGACGCATCGGCAAAAGGCTACGACACCCTTCTCTACGTCAACGATCAGCTGCTCGAATCCAGCCGCGACAGCCTCGGATTCATCATCCGCAGCTTCGGGGATACCGAGGCCCTCCGGACATCCTATCCGGTCATCATGGATACGGTCATGGGCTTGGCCCCGAATAAGGATATGAGCCTCGATGACCTTTTCGAGGACAAGGCCACCCTCGCGCACGAACTCGATGAACTCAATCGGCGGCGAGAGAACTTCAGGAATACGCTATCGCACTCCCCCGCCGATAGGAGCGGTAGGTAGCTATGTGGGCAGGCGGCTATGCGTGTAGCCCGATAGCTTGGTAGCAATGTGGCTCGGTAACCAGGCAGCCCCGTAGTCCAGCAGCACGATAGGCATGCAGTTCGGCAGCCGACGATAGCGAGTTTCCTATCTTCGGGTGAAAACAATAATAACGACCAGTTATGCCACGGGGTGCCATTACGGGCACCCCTTTGTTTTCTTATGCGTGTAGGCGTGTAGCTCTGTAGCTGTGTAGCAGGGTAGGCACGCAGCGCGATAGTCGCGAAGCCCCATAGGACGAAAACCTCAATTTGAAATAGGTCGGTAGATCACTATCTAGCTGGGGAATTGCCGCTGCGGCAAGACTCCGTCGGGTTTTTCGGGGTGCCAGAGACTGGGAACCGTTGTTGGTTCGCGGTCAGGAGGACCCCTTGGGCTTTCGCTATGTAAGCATCTTCTCAGGCGTCGAGGCGGCGACACTCGCCTGGGAGCCACTCGGCTGGGAGCCGTTGGCCTTCTCGGAAATCGAGCCGTTCCCGTGCGCCGTGCTGGCCGAGAGATGGCCAGACGTCCCCAACCTCGGAGACATCACCAAAATCGACTGGAAGGAAGAAATCGATGGAGCTATCGACCTTGTTGTTGGCGGATCCCCGTGTCAATCGTTCTCGGTGGCGGGTAAGCGCGAAGGCCTCAAAGGCGCATCCGGCCTTATGTTCGAGTACATTCGATGCGTACAGGAACTTCGTCCTCGCTGGTTTCTATGGGAAAACGTCCCAGGAGCGCTCACGAGCGAAGATGGGGGGGCTTTCGGACAGCTGCTCAGCGAAATGGATGAACTCGGGTATAGTCTCGCATGGCGAGTTCTGGACGCGCAATTCTTCGGAGTGGCCCAGCGACGCCGCCGTCTGTTTCTTGTCGGACATCTTGGAGCCGAATCCCCCGCAGAGGTTCTCTTTGAGCCCGACTGCCTGTCAGGGTATCCTCAATCGAGCCGTGAAAAGAGGAAGGAGCTTGCCCGCCGAGCTGGACGCAGCGCTGCGTGCGCAGGCTTCAAGTACTCCGCTGCGCCCCGAGCAAACACGATAGGCTATGCGGAGGAACAGGCGAACACGCTCACGGCTGACTGGCACGCTCCGGCAGTCTTGCCTCTGAGTGGCACCGACCAACAGGTCATGGCGATGTCCCAGTACGGTACGGAGATCGCGGGGTGCCTCACGGCCCGAGGAGATTCGTCCCCGTGCGCGGATAGGGGCCAAAACATCGTCTGCATGACGGGCACGCAGGCGCACTGCCATATCAGCGATGAAATCGCGGGATGCCTTACCGCACATATGGGCAAGGACGACGCCCCCGTTGTGGTGGACGGCATGAATATTCAGACATATGTCTGCGAGCTCGCCCACTCGAGCAGCAACGGCTTGGGGGTCGGCGAGTCCGATGTCTTCCCGATCCTCGATACCTCATCCGGTCCCGCCGTCTGGGCTCGCGAGAATGGCATCCTGCCGCCCTTCGGATTCGCGCAGAACGTGCGCAACGAGGTGCGCATCGTCGGCGATGGGACCCTCAGCGGGGCGCTTGCCGCCAGACCCGGCATGAAGCAGGCCACTTTCGCATGCACGGGCGGCACCTATCCCATCAATGAGCAAATCGCAACCCGTGACAAGAAGCTGGGTCGCGGGACGGGCCTTGGGGTCGGTGCGGACGGCGACCCGGCCTTCACGCTGCTCGCGAACCACCCGCATATGGTTGCCTCTGAAATCGCGGACAAGCCCGCGGAGGTTAACCCTATGCTCGTCCGCAGGCTCACCCCGCTCGAGTGCGAACGCCTGCAGGGTTTCCCCGATGGGCATACGCTGATCGCTTGGAAGGGCAAGCCCGCCGAGGAATGTCCCGATGGGCCGCGCTACAAGGCCATCGGCAATTCCATGGCGGTTCCCGTCATGAGATGGATTGGCAGGCGTATCGCGGCGGTCGATGAGCATTAGGCATCTCAACGGAACTCAAGCTGAATTCAAAGAGCGCCTTCCGGGGCGCTCTTTTCTTGCCAACAGTCTGCGTGTGAACACGCAGTTCAGTAGGCGTGTAGTTATGTAGCTCGGTAGCTCTGTAGACGCATAGACGCATAGACGCATAGACGAGCTTGCCAAACGATTGTCCAGATGAATGAGGAAAAGAATAAGAAGAATAAGAAAAGTAATCATCTGATATGAGGGAGTCTCTTCGAATGTAATCATTTGGCAGCGGTGTAGCCGAATAGTTCTGTAGTTCCGTAGTCGTGTAACAAGATAGCTCGGTAGACGTGCAGCTACGCAGTGAAGCAAAAAAGAGGAGCCACCATTTCGGCGGCTCCTCCTCTCGAGGGGAAAGGGCTTGGGGTCTAGACCGCTAGGATCTAGAGTGCAGCATGGAGACCACGGCGGCGTGCGATGCCCGCTGCGGCAATCGCGGCTGCGCCCATGCCGGAGATGACGCTCACCTCGAGCGCGGTGGAGTCGCCCGTCTGGGGCAGGGCCTTCTGGTCGGAAGCGGCAGCGGCCTGAGCCTGCTCACCCTGGGCCTGTTTGCCGTTCGCGCCCGCAGCCTGGTCGGTTCCGGCTCCACCGGCACCGTTGGCGTTACCGTCCTCGGTGCCGGTCTCGGTGTTACCGCCGGCGATGGTGCCGTTGCCATTCTCGGTCTTGGAAGCCTCGTAGGCATCAGAGAGGTTCTTGTAGTCCTGGGCGGCTGCGGTGTAGTAGGCCTGAGCCTCATCCACGGCGGCGGAAGCGGTGTCGACATCGCCCTGAGCGAGCTTGACGGCGGCGGTTGCCTCGATCAACGTGCCATTGGCCTTGTCGGCAGCGGCCTTGAGCTCGGCGAGCTTCTGCTCCGCCTCGTCCTTGCCTGCGGCAGCGGTAGCGGCAGCCACGGCGGCCTTCTGGTAGGCAGTCTCAGCCTCGTCATATGCGAGCTGGGCCGCAGCCAGGTCGGCATCGGCGGCCTCCTTGGCATCCAGCGCCTTCTGCTCGGCGGTGACCGCATCCTCGTAGTCACCCAAGGCCTTTTCGTAGGCGGCCTTCGCGGCGGCACGCTCGCCCTTCTTCACGTCAATCACGGCTACGGCATCCTCGAGGGACTTCTGAGCCTCGACCAAGGCGGTCTGGGCATCGGAAAGCTGGCCTTGGAGCTGAGCGGTCTTGTCATGCGCGGCATCGAATTCATCCGCGCCCTGGTCGTAGGCGGCCTGCTTCTCGTCTGCGGTAGCCTTCGCCTGGTCGCGGACGCCGGCGGCATCCTCAACGCCAGGCTTCAAGCCCTGATACTTGGAGGAAGCATCGGCAAAGACCTTGTTCGCCTCGAGCTGAGCCTGATTCAGCTGCTCGAGATCGCCGGCATGGTTCAGGGCATCATCCAGCGCATCGGACGCATCCTTGGCGGCCTTGTCGGCTGCGGCCTTGGCGTCGGTCGCGGCCGCGACGGCCTGCTGTGCGGCCGCCTGATCATCCTTGGCGGTCTTGAGCTGTGCCTCGCAGGTCGGGATGTAGTTGTTCACGATGTCATCGTAGGAGGCCTGCGCGGCATCGACTGCCTTTTGGGCAACATCGACCGCGGCCTGCTTATCACCGAGCGTGGCGGCTTGGGCCTCACGCTCGTCAACAGCGACCTTGATGTCGTTGTAGATGTCCTGTGCCTGCTGGAAGGTGTCACGGGCGGCGTTGACCGCATCCATGAGGGAGGTCAGCTCTTCCTCGGTCGCGGTGCCTGCGACCTGAGCCTGGTAGTAGGCATTTGCGGCTGCGGTATAGGCGGTCTGCTCCTGCTCGAGCTTCTGCTGAGCATTATCGAGGTTCTGGCGATACTGGGGCAGGGAGTCCGCGATGGACTTGATGAGGTCGTACTCGTCCTGGGCTGCAGCGAGAGCGGCCTTCGCGTCTTGGATGTTCTGCTCTGCCTGGGGAACGGTGGCATTTGCGGCATCGAGACGGGTCTGCTCGTTGGCGACGGCCTGCTTGGCCGCCTCGAGCTTGACGTTCGCCTGGTCGAGGGCGGTTTGGGCATCTGCCGCCTTGGACTGGGCGGTATCCTTAGCCTGGGTCAGCTTCTGGATAGCGGCATCGCCCCACTTGCCGAAGGCATCGAGATAGGCGTGGACCTTGCCGTACCAATCGGCCTTCTTGGCCTCCATGTCGGCCTGCGCCGCATCCAACTCGGCCTGCTTCTCATCGAGCGTCTTCTGGGCGTCTGCAAGCTCGGCGTTTGCCTGGTCGAGTTCGGACTGGAGGGCATCGAGCTGACTGCGGGCGGCATCCTCGGCCGCCTGGGCATCGGATACCTGCTGCTCGAGGTCGGCAACCTTAGCCTCGGCCTCGTCGACGCCCTGCTGGGCCTTCTCGACGGCCTTCTTCGCGGTATGGACCGCTGCCTTGGCGTCGGTCCATACCTGCTTGGTGGTCTCGATCTTCTCGAACGCGCCTGCGCGTCCCGCCTTTGCGGCCTCGTAGGCTGCAGCAGCCTGCTCGGCAGCCTTTGCAGCGTCGGCTCGCTTTGCGGCGGCGACATCATATGCGGCCTTGGCCTCGGTCAGCTTCTGGTCGGCTGCAGCCTTGGCATCGGACGCGGCCTGTACATCGGCCTCACCTGCCTCAGCGTCGGCGGTTGCCTGATCGTATGCGGTCTGGGCGTCGGCTTGTGCCGACTGTGCGGCATTCATGGCGGCCTTCGCGGTATCGAGCTGCTCGTTTGCCTCGTCCAGCTTGCCCTTGGCGAGATCCATGGTCGCCTTGGCATCCTTTACGGCTTGCTCGGTGACCTTCTGGATGTCGGTCTGGGTGGTTAGCTGATCGCCGTCTGCGGATGCCGTCTGGGCAAATGCCATGGTCTGCATGACCGGGGACAGCATGAGGCCTGCAGTCACGGCCATGGTCACCGCCGGCTTCAAAATCGTCTTCTTGTTCTTTGCCTCGCGTTTGCGCATATCGAGGTCTCCTTCCATTCGGAGGTTTTGCTAGCCCCGTGAAAATACGCCAATCCATGCATTGCCATTCACCTGTTGCCGCAGCGGCAGCAGGTGGCGGTCAAGGTTGCGTGGGATTGCCTCGTAAAGCGCCGTCTAGCAGCGGAATCGGCTTGGCTGTAGCCGTGTAGCTCGGTAGTCGGCTACGTGACATGCACGGTAGCCGTGTAGCTGTGTAGCCGGCTTTGATGCATAGCGATGGAAGGAAAAGGCCGATCGAGCGCCATCGCCGTGGCTTGACATGAGCGTGGAGCATGCCGCTGCGGCAAGCGCCCCATGTGGACGGTAGCCGCGTGGGACGCTTAATCAATAAAGCCCGCGGCTTCGCGGGCGTATGGCGATGTCTGTCTTGTGGAGGGCGAATGGTTGGAGATCAGTTGAATCTCGTGGAGGTGTCGGTTGAGAAGGATGCGGGCGGCAACCCGACATGCATCATCTGGCCCGATGGGCGAAGGTTTGCCATCTCGAGTAGCGGTGCGCCGCTCATGTGCCCGTCCCGTACCGCGGGCAGGTTCGCGTATGTCCGCGATGTCTATGTCATCGGTCGCGGGAACAGGACGCACCGCAGGTCGATTATCGCCGACGGCGGCAAGTGGTATGTCGTCTGCCTGAAGTAGCACGGGTATTCAGGCAGCTAGGTAGGCGTGTAGCTCTGTAGCCGTGTAGTTGAGTATCGAGCTACACGGCTACCTGTAAAATCGGTCAGTCGCGTTCGCTCGGCCAGACCATCAGGCGGTTCGGGTCTTTCGCAAGGCTCCTCATTATGCCAATCAGCTCGCCGCGGGTCTCGGTATTGAGGCGATTGAACAGCGTGACCAACTCAAGCCTCTGCCCGACAGGGGCATCGGTGTCGTCGGCTACCGGCATCTCGGTGTCGAAGAGCTGCTCTATGGTTATGTTCAAGACCCGGCAAAGGGCGAGCAAGTTAGAGACGCGGACCGTTCCCAAGTCGGTTTCAGGGCGGATAATCGTCGTCAACGTGCTCACCGGAATGCCGGCAAGGTTTGCCGCCTGGCTGTTTGAGTATCCGGATCCCTTGATGAGCGACTCCAGTTTAGAGTAGGGGCGGTCCTTGCCCGCTACCTGCTTTTTCGGAGCCGCGGTGGGCTTTTTCCCAGCCATGGTATCGAACTCCTATCTTTCTCGATATGTCTGTATAGCGTCATGTAGGCGGCTATGCAGCTACATGGCTACATATGTAGCTCGGTAGCTGTAGCTTGAAAAGCGCCGGTGCCGCCTGGCGAGCTAATCGGCTTCCCCTGCGCCATCCGGATTTGTTTCCACGTCATCAGGCTCTATCTTCTCGACCTGCACCTCGTGATTTCTCTGCATGTTGGTGGGATCCAATTTCATGGCGCTCGATACGCGCATGAGGCAGGATTTCGCCTGCGCGTTGAAGCCCCTGAAATCGCTCACGAGGGATTCCTCGTCGCCCGAGAGAAGCGCCTTCTTTCCTGGGTTCTCCTCCTCACCATCGAACAGGTCTTCCACAAATGTCTCAAACGGAATGTCCAAGCCCTTGCATATCCTCAGAAACGTGGAGATCTGCATGTTCTGGCATTTCGACCTGCCGTTCACGAAGGTGCTCAAGGTTGAAGTCGAAACCCCGCACCTGCGGCTGAGTTCCGATGCCGTGATACCGTACTTCTCAAGAATCTCCTTGAAGGTCATGGTCTCCCCTATCTGTAGATCAGGTTACTACTCGGCTACAGAATACATGATTTGGAAGTCATTTTCGCGTATGTAGATATAAATCGCGCAAATAGGTAATTTCCACGTATGTAAATTACGATTCCAAATTATATTGCCCAGAATAGAAAAAAGGGTTAATATATCGCTCGTAGCTACGAATGAGGAACACCATTCCACATTCGTCAACTATGCCCCAAGTAGTTCGTTAGTTACGGAGACATGATGACCGCAAACCCTGTACTGGAGTCCGCATCCAAAATCCTCTTGGATTACGTCGAGGACACGAAATTGTTCGCCACGGCTATCAATGAATCGGTCGGCGGGGCCGAGCTTCTCGACTGTCAGTGCAACTTCCTTCGCGAGCCGACCGCTAGTGAATTCGTGTTTGTGAGGGCGATGCTGCCCGCGGAAGGCGCCGCCCGTCTTTTGGACGCGTTCGACTCTGCCGTCGAGGAGCAGATGCAGCGCATGGCAAATCCATCCTTCGCGTCTGTCGCGGAGGAGATGTAGCGTGATGAATACCGCAGTCAAAAAGAGCGCCAAGTCCGCATCCTTCAGCGATGAGGAGCTCTTGCAGCTCCCGCTCGTTCTCAACTCCGACCAGGCCGCCAAAGTCCTCGGTTGCAGCCGCTCGAAGCTCCAATCAATGTGTCGCGCCGATACCGTCGAGTACCAACGCCTCCAAAACCGCTTCACCTTCAACCGCGATTATATCTTCAAGCTCGCGGGGATCAGCTACGAGGCTCTCTACAAGAGCGTGAGCGAGCGCTGCCTTGCGAGGGAGAAAATCAAAGAGCAGTACGCCCCGCTCTTCAAAAAATACGGCGTGGATATCTTCGGAGGCGAGACCCTTCTGGGCGCAGGTGCGCCCGATAGTGCGGCTCTTATGAAAAACGACGAAGTTGAGGTGGACGAAGCACTGATCGACCAGATCGGAGAAGCCCAGCTCGGCAAGCTGCTACTCAAGACCCTTCTCAAAAATGCCTAGTTGACAAGCTCGGCATAGCGCCACAAAATCAAAGCATACCGGTTCCCCAAGCCGGACGATAGGAGATGAACTGCATGACCCGCCCTGCTGGGCGTGCAGCTGTGAACGCTGCCGCCTATCCGTGCAATCTGTTAGCTATCGACCCCGAGGGTATCAAGCCCTTCGGGGTCTTTTCGCCATGCACGTGCACTTTGGCAGGTGATCTCAAATGAGTTTCACCATCGACCCGTGGATGATGCGCGATCTCGATTTATCGGGAAACGAGCTCATCATCTTCGCCCTGGTCTGCGAAGCGGGCGAAAAGGGCCTCAGCGTCTCAAAACCTAAGCTCGCGTTCCTCAGCAACACATCGGTCACGACCGTCAGGCGTGTTCTGAGCGATCTGTCCGAACGCGGCTACATCGAGCGCACCCATGTCGGCGAGAACGAGCCGAGCACTTGGGTCGCATGTGTCGGCGAGCAGTCACCCAGCTCTCCCTCTCCTATCGAAACGCCTTCCGGCCGAAACAGCCGGAGCAGAGTCATGTCGATAGCAAAATAGGAGGACTATCATGGATTTCGCGTACAACAATCGTAGCAACAACCGTCTGGAGCAAGAGACCTACTGGAAGCAGTACGGCTGGATGAGCCGTCTCGGCCTCAACAACGCCAAGGCAATCGTCTTCGCGCTCATCTTCGAGCGCGACTGCACCGACGACCCCGCCCGTGAGCGCATCACCTCGAAATATATCGCGCAGGCCCTCGATGAGGGTTGCCCTGCCCCAGCCCGCGGTCGCAGGGCGGCCGAGCACGGCATCGCGCGAGTCTTCAAGACGCTCAACGAGCTTGCTGCCAAGGGACTCGTCTGCGCCGTCATGGACGAGGACGGCCTGTCGATGAGCTTCAAGTGCGATTACGATGCCGTGGAATCGGTTCTCGCCGATGCCGACAGCGGCACCGAGGATGCAAAGCTGGCTGACGGGTCAAGCGAAAGCGAGGTCGACGACGGTGCCTACGACAAGATGTCCTGATAACGCGCTCGACCGCAACTTCTATACCGTATTCGACTGGATGGTGGACCCGACCGGGCTGGGTCTCAAGGCATCCAGCGCCGAGCTGTCGGTCTACGCCAAGATCTACTCGATGAGCCATCATTCGGCATACGGCTACTACGTCACGCAGGACCAGCTCGCCCTCGATCTGTATATCTCGCGCCGCTCCGTCCAGCGTGCGCTCGACAGCCTCTGCAAGGCGGGCCTCATCGGCTACACCGAGCTGTACCGCACCGGCAGGGAGGCGAACGGCATGAAATCGCCGCGCTCCTACTTCGCCGTCCAGGAGAAAATCAATGCCGCGATTGAGGCGACGATACCCGTTTCCGCCTCGCGGGGCGGGCAAATCCTCGATTTCGACTTTCAACAAAGCACAGGTCAGGCTGATGCGCCAACTTGTCACATCTCGGCTGTTGAAAACTCGAGTTTTCAACAATCCGCAGGTCAGGCTGATGCGCCATTTTGTCACAACGATGCGCCAAGTTGTCACATCGATGCGTCAACTTGGCGCAACGATGCGTCATTTTGTCACAACGATGCGCCAAGTTGTCGTATCGGCGCGACCTGCGCAAACGTCGAATCTGATGAAGATACCGCAGCGTCATCTAGCTGCGGAGATGCAGCAAAACCGCAGGATAGCGACCTGTCTTCTTCTGAACGCGACGTATATATAAATAATAATAAGAATAATAATGATAATTATTTTTCTTATTCTTCTGATAATCCCAACGAGGGAGATAGACATTGCGAAGGGGGTGGAAACGGCGAGCCGGGCGGTGAAGGCGGCTGGAGCGCCGAGGTCCGCTATGCGGCCCGCTTCATCGCCGACTCGTCTCCCAAGCATTGCGACGGCATCTTCCTCGAGAGGACCATGGACGCGATCCGCGATGCCATGAACGCGGGTGCCGATGCCGATGAGATATGCGACGCGTGGGACCTCTATCTCGATGAGCTCATGACGCAGAATTCCGAAGGCGGCTCGGCCGCCTTCAAGCGCTACGCGATGTTCCCGCTCAACTGGCTTCGCCGCGCGGACGGGTTTAGGTTCTATCTGAAGAAGGTCCGAGCGGCCAGCGGAAAATCTGCGGGAACCAGCCACGAGGATGCGCCCGAAAACGATTCGGAATGCGCGAATGAAGCCGAGGCGCTTGCGAGGAAGTACTGCCTCACCGCCAACAAGACGACCTCGGGCATCATCTGGACGTTCATGGGCGATTACCACTCGGCGATGATCGCCCCCCGCGCGAAGAACCGACGCGAGGCCCTTCGCTACATGTGCTCGGTCAAGGGCATCGAGGTGCCGAAGGATATCGACGAGTTGACGGAAAACTAAGATCCGATTGGAGAAGCAATGGGACAATTGCCTGCAGACGCCCCCTGCAAGGCGGCTCACAGCTCACGTAACCGCGCACGGCGCATGAAGGCCGCTCGCGCCGAGGCCAGACGGCTCGTTGACGAGGCTCGTGATAAGCGCGATTCGGCCTTGGCCGAACTTTCGTCCGTAAAGGCCGAGCTCGCGAAAACCAAGCAAGAGCATGAGCGCAAATGCGAGGAGTTCAAGCACAAGTGTGCCGAGATGGCTGCGGCGGTGGAGGCTGCGGCAGATAACGCCGCAGCCGCAGATGAGATTGAGAACCTCAAGCGCATCAATGCGGAGACGCTCGAATTCCTTGATAGCGAGCGGAGCAAGACGCAGGGCCTCTTGGAACGTCTCGGTGAGGCCAATGACCAAATCGAGAGCGAACGCAGCGAGAAAGAGGAGTTCCGTCAGGAAGTTCTCGGCCTGCGCTCCCGTTTAGAGAACACGAGCGGGATGTCGATAGATGAGGTCAACGGCCTTGTCGCTCGGGCACAGGAGGCCGAGAATCGCGCTAGCGAGCTGGCCTTCGACATGTCCACCCTCCAAAACCAGGCAGAGGACCGCGAGAGGCAGCTCGAGGAAGCTCGGGAGAGCTGCTGGCAGCTCAAGGCCGCTGCGGATGAGCAGATGAAGAGGCTCGAGAACCACAACGCCGCCTTGCACGATTCCGTCGCCCAGACCAAAGCCGAGCTCGAGACGGTTTCGGCCGAGCGGGACGAACTGCTGGGTAAGCTCGGCGATTCATCGAGCCGGATCGAGGAGCTGGAGTCTTCGCTCGAGGTCGAGCGGCAAGGCGCCAGCCACCTGCGCGACAGCGAACAGTCGAGCGCCGACAAGATCGGCGACCTCGCGCGGGAAAACGAGGCCCTCGGAAAAAGTCTCGCCCAGACCCAGAAGGCACGAGCCGATGCGGCCGCAGCCCTTGAGGCCGTGCAGGCGAACAGCGAGTCGATCAAGGCGGACCTTCAGGCGGCACGGGAGGAGAACCACCGCCAGCGCCATGACTACGATCAGAAAATCGGAGAGCTGGTGCGCGGTCAGGAGCGGCTACGCGAGCAGGTGCAGGCGGCACAGGGCAAGCTCGAAGAGGACGCGGCGGAATACGAAAAGCGTATCGCGGAGCTTCAGGAGGCGCTCGATTCCAAGCAGGAAGAGGTCAACCGTGCCGTCAGCGATTCGCACAAGGATGAGTTGGAGCGTCTCCAGAAGGAGGTCGAGTCCGAGCGCGAACGAGCCGACCGAGCCGAGGGCAAGGCGCGAGCCGTAGAGCTTCTGCGGGAAGACCTGGAAAGCTACAAGGGCAAGGTCGGCGCCTTGCGGCAGCAGCTTTCGGTATGCTCGAACTTGAAGGACGACCTCGAGGATGCGGAGTCCAAGCTGATGGAAGCCACCGCACGCGCGACTGATGCCGAGGGCCGCGCACGTGCGGCCGAGCGGGATTCAAGCAGACTCGCCAAGGAACTCGAGCGCGCCAACATGAAGCTCGCCGATGAGTCATCGCGTGCGGACGGGGCCTCGGCGGCTTTGCAGGAAGCCGACGGCGTCAAAAGCCTCGCCCTACCCCATGGGCTTCTCCCCGGGGAGGTGACCACCGTCGCGTTTGGGTCGGGATTCCAGAAGTTCCTCGTCAAGAAGCTCATCTACAAGTCCGACGGCAGCATCCTCGCCGAAAACGAGCACGGCCAGTCCGTATCGATGGGCGTTTGGCGCTAGATGGCACCTTCACTCCCGTTGAGTCGATGCGAAACGGTTGAATCTAACCGCTGCGGCACGACCCGAAGGGGGTTTCTCTCTCCGATGTAGCCTGCGCTGTGGCTGAGCATTGGGCTTGGTCACAGCGACCTTCGGAGGTAGAGGATATGCCATCAATTTCAGATGAGGCCGGAATCAAGCTGCTCAACATACTCGAGATGTTCGGCAGGGAGATGCTCAGGAACAAAATCAATGAGTCGAACCGCTTGCGAGCAGAAGCCCGAGACGCTAAGTCGGCGGCCAAGGGCCTATCGAACAACGGCAAGGGGATGAAAAAACAAGACTATACGACGACTTGGTTCGATTCTCCCGCTGAAGCGCAGGCGACCCTTCGCGAGTTGAAGCAGATCTCCCCGAAACTATTTGCCAACTCCACCGTCGTCGGCCACTTCCTCGTCCATCCGAAAGACGGAAAGGACAGTCACGGGAAGCGCACCCACACCATTCAAGATGCCATCTACGACATCAGCCGAGACCATCGATATGCCGCCCGCATCATCAATCTCGACAAACTCGATAAGGGCAAAGCGGACAAGGGCTATATCAAAAGCCTGCCCGATGGGGACTGCACCCGTTTCACGTTCGGAGAGTTCGAGAACGAGGCATCCTCGTTCAACGCCGCCTACTATTGCTCCATCTTGCAGGATTACGACATCAACGCCCGCCATATCGGCAACCAAGTCATCGTCAACAAAGGCGATGCAGATCACGCCTTGGAAGCCCTCGATATCGAGGGAAAGAAGATCCAAGCCATGGGACCCGAGCGCGGCGAGCTGTTCATGCGCCAGCGCTACAAGGACCGCATCGGCGTGGAATTCGAACCTCCGCTCATCGAAGATGGGACTGATGGATATGACGAGGCAGGCGGCGATATGGGTGTCGATATGCCGACGTCCGAGGTCGAGCCCGAGCATGGAGACGATAATCGTGCAGATGCCGATGAGCGTGCAGATGAGGGTGTAGACCCAGATCATGATGTGCGCGACCCGGACGATGGCGGGGTCTTCGCCCCGAGTCTCGATGACGTCGATGAGACACGCGGTGAGGAGAGTCCCGCCGGCAACGCCGCAGACGGCAAGACCGGACCTGAATCCACGGAGGCTATCGCCGAGGAGGAACTGGCCGAGAAGACGGTGGAGTCCGCGCCGGCAGTCCGAGCCGATGGCGATTTGAGCGCCGCCGATGCGGACGAGGCGCTGTCGCGCGAGACCCGCAAGGCCGAGCTACACGAGGATATCTCCAACAGCAAGACCACGGCGGACTGCGTCCAGGCTCGCCCCGATGCCCATAACGGTGACCTCTCCACGCCCTATGCCGATGGGCAGGATGCCCCCGGCACCGGGGACTCCGACGGAGACGGCATTCGCGATGCCGCCGAGGACCGCGATGGGGACGGGACGCCCGACAAGCTCGATTCGGATGCCGAATGTATCGATGACGACCCCGATTACGAGCCCGTCAGCATGAAGGAACGCAACATCGACGAGCTGATGAGTGACAAGGGCGAAGAGGCCGCATATGTCGCATCCCGCTCCGCTGCCCAAGCCGAGAAGGACGTCTCGCTCGAGACGGTGAACCGCTAATGAAGGTCACGAAAGAGGTGGCGCCGCTTTTGGGCGCGGCGGCTGCCACCCTCCCCTTCGCCTACCTCGGCAACAGGTTCGTCGACTGCGCCTGCTCCTATTCGGATATGCTCGAGGGCCTCACGGCCGCCCCTGCGGAGATGTGGGGCTTCATCGCCGCCCATCCGTTCCGTCTGTTGACGAACGACGCCGGCATGCTCGGCATGCTCCTCGGAATCTGCATCCCTTGGGCAATTGCCATGGTGTGCCTGGTCTATGGGCAGAAGAACACCCGAGTCGGCGAGGAGCACGGTTCGGCGCGGTGGGCCACCACCGAGGAACTCGCGCCTTTCATCGAGGATAAAAATCCGCAAGGATCTGCGAACGCGCTGCTTCTCTCGAAGAGCACCGGTCGCGCTTGGAGCCGCGAGGGCTTCTCGATGAACTACGACGGCAACATGAACGTGCTGGTCATCGGCGGCTCGGGCGCAGGCAAGACGCGCTACTATGTGAAGCCCAACGTGTGCCAGATGAATTCCGACCTGTTCATCACCGACCCCAAGGGCGACCTCCTGCTCGATGTCGGCAACATGCTCACGAACAACGGCTATGAGATCCGCTCGTTCAACACGTTCTTCCCCGACCGCTCCCTGATCTACAACCCGCTCCACTACGTCAGGACCGACCTCGAAATCCAGTCGTTCGCGGGACTTCTCATCTCCATGACGACGCCTCCCAAGTCCAGCTCGGGAGACCCGTTTTGGGAGAAGTCCGAGAAGATGCTCTACATGGCGCTCATCGCGTTCATGCGCGACTACTGCCCCGCCCAGGACTACAACATCGGCGGCCTTCTCAAGCTGCTGTCGATGGCCAAGGCATCCGAGTCCAACGAGAACTACAAGAGCCCGCTGGACCTCATCTTCGACGAAATCGAGACCGGTATGCGACGGGTCAAGCGCAACCCGAAGAATCCCGAGGTCAAGGAGCGTGCAGCTCAGAACCCGACCCCCTCGGACGCACCGGAGGAGATCTCGGTCTACACCGGCGCGGACGGCGAGCGCTTCGACCTCGTCCCGTCGGCATTCCGCCGTCATTCGGACAACAAGCGACCGTATGACAACGTCCACAAGAACGGAAAGCGCGGGTTCGACCCCACCGAGGACTACGCCTTGGAGAACTACCGCAAGTTCCAGTCCGCAGCCGGCAAGACGCTCAAGTCGATTCTGATCACCTGCAACGCACGCCTGGCGCCGTTCACCGCCGCCGAAGTGAAGCAGCTTGTCGTCGGCGAGGATCAGATGCACCTCGAGCGCTTCGGAGACCCCGACTCGAAGAACGCGATCTTCGCCATCTTCGACGACACGGACCAAAGGACGCTGGGCTTTCTGCACGGAATGATGGTCTACCAGACGGTGCGAGTCCTGTGCCACAAGGCCTTGGAGAAATACAACGGCAAGCTGCCGCGCCCGGTCAACTTCATCCTCGACGAGTACCGCTCCCTGTCGCTTCCCGCCGACATCTCGGGCTTCATCTCCGTCCTGCGCTCGCGAAACATCGCGATGTCGGTCATCTTGCAGGCCAAGTCCCAGCTCGCCGAGCTCTACGACGAGGCGACCGCCGACTCCATCGTGGGCTGCTGCGATACCGTCCTTTATCTCGGCGGCGGCAAGGCCAACAAGGGCACGACCTCGACCTGCGAGTTCATCTCCGATTCTTGCGGCCAGCAGACCGTCTTCCAGGAGAACTACTCTCAGAGCCACGGAGGACAGGGCAGCTGGTCGAAGAGCGGCCAGACCGTCGGCCGCGCCCTCATCGATCCCGCCGAGGTGGCAAAGCTCCCCAAGACGGAATGCGTCGTGCTCATCAACGGCGCCAACCCCATCGTCGATGAGAAGTACCCGCTCACGGAGCATCCGAACTACAGGATGATGGCCGATACGCCCGGATTCGATATCAAGAAGTACATGGCGGAGAAGCGCCGCCGCGAGGAACGCGAGTACTCCGCACGCCTCGCGAGTCAATCCAAGTCGATGCCGCGGCGGATGCCTTTGCGTGGTCGATCGGATGCTGAGGTCGGCAAGCACTACAAGTCCCGCGATACGGATTCAACCGGCAAGGCGGAATAGAGGGCAGCGGCTCTATTGATTCTGTGCAAGGGGTTCACGGGAGCGTCCGGCGAGCCCCTTTTTTGCATCTGCCCGAGGTCGTTAACTGCGCGAATGCCTCGATGTTGCCGCTGCGGCAAGACGTGGGTGCCTTTCGGCCGCGCCGTGTATCTTCGTGGCGTCCATTGGGTCGGCACGCCGCCGCCCTGTACCCGGTACGGAGGATCGCATGTCTACCGAAGCACCTGAAAAAGAAAAGCGCCGGACCCGTGACGGCCCGACGCCTTGACATGCGGTGCGCACCCCGGCCGCGAACGACCTACCTGCATTCCCTTGCGGGCCCCAAACAGTTCATGGGTGCGCTAGACAGGAGATGACAGCGGTTCTCACGAACCTCTTCACCCTGGCGCCTTATCGGCGCATACGCATAGTAACACATTCGGCGCATTTGGACCAATAAGGCATTTTCAAGCTACTTGGTCGATTTAGCACATCTGCACCGATACACCTGAAAGGAATACACATGAACCCGATTTACCACGCCCTTGCCGTAGCCACCGTCCAGCTCGGCCAGCTCGATTCCGCCGGCGGCATCCTCGGCAACATCACCTCCCTGCTCAAGGGCGGTATTCAGATGCTGGGCGCCATCATGGTCGTCTGGGGCGGCGTCACCATCGGCATCAACGTCCACAACGGCGCCTCGGGCAACGGCGCTGCTATCGCCGCTGGCGTCGGCACGCTGATCGGCGGCGTCATCGTGTCTGCCGCAGCCCTGTACTTCGGTACGCTCGACACCAGCTGGGTGCGAGGCTAAGCGGGTGCTGTCGGTACCGGTCCACAAGGATGTAACCGAGTATCAGCCCAAGGTCATCGGCGGCCTCACCGCACGCACGATCATCTGTATCGGAGCGGCGGTGGGCTGCGCCTTGGCTTTCGGCTTGCTCTGCACGTTCGTGTTCCACGTGGACATCAACGACGTCATCTACCTCGTATGGCTCGCCGCGGCTCCCGCCGCCCTCATCGGCTTCTATACGCCCCACGGCATGAACTTCGAGAAGTTCGCGCCGCTGTGGCTCGCGCACAACTTCAACGAGCAGTGCCTGGTCTACGTCAGCGCCAGCAACCGCGGAGAATTCAAGGCCGAGGCGGACTCCCTCAAGAAGGCGTATGCGGACGAGCGCAAGAAAGCCAGCAGCAAGGTGCTGACGAAACTCTACAAGACCAACGGCCTGGAGATGTGGGAACCGGGCGGGCCGCTTGAGCCGATGAACACCACAGCCCCCAACAAGAGACAGATCGAAGAATTTTGGAGCGACTAATGGCAAACAAGGACGAGAGCTTCAAGAACATGGAGACGCTCGCCGAGGGTCTCCGCCGCCCGGGTGAGGTCGGTTTCGAACTCGACCCCGAGTTTGCGAAGATGAGCAAGCGGGAGCGCAAGCGCTACGTCAAGAAGGTGCATAAGGAGCTCGACCGCGAGCTTGCCGGCAAGCGCCATGAGATTCGCGATGCCCGCGCCGCGGCGAAGGAGGCGGAGCGCACGCAGGCGAAAAGCGCCGCAGAGGTGACCAAGAAGCTCAAGGAGCGCAGCTCCAAGAGCGACAAGCTCACCGCCGAGCAGCGACGTCGCCGAGACAACGCCAAGAACGTGGTCGATGCCATCGGCTACAACCGAATGTTCGAGAACGGCATCTGCGAGGTCGAGGAGGGCTACTACTCCGAGACCCTTTCCTTCGACGACATCACCTACCAGAACGCCCGCGACGACGACCAGAAGACCATCCTCGCGGCGATGTGCGATATCTACAACTATTTCCCCGCCGACACCACGGTGCAGTTCTCCGTCGTCAACACGCCGCTGCGCCATGACCAGATCCGCGACCGCCAGTTCTACAACCCGTCGCGCCAGGCGAACGACGTCCTCAAGGAGGACGCCGAGACGATGAACGAGGTGCTTTCCGATAAGCTCGCCGAGGGCGTCTCGAACATCAAGCGATCCCGCTACATGACCATCGGCATCCATGCGAACAACCCCATCGAGGCACGAACCCGCTTCTCGCGCATCAACACCGACCTGACGGGCAATTTCGAGCAGATTCGCTGCGATGTCACGCCGATGACGGGTCTCGAGCGCCTGTCCGTCCTCCAGTCCCTGCTGCGCCCCGACCGCAAGTTCACGTTCGACTACGAGCGCGACCTGTCGATCTACAGTCCCGACAGCTCGAAGGACTTCATTGCGCCGATGAGCATCAACTTCAAGCCCGACGGCTCGAACATGTACTTCAAGGTCGACGACAAGTACTGCCAGGTGCTGGTCATGCGCAAGTACGACTCCCCCCTCGAGGACACGGTCGTCGCGAACCTCGTGAACATGTCGATGCCCATCGAGGTGACTTGGTATCTTCAGCCCATGGAGAAGTCCAAGGCGATCAACTTCGTCAAGACCCGCCGCGCATGGATCGATGCCGAGACCATCGAGGAGCAGAAGAAGGCCGTCCAGCAGGGCTACGACTACTCGATCCTACCCTCGGAGCTGCGATACTCCCGCGAGGAGACCGAGGATCTGCTGACGCAGCTCCAAGGCCAGCAGCAGCACCTCTTCATGTTCTCCGGCCTTATCTACACGTGGGCGGAGTCCCCCGAGAAGCTGACCGAGCAGGTACTCCAGATCCTCGACGTCGCGTCTTCTGCGGGCGTGCAGGTGGAGACCCTCGAGTACCGCCAGCGCCAAGGTCTGAACTCGATTCTGCCCCTCGGCCTCAACCACATCGAGATTTCCCGCCCGTTCACCACGTCGGAGGCGTGCATCTTCGTCCCTTTCGCCACCCAGGAGCTCGAGCAGGAGGGCGGTAGCTGGTACTACCAGAACAAGCTGTCGAACAACCTCGTGTTCGGCAACCGAGCCAACCTGGCAAGTCCTGTCGGCTTCATCTCCGGCAAGACGGGATCGGGCAAGGGATTCTTCGCCAAGAACGAAATTGAGGGCACGCTGCTCTCGAAGCCTGACGACCAGGTTATCATCTTCGACCGTGCCGGCGAGTACAAGCTGCTCGTCGAGCATGCGGGGGGCACCTATGCCTCGTTCGGTGTCGGCCTCGACGCGCACCTGAACCCGCTCGGCATGGACAAGCGCCGCGAATCCGAGGATTTCGGCACGCAGGTTGCTTTCAAGGCCGATGCCATGATCGCGCAGGCGGCGGCCGCGGCCAACGAGACCATGACCGTATTCTCCGAGGAGGAGCGCTCCATCATCCAGCGCTGCGTCGAGAACATCTTCCGCCGCTACAACATGGAGGGGGGCCGCGAGCCGATCCTCGAGGACTTCTACGAGGAGCTGAAGCGCCAGCCCGAGCCGATGGCGCAGAATATCGCCCTGCGCTATGAGCGCTTCGTCAGCGGCTACTCGAACTTCTTCAACCACGAGACCGACATCGACCTCACGGCCCGCACCGTCGGATTGAACTTCAAGGACGTGCCCGACTCCATGCTCGTCTTCGCGCTGATCTCGTTCTGCGAGACGGTGCGAAACATCATGTACAGCAACTTCGACCAGGGACGCAGGACATGGCTGTATATCGAGGAAATGGAGTCGCTGTTCAAGTACCCCTCGGTACTCAACTATTTCCGCCGATTCGCCAACGAGTGCCGTAAGTTCGGCATGTACCTGACGGGCATCACGCAGTCGACCGAATCCATGATCCGCAACCAGGATGCCAACGCAATCGTCAAGAACTCCGATTTCATCATGCTGCTCAAGCAGTCCAAGGAGGATCGCGACTACTGGGCGGACGCCTTGGGACTGTCGCCGCTCGAGGTCGCCTGCATCGACGAGGGCGCCCCCCGCGGTTGGGGCCTTCTCGTATTCGGGTCGGCCCGCGTGCCGATCAAGGGCGAGTTCCCGACTGATAACCACCTCTATGAGCTGTTCTCCACGGACCCGAACGAGTGGGCCGAGAAGAAGGCGCGAGAGGCACTCGATGCGGCAAAGCACGGCGGTACGGCCGAGAATGTCGCCCCGCAGGACGAGTTCCGCCGCCGCAAGCGCGTGCGCGGCCGCAAGAAGAAGCGCAACGAGCCGAAGCAGGGTTCTGAGAGTTCTGAGAGCGGCTCGGACGTGTAGCCAAATGTGAAGACGGGCAGTTGCCGCTGCGGCAACTGCCCGTCTATTACCGAGTGCCGGGTCGATACTTCGAGGCCGTAACCCAAACGATTTTGGAAGGAGGACATCTTGCCAGACGATTCCAAATATGGAAACGCAAGTTCCTCGTCTAACCTGGAAGATGGCAGCACGGCGAGCATGTCCTCTGCAGCAGAGCGCCAGCGGCAGGCTGCGGCGGTATATGACGATGCCTTGCAACGCACAGCCGGGGCTGGCGCAAATTTCTACCGCCATGTCGATGTGGCCAGTTCTGGATATTCCGCTAGCGCCGATGCGGCAAGCACGCCCAGCGCGGTATCGACTGTTATCCGCGATGCTGTTCCTAGTGCCTATAGCGCCGGCGTGATGGGGACTAACCATCAAACAGGCGGCGTGGAACAGGGTTTCGTTGCTGCGGCATCTCAGGGTCCTGCCGCCCCGATTGCCGCGCAGCCAATCCAACAGATCCCCAGCGCCTTTACCTCCCGCATGGAGCAGCAAGGTACTGCCACCCAGTTTGCGGGCGGTGCCGACCGTGCCGCCGCCGCGCAGCGAAACATGATGACCTCTTTCGACGGCATCGATGCGGCCGGTATCGCCGGCTCCCGAGATTTCATCGAGGGCGCTGCCGTGTCCGTGCAGGCCGATTCACGCGATGCCTTCTCCGGCGCGTATGATGCGGGCGTGGCGGGATTTTCCAAGTCCGTGAGCGGTGCGGGGCAGAGTTCGGCACCTATGCAGGGAGGTCAGCAACCTTTTGGCGGCGGCTCCCCTATGGCTGCCAACACGGGCGGCGCGGAGGAAAAAACCGAAGCCGTATCGGAGGCAATCGGTTTTGGATCGCACCAGGGTTCATCCGCATCGTGGGCATCTGCCGATATGTTCACCGGCGGCAAAGCGAGCGACGTACACCTCAGCAAGAAGATTCAGGAAAACCTGGATAACTCGAGGGCCGCCTATTTGCAGGCTAAGCAGGACTTCGCTGCTGCCGAGAAGGACGCCTTGGAGACGCTCGACGCCTCGGGATGGAACTCGGGCGTCCAGGCATCCGCATTTTCCGATTCCGCATCGAGAGCCAAGGGCTTCAAGGACGGACTCGGAACGAGCGCCAACGGCATCGAGCGAGCCGGGGTATCTGATTCCCGTGACTTCGGATTCATGACCCAGGCGGAGCGCGATGGCGCGGGTGGAACCGCCGCGCGTATCGGTAAGCCCCGCGGCGGGGACAACCATGGCGATGTGACGGGTACCGTATCCAATGTCGCCGATGCCCCCGATAGCGTCCGCGCTGCCGCGCAAAAGGTGGTCGCCGAGAAGGAGCACGTCCGGGCGGCCTCCGATGATATGGTCGCGGCCCACAGGGAAGCCTCGGCATTTATCACCAAAGCCGAGCAACGCGCCAAGACCGCCGCGAAATTCAAATCCGCTGCGGCAAACGCCTTGGTGAATTCAGCCGTCGCATCCATCGGGGACGATTCCGTGTCCGGCACGGCCATCCGCTCTACTGCCCGCGCCGCAGTCTCCGCCGGCCGCTCTATCAGGGCCAGCAGGGCCGCCGGAAAGCAAGCCGGGGCGCGGGGCTTCTTCTCCTCGTCCGCCGAGGCCGCCAAGTCGGCGGTTTTCGCGTTCGATGAGGAGGGCAGTCTCGACGGGGTCGAGAAGGCGGACGAGGCGGTACGCGCCGGACGCTATGTGCGCGGCAAGGCTCAGGACTTCAAGGCAGCCCGAGCCAAAGCCAAGGGCGGCAGCAAGTCGCAGCTCATGTCGCAGGCCGAGAAGAAGGCTGCGCGGGTGGCGGAGGACGGGCAGCGTGCCGCCTTCTCTAAATCGATGCAGCGCCGCTCCATGTCGATCGCCAGGGCGAAGGCTGCGGCGGGCGAGGCCGTCGAGGCCGAGCAGAAGGCCGCGCTCATCGGCAAGCTCACCGCCGGCCTCAAGGCGGCAGCGCAGCATGCCGTCGCGGCACTCCAAGCCCTCCTGAAGTCACTTGCCGCCGCTGTCGCCGGAGCAGTCGGCTCCCTTGCGACCGCTATCGGCGGCTCGACTTTCGGGATGCTCATCCTCGCCGCCGTTCCCGTACTAATCCTTTTGCTGGCTCTATCCGGCGGCAGCGCCGATCAGGAGGTTCAGGGAATGAACGAAGTGGAATCGCAGGTCGCATCGTTCTTCAGGGAGAAGGGGCTCGATGACCTGCAAATCGCCGCCATCATGGGAAACATGTACGCCGAGAGCGGCATGAATCCGGGATCGGAGGAAGGCGGCGGCACGAACGCCAACGGCATCGGACTTTGCCAATGGACGAATGGTCGCCACACGAATCTCGTGAACTATGCAAAGTCCGTCGGCAAGTCCTGGACGGAGGTTCAAGTCCAGCTCGATTTCTTCTGGGACCACGACAGCTGGGGATATTGGAGCCGCGCCTATACCATCAGGTCCGAGCACGGCCCCGATGGCTCGGAAAACCGTTCGCTCGATCCCGTCGGGGGAACCTTGGTCTCGGGAAGCAAGCGGGCCTTCTTGGCATCCACCGACCTGAAGGATGCCGTCAGGCAATTCTGTTACGGCTGGGAAGGGGCGGGAATCCCGCGCCTGAAGGTGCGCTATGAAGCCGCCGACAGGTATTACGAGCTGCTTACGAACCCGTCGGACGGCGATGGAGACCATGGCAACGGGACGGGCGCCCCGCAGATTGCGGGTGCATCGGCCCGCCAGCAGACCGTCGTCAACATGGCTTATGCCACCCCGTCTCCCGGACAGGGCTGGTGTGCCGCCTGGGTCACCAATGTCTTCCGCGCGGCGGGAGTGGGCTATTTCGGCGGCAACGCCTGCGATATGTGCCGGTCCTGGTGCCATAGCTCCAATAGGTCGGAGCTCAAGGTGGGCATGATTATCGCCGATGTCTCCCACCCGGGTACCGGTGCTCCCGGACTCACGTACGGACACGTCGGCATCTACATCGGCAACAACAGGGTCATGAGCAACGAGGGCCCCATCACGGTCAAATCGCTCGATACCTTCATCAGATTCTACGGCGCCGGTACCGGCTGCAAGTGGGGCTGGATCGGCGGAATCGACCTTTCGAAATAAACCTCAGACTGGAAAGGAGACAGGATGGATAAATTCATGGAGTTTCTCAAGAACAACACGGCGGTCGTCGCGGTCGCAGCGGGCATCGTGTTGTTCATCGCAATGAACGGTATCACGTCTTGCGTCGCGAAGGGCGGCGGGAACGACGCCCCAGCCGATGCGCAGGAGCAGTTAGAGCAGAAAAGCGAGCAACCATCTCATAAGGGGGATGCCGCCGATTCCAAAACCGAGCTGACCGAACGACAGCGCTCCGCCATCAGAGACTACGATCAGGCCACCAAGCAAATCGTCGAGCAGATCGAGAATTCGAAATGGGCGGCAAATGACGGCAGCGGTTCGATGACGATCAAGGACGGCATCATCACCGAGTCTTACGGAGAGTCCAAGGACTCGGTCAAGAAGACCAAAAAGCAGGTCCAGACCTTTGCAATCACTGCGGTGGATACCATCGCCGGCGAGCAGACGGGAGCTTTAAGCTGGGAGGTCTTCTCCGTAATCGACGCGTCCGGCAACGACCACATCATGACCCTCAGCAGGGTCGATCCCGCTGCACTCACCGGCGAGGGCAACGACACCTATTTCGAGCTCAAGTGCGATATGTTCCACAATGAGAACGGCTATTCGAACAACCGTTGCGCCGAGAGCGCCAAATTCAACGGCATCGAGGGCGATAACTTCAAAAAGGCCATCGACGGCCGCACCAAGGAGTTCAAGCGCTCCGTTATCGAATACCTGCTCGCAAACCATTCCACCACGACCGAGCTGACGTGGGACGGCACGGTCATCGAGAACTTCAACGAGTCCACCCGCACCCTGACGTTTGGCATCAAGAACGCCACGAACGCAGCCGAGGATTCCCTGCCGAGCATTCTCGTCATCTACCACACCGACACCCATGAGTTCGAGGAGGTCGATGTCCAATGATGGACGTAGCCGCCATCAGGGTCGAAGCCCTCGATTACGCCCGCAATGAAGGCGTCCTCAACAAGGCGAAGCATCATCTCGTCGCGGTCGCAAAGTCTGTTGAGTGCAAGCTCGATGGCATCAAGTCCCCATCGGCCAGACGTGCGGGCGCGTCTTTCGCGCTGGCGCTCGGAATCATGCTGCTGTTCATGCTGCTGACCCCGCATTGCGCCGCGGCTTTCGGCTTGGATGACTTGGTCAACAAGGTCGGGGAAATGATCGGCTCTTGGACCGAGGCCATCGGTCAGGGCATCATGAAGTTCCTCAACGGAACCTTAGTCCAACCTATTGCCAACCTCATGCTCAAATGCACGCTGGGCGATATAAAGAATTGCGTCTCGGCGTCGGACTTGCTCTGCGACTTTGACCATCTCTTGGGAAATACGAGCGGAAAAATTAACCTCGCCGCCCTGGTCACCAACGTGTCCGACAGCGCCATCAAACCAGTCGCCGCCACCCTTCTCGCCATGGGCATGCTGCTCCAGCTCCTCAAGATTGCCAAGAAGATGGACCAAGGCGGCGGCATGATGCCCTCGGTCCGCGAGGTCGTCGCACTGTTCGTCTGGTGCGCCGTCATGATGTACATGGTCCGCAACGGCGTCGGAATCGTCAAAGACCTGTACTCCATCGTCTTGGAAATCATCAAGACCGCTAGCACGTCCGCCAGCTCGCTTGGGGCCAATGCCGGCACCGACTGGTGGAGCAAGGACAACCTTATCGTCTTCCCCGAAGACGGCAATATCATCGAAAGCCTGGTCATCCTGCTCGAAGTCGCCATTGCCTATATAGTCGCACAGTTCACCCTGGTCATCTCGTACGCCATGATGATCGGCCGCGCCATCGAGATCTACCTCACCGCCATGTTCGCACCCATCCCGTTCGCCCTCATGGGCTTCGATGAGACCCGCAGCTGGGGATGGGGATACCTCCGACAGTTCCTCTCGCTTTGTCTCGCCGGCGTCGTAATGGTCGTGGTCCTCTACATGTTCCCCTATCTGGTCGTGTCTGTCGTCGGCGATATCGGAACCGGCCTGAGCGGCATCGGGAATGTCGCCCATACGCTCGTCAAAATTATCGCCTGCTGTGGCGTAGTTGCCATGACCCTAGCTAAATCGACGCAGCTCGCCCGCGCAGCCCTCGGCGGCTGATAGCCATGGTCGCGGTCGATCCCGATACCGACCGCACGGTCGCCCTGCGCAAAGCCCGTTTCAAGGTGCGCCTGCGCAGGGCCGCCGAGGCGTGCGGTTACGAAAACCTGTACCAGCTCGGTCGCGTCTGCGGCATCAGCAAGGACTCCTTCAAGAAGTACCTGTCGGGGACGCGGCTTCCGAACTACGAATGCATCCTGCGGCTGGCCCTCGTTCTCGGTGTGCCCTGTGACTGGCTCATGGGAAGCGATGAGGGGCCGATGCTGCGCTCCGTGCTGAAAGCTAGGGAAATCGACGCTGCTTGGAAAAACAAAACCTCCAAGACCGCCCAACTGCCTTCTGAAAGGAGCCTCGATGATTCTCATACTCGCAGAGAAGCCAAGTGCTAAGCGCAACTTCGCTAAGGCCCTTGATGGGACTTCTGGAACCTATGGCGGGTCGCAGTATAAAATCTGCGCCCTCCGAGGTCATGTCATGGGGCTGCTCCCGCCCGACAAGCAGGTGCCTGCCGAGCAGTCCGAAGCCATGCAGAAATGGTCGCTGGAAGGGTTGCCCTGGGACCTCGGACAATTCGCTTGGAAGAAAGGCGTGCTCAAGGGCTGCTCCGATGTCATTTCCGAGTTGAAGCGGGAGCTTGCCGGGGTGGACGAGGTCTGCATCGCGACCGATGTGGACCCTTCCGGCGAGGGTGAGCTTTTGGCATGGGAGGCGCTCGAGAAGTGCGGTTGGCACGGCAAGACGAGCCGCATGTACTTCACCGACGAGGCTCCCGCGAGCGTCCAGAAGGCCTTCAAGGGCCGTAAGATGCTCGGGGCCATGGAGGAGGACGGAGACTTCGTCAAGGCCCACGTGCGTGAGCGCTGGGACCTCGCATCTATGCAGTTCGTGCGTGCCGCGACCTGCATCGCCCGCGACCACGGGTTTCATACGGTCGTGCGCGAGGGGCGCCTGAAATCCGTCATGGTGAAGCTCACGGGCGACCAGCTCGAGGTGTACAACGGCTATGTCAAGAAACCGTTCTTCGAGGCGCGATTCCGCGACGAGAACGGGAATGTCTTCGCGCGTACCTACGAGGACGGGGATGAGTGGCGTTTCGATAGCGCCGAGAAGGTCGATCTGGCCGCGCTCCATGAGTCGGCCGTGGTCGAGGACTCGAGGGCGAAGAAGCATACCGCACCCGGCAAGCTGCTCGACCTTGCGGGGCTATCGGGCATCCTCGCCCGCCGCGGACACAAGCCCGCCGATGTCTTGGCCTGCTACCAGAAAATGTATGAGGACCAGGTGGTCAGCTATCCGCGTACCGAGGACAAGCAGATCACGCCCGAGCAGTTCAACGAACTGTTGCCCCTCGTGGACAGGATCTGCGCGGTCGTCGGGGTCGATCCAGACATCTGCTCCCACAGGACCGCCCGCAAGACACACGTCAAGGAGGGCGGCGCTCACGGTGCCAACCGACCCGGTCCGAACGTCCCCGCTGCCCTCGCCGCGCTCGATGTATATGGCAAGTGCGCCCGCGATATCTACGTCGTGCTCGCCAAGAACTATTTGTCGATGCTCGCGGAGGACTATGAGTATGAACTCGTGAAGGCACACGTTGCCGATTTTCCCGAGTTCACGGGCTCGACGCAGATACCGCTGTCGCGGGGATTCAAGGCGATTTTCGATTCCGATGCATCGCAGGAGGAAGCCCAGGAGGGTGCCGAGAAGGAAAATACCGCCGAATTCGGCAAGACCGCCACGCCTTTCTGTTTCGAAGGCGCCAATAAGCGCCCGCAGAAGCCGACCATGAAATGGCTCACGAAGCGCCTCGAGAAGTACAACGTAGGCACGGGTGCCACGCGAACCAGCACGCTCGCCGAGATCACCAAGGACGAGGACCGCGCCCTCATGAGGGAGAAGAAGGGCACGCTGTCCCTCACCGATTGCGGCGCGGTGTCCTACAAATTGCTCGGAGGATGTCAGATAGCGTCGCCTGAAGCAACCGAGAGGCTCTTCAACCAGATGGAGGCTGTCGGCAGGTTCGAGTTGGATGCAAACGATGTGGTGAACTCCGTCACCGATATGGTTGTCCACGATATCGAGGTCATGAAGAAAAACGGCGAGAAGCTCGGCAGCTTGGGACCCGTTGGGTCCAAGGTCGTCGGGAAATGCCCGCGATGCGGTGCAGACGTCATCGACCGCGGCTCCAAGGCCAAGACGTGTAGCTGCTCCTCCAACAAGGGGAAGCGCGATAAGTGCGGCAAATGGGTCCAAACCGAAGGGTGCGGATTCGAGATTTGGAAGAGCGTGGCGGGAAAGAAGCTGACGGCGGCTCAGTTGGGCAGGCTACTCGAGGGCGGTACGACCGGGAAGATCTCGGGGTTCAAGTCGAAAACCGGTAAGGAATTCAGTGCGAAGCTCAAGCTGGCTGCAGATAAGTCGGGCAAGGTCGAGTTCGTGTTCGATGAGAAGGGGAAACGGAAATGAACGGTGAATTAGGGTGCCGCGACACGAGGGGTGCAATGGGTAGAGCGAATGAGGTCACGGTAATCGTGCTCAGGAAGCCCGATTGCGGCAGACATGTGGATAACGGCGAGGCGTTTCGGCTCGTCCGCCCCCTGTTCGAGACGAACGGGCTTGATGTCGGCGACTTCGCCAATTTGGCGAACGGGTTTCTGTTCTCCATTCGCCCTCGCACCGAATCATGGAACGGCACGGAGCGCGATGCCATCATGGCGGGACTCTCATGCCTGGGGTCTCTGGGGTTCTCCGGCTATATCGCACAGAAAGTCCTCGAGGACGAGGTGCCAATCGATGCCTGCGCGGTCGCCCTCGGGGTCGTCGCACTTGTCGCGGGTACGGCAGTCGTGGCGGGCGGCATCCTTGCCGGCATGAAGGGCATCCGCGCCATCGGCAGGCATCTGTTTGCAAGGAGGCTCGCGTGAACCAAGTCGAAGCCGAGTCCGAGGGTAACGGTATCCCTCTGCGCTTTGCCTTCATCGCGCCCGCGCTGTTCGATGTCTCGCTTCTCGGCGCGGGGCTGATGACCCTTTCGGCGGGTCTGCCCGAGGATATCGCGCATGCCGTTTCATCGCTGGTCGCACTTGCGGCCATGGCATGGCTGTACCGGTCTTTCGGACTTGGATTCAACCGTCTCGGGGTCGTTGCCGTGCTTTCCGCTGTCAGTGCCGGGGTCTTGCTGCAAGCCGTCTCAATCGGCACTATCGCGATAGTCTCTAAAATCGATACTGCGGCGACGGTCGCCATCACACTCCCCTATCTGCTACGGCTTTGCGTTATCGATCCGGTTGCGGAGGAGCTGTGCTTTCGCGGCGTCTCGCTGGCGGCATTGGAGCGGTGCGGCTTGCCGTTCTGGGTTGCGAACCTCATCCAAGCCGTGCTGTTCGCCTGCTTCCATTTCAATGTCGTGCAGTCGGCATATGCCCTTGTCTGCGCCTTGGTCTTGGGCGGTCTCAGTCAGCGCGACGGGATCAGCTCGAGCATCATCGCGCATTGTGTCTGCAACCTGACGGGTCTGGTTCTCGGCTTGGTTCTCACCTACTTCGCCTAGCGATAGATCTTGTGGGCATTTCCGACGGCGAGCCGATAATCTTTCTGCAATTTATCGCCGTGCTATCATTGTGTCATAGGCCGTACCCCAAGCGGCTTTCGAGATAGACAGGATGAAGACATGAAGCGAATTATCGTTTCCGCAATGACGGCTGTCGCCGTTTTCGGTTTTGGTGCGGGTCTCGCTGGCTGCGGAGCAAGCATACAGAGCGGTCAATCAAACACCATTCAATCTGCGAGTGCGGAACTGGGCGATTCCTCGGTGAATATCAGCGTTGTCGGATATCGCCTTGGACGCGGGTCTTGGGAGGTCAATTCCTCAACGGAGACGGGAACCTCGTCCGGTTCTCTCGGAGCGCAGAAGGTACTCGTCTGCGACCTGCTGCTGACGAACAATTCAGACACCAAGATGATCATCTCGCCAATCGATATGCTGTCTGCGTCGCAAAATGGAGATACCCTGCAATTCGGGGCTTTGTACGATGATGAGGGCAACTATCGGAACCCCGAGTCGGTCGAGGTCGAACCGGGGCAGACTGCGTGCGGGATTGCCATCTGGAATATCGACGACCTGCAGGCACCCGTGAAAATCAAATTCAAGTGCGGCGGCGCGGTACTGCTGACGATCATGCCAAGCAAGCTCACAGAGGGCGAGTAGGCAGTTGGGTGCCTTGGCGGTGTGGGGCTACTTCTGTCCCGTTGCTGCGCCAGTGGACGGCAAACATCGAGTATGGAAGCGGTAAACCGCTTTGAAAGGACCTGCTATGAGTCAGATTGAGAACAAGATGGACGATTTCATGCCCTTCGGGGGTGAGATTCGAAGCAAATATCCGGAGGACGATGAGACAGTTCAGCATGCCATCATCGATGCATGCTTCGCTGCATTGGATGACATTATGTTTCCCATGGACGATCGGGGAAAGCGACCTTCGGAGTGCCAGGTGTTTTTCGCCGTGCAGCGCATGTACGGTGCCGAGGGGGAACGGGATTATTTCCTTCTCAGCGATGCCGATACAATCCCCGATGAGCACCCCTTTACACGCGATGGTGCAGACTGGGGTGAGTGCGGCGGAGCCCTTGCGTGTAAGGTCCTCAGCGAACCGCCGACCCTTCTGACGTTCCACGAACTTGCTCCCGCCGGTGTCGATACGCTCCGCGATGAGGACGGCTACCTCTTCGATGTGCCCAGCGAGGCGGTTGAGAAGGTTTTCGGCGATGAGACACTCACCATGCCTTCGATGCTCACGCTTCTGGAGGTTGAGTTGAAGGTCGATGATGCCCTTGCCGAGCTCGAGGCGCAGCCCGAGGCCACTGAGTCGCTCGATGAGCTTGTTAGTGCGAAGACCGAAGAAGCTTCGCTTGATGCCGAAGAGGATCTTGGGGAGCGTGGGGACGCAAACCGTTGACGGTTCGGCTTGGTGTGTAGCTCGGTAGGCGCATAAGGCGCTACCGAGCTACACGGATAAGAAGAATAAGAAGAAGAAAAATAAAAAGAAGGATAAGAACGAGGAAAAGCAGGGGGATATGCGGATGAGGAAGGGTTCGTAGCACATACGGCTATAAATCTAGTTCGCATATGTAGAAGTCGTTTACGCAATCACGAGAGCTACTTGTGTCCCGTTGGGATTTCCAGCTTGTGCCGAGCGCGATGATTCGAGTGTGACCAGCCTGACTGTCTGGAGGAACTATGAACCGCATCGGTTTGAAAGACTACCTGCTCAACGAGGCAAGCGATAGCGATTTGCTGGACTGCGCGAAAGTATACGACTGCTATCGCTTCAATGGATATGGACACCTCGAGTCCGTCAGCAACGAGAGCCTTCTCGAGGATGCCCGCGATGAAGTCGACAATATCATCGATTGGCTCGAGGGTGCCAGCCGATATGAGCTTATGGACGTCAGCTCCGATGTCGAGTTATTTGTCGATGCGAAAGATCCGTTCGAGATCATCAACGAGGTGGACTGTTCCTCCCACAACCATGGGAATGACATCGAGGTCAATTTGAGCCGCGGTGATAAAATGGCAACACTTTGCTTCTCGAATTTCAACGGTACCAGCTGGAACGATACCGATGCGGAGAAGATCGGTATCGCAGAGGTGGCGTACGCCACAGCCAAGAGCTATAACGCGTACGCCAATGGCGCCAGCACCAAGGAGGTGCAGGCGACGTTTTTCAAGGAGAACGGGCGCAGGCTCTCAACCGCACGTGCAGACAAGCTGACGGACGCTTGCGAGAAGAATATGGACTCCCTGAAGCAAGTACTCAAGGATCCTGAAATCGCGGCGCTAGACAATCTGTTCAACGTTGAGCTTTGCAGCGAGACATATTGCGCGACACTTGCCAATGAGGCTTCGGAATGTAAATACATCGCATCAGCCCTCGAGAAGATGGGCTTCGATGTGGAAAACGACCGTGCCATCGAGAAGCATGCCGAGATTGAGCCCAAGCAGCGCATCGTTTTCGATAGGATGATCGGAAGAGTCGGCGATAGCTACCTTGAAGTGGTCAATCAGCTCGATAATTTCTTCGATACCGACCGCACCGGTCAATCTGAGTTCATCAACGACAACTGGGGAAACCCGATTCTCGTCAAGGGCGGTCGCAATGGATATGGCGATACGCCCTGCGTAATCACCGCCTATGAGGACTTCGTTGACGCGATGGACACCTCTCCGTTCGATACCGGCGGGGACAACATCTTCGCCGACTGCAAAATCGACGGCATCTGGGATGAAAACGGTTCGCTGATCCTGACCGGTGCGCTTCCCGACGGTTACGCCACAATCTGTGAGCTCCTCGGTGCACACGCCTGCGCGGAGATGCGCCAGCTGACCGACAAGGGCGGGCGCCTCTATTTGGATCACCTGACAGTTGACGGGTTCCATCTTCCCAAAGATGGCATCGAGGCGATGGGGTTCGTCTACCGAGATGGCGATGAGAGTGCCTTCCTGCATGACCTGTGGGACAATCCCGAGATGTGTTCCCGCCCGCGTTTTGCCGAGAAGGCACTTGATATGCCCACCGAGGAGTACATCATGTATCACGATGGCGTGAAAACGGAGTTCCAGATTACCGAGGTAAAGAAGGATTCGTTCGCCTATGAGCAGGGCGCACGCTACGATGCTAAGGTTCTCACCAATGGGCATGACTGCGGGAACGGACGCTTCTGCGCCGACCTCGATGAGGCGCACGAGTTCTGCCAGCAGTTTGCCGACAGTGTGGTTGGGCTTGGCGAGAGCCTTGACGATATGTGCGAGGACCGTCGCGAGGTCGCCTCTCTTGCGCAGGATGTCGATGCGGACAATCGCGACCAGGAATATAACAATCACGACAATTCGGAAATCGGAGAGTAGCTATGTATAGAGTCCATGGCTTCCAGGACAAGGATCAGCTTCTCGAGATGCTCGTCAAGGACGACAACATGACGTTCTTCCCCGAGTTCAACCTTCTCGCAGTCACCTCCAGTTTCGATCCGAGCGAAGAGCCGGAGACACGGCAGACCGCCATCTTCAACGTCAAAACCCACGAGATCGCTAGCGGTGAGTTCTTCAAAGGCTGCGACTATGTATCCGATATGGTTTTCGAGGGCGGGCAATGCAAGGCCCTCGCCATCATCGATTCATACGAGCAGGATTCCGATGGATTCACCTTCCACGACCGCCGAATCGATATGCTGTCCCGCCTGTTCTCGTGGAGTTCGACCATCACTGCCGGCAGCATTTCCGATATGGTACGTCGCGCCTCTTATTACCAAAAACACCTGATGTCGAATCGGGAGAGTTTTGAACTGTCGCACGGCAAGCCGCTTTCCGAGATATCGGAGCGTCCGGTCGGGGCGGACGCCAAGGAGCTACTCGATAAGCTCACGTCGAGTGAGACGGTGAGCTATTTTCCCGAGTTCAACCTCCTCGTCACGACCACTGAATACGACCCGCTCGGTCTTCATGACCGCGACACGTGCGTCTTCAACGTCTTCCCATCCGAGCTTGCCTACGAGAATCTGTTCCATGGATTCGAGAACGTAGTTGACATCCCCTACAGCGGACCTGTTGTCGACCCCATCGCCTTTCAGCCGACCTTTATCGACTCTGCCGAGCGGGACCGCTCCAACGATGTCGACCTCGGCAGCCTGGCTATGCTCCTGTCCGGCAGCGATGTCATCAGCACGCAGTCAGTCCCCGAGCTTCTCGAAACGATGGCGGATCGTTTCGGCATCGAACCCGAGGAACGTACCCTCAACGCCAATCGGGCGCAGGCGGAGGAATGCATCCGCACGGGCGTGCCGGATATTCAAGTCGAGATCGATTGCACGAACGACGACAACTTCATCGAAGGAACGGTGACGGTCGAGGGCGAGTCCTGCTACTTCTACCGCCCGAACAATTCTCGCGATACCGAGGATTATGACTCGGTTATCTTGGAGCCTTTCCGTCCCGATGGGTTCGAGGGCGATATCGAGGAAATTGAGCTGCCCGCCGCAATCGATCAGAATCGCGAGCTCGCCGAACTGGTCGTGTCCGTGGCGACCGAGCCGTATATGGATCCCGACAAGGCGGTCGGACGCGAGCAGAGCATTGATTCGCTTTGCGATGAGAAGACCGAGGTGTCCGAATCGATGAGGTACGGCATGGAGGGCGTCGGCCTTCCCATGCTCGACGCCTCGGAACATCTCGCGAACTACTAGGTTTCGACTTTATTGCAAAAGGGGCGCGGCCGATTTGCGGGTGCGCCCCTTTTTTGGTGTCGCGGGAGACTACCGGTAAAGACGGGCGACCCACTTTCTACTTCCGTCCCATAGATCATCAGGTGGCCATTGGCTCCCATACTTTGAATCGTATATGAAATGCGAGAACGATGGGAGCCATCATGGCCTTGGTCATCAACCTGCACGGCCCGAATACCAACACGCTCGGCAATCTCACCGCAGGCGCCCTTGCGGAGATGGGCTACAGTACCGCCGCCGTACCGTCCTGCCGCCGAGAGATGGAGCTCGCTGCATTGGGCGGCGATGAGCGGGCGATCCGGCTCACGGACGGCTCCCTCGAAAGTTGTGTCGAGCTCGCGTCCATGCAGGCCGAACGTAACCAGCGCTCCATCGACCCCGATCTGGATGCGGTGATCGTCTGCGGACCTGTAGTCGATAGCTTCTGGAGCTATAAGGGCAACCGCGAGGACTCCTTCTACCGTGCCGCCATCGAGACGGCGCTTGAGCTGGACGCCGCCCAGTACGAGCTTGTCCCCAGCGGCAGCCTTACCGAGCATACCCTTGCTCAGTTCAGGTCCTTTCTCAGGGATTGCGGGGTCAGGCCGCGAATCAGCGGACAGCTCGATTACGGGTACCACGACATCATCGACATCGTCCGCGGCGAGGTCGCACTCGACCGCAAGGAGCATCCCGTAAAGAGTGTCGAGAAAGTCGACGTCGCCCCCGATTGCGAGAAGGTCATCGCTGGCTTCAAAAATGCGGCGATCAGCGTGCAGGAGGCCATCAAGTCCCTTCCCGAGGGAAGCGAAATGCGAATGAAACTCGAGAGCATGGTCGACCGCGCCCTGGAGGACGGCTACGGCGGCATCCATATCGAGACCGTCAGGAAACCTACGGGTAAGACGATAAGTCTAGGCGACTTGGTTCAGTCGGAAGTCGATGCCGCATCCAGGCGCAAAGACGTCCGCGATGAGGTGGCTGCTCGCGAGGCAGAACCCGCCGATTCGAAGGCTGTGGAAACCCACGGGCAGGATGAGGGCAAGGAGAACAAGAATAAGAAGAATACAGAGAAGGATATGGCAAACGAATTCGAGTCGAAGAAACCCGAGTACATCAATATCAGCTTCGAGAACAAGGACGTCCGTGTGAAGCCGTATACGGATCGCAACGGCAACGAGCGCCTGCGCATCAACATGACGATGCCGAAGGGTACCGTTGTCGGGGGTAAGGACCTTTCCGGCATGAAGGTCTCCATGCCCGCCCGCGAGTTCATGAAGCAGGACAAGGATGCCGGAAAGGCGGTCAAGTACGGTTTCCGCTCCGACCGCGATGTACATTTCTTCAAGTACGATGAGCAGAATCAACGCATCGACTATCCCGGCGAGGGCGAGACGGCAATCATGCCGAGTGACTTGGCCGCTGCCGTGTCGGCGGCCTATCAGGGCAAGGAGGCCGCTAAGCCGGAGCCGCACCGTGCCGCGAGCTACAAATACACGGGACTCACCTTCGCGCCCTGCGATATGAAGGTCAAGACCGTTCCCGTTGAGGACGGCCCCGATAAGAACTTCCTGCTGTGCAAGCTGCCTCCCCACACCATGGTCGGCAACCAAGACCTCGGCGGCATGATTGTGAGCAAGTTCCTCACGGACAGGCAGCTGCCCTATGCGCAGTCCGGTAAGCCCTTCACGGCGAGCTTCCAAACTGAATTGCCTGTCCGCGTCTATCCTGTCAGCGGCGAGGATTCCCGCGACAACTTCGACTATGACTACCGTAGCCCTCGGGAGTTCAGCGCGGGAGCCCTGGTCGCCGGCATCGAGGACGCCTACGATGCACGCCTGCTCAACGCCCAGGGTTACGAGGACAAACTGGCGGCGGCCGGCAAGGAAATGAATCCCGCCGCTGCCGAGGCCAAGCAGATGCTCGAGGACCGCGATGCGGCCGCATCGCGCCAGGGCAGCAAGGCCGCCGCCTTGGAATATCACCAGACGGGCGGTGGCAAGGACGTGCCGCTGAATGATCTGTGCGATGTGAAGAGCAGCGAGGCGGTCGAGGTTCAAGGCGATCAGCCTTATGCAATCACCGGACCCGAGCCCGAGCTCTACGACGAGGATGTCGAGTTCTAGAGCGCGGACGGCGGACCACTGCGGAGGGTGAACCATTTCGGGTCGCCCTCCAAGTCTATTTCTGTCCCCGCGAGGGCTGTCTGCCATACATGTTCGTAAAGTCAGGATATACGATCGCAGAAATACCGAACATGATGGGAGCGCTGCCGATGCGAGAAATACCCATAGACAATCTCGAAGGCCTAAAGGTGCCCGATGCGGTTCTCCTCTGCCGCCGAGGAGATTCTTGGGTAGCGGAGAAAGACGGGTCGCGGGCGGGTGACTTTGTGTCGAGTCTCGTCGGAGATTCCGAGCGGCTCTACCCCGAGCCAAACGGGCAGCTCGTTCTCTCAGATGATGGAGGTCGCACGGCGGCTGCTCGAATCTCCGCTATCCCGAGCAGCCTGTTCTCCATCACGGAAAAGGTCCGCGAGCTTCGAAATATCCCACCGGAGAAAAGCTACGAGATGCTACTGGGCAAGGCAGTCGAGAGCCATAAGCTCATCAACCTCGCCCGTCTTGTGGCCGTTGTCCCCAAGGCTGCCGCGGCGGTACCTACCCGAACCGACAAGCATATTGTCATGGCACATGGCCCGGCACGGATGGAAGAGCTCGCCGACGACATCGGTGTGAGTTGGGCACGCGAGGCGGTCTCACGAATCGCCGACCCATCACACTTTCCGGATGCCGAAATCCCGAGCGGGCTGACCGATGAGATTCTGGACAGCGCACGCACTGCGGCGGGCGAAGACCAGGACGCCTATGAGGATTTTTGCGCGGATCTCGGGTTTGCGCGTGACGTCATCCGCTCTGCTTTCAGGCGCGACCTCGAATCCGAAGCCGAGTTCTACGATTCGAGCGCGACCGATAACGTCTGCTCTATGCTCGACTGTATCGACACGTCCAAATGCATCGTCATCCTTAAGGACTCGGCTTCGGGATTTTGCGAATACCTGTTTTCAGATACCGAGTCCTTCATCAGGGCGCAGCCGCGCAGCGTCGGCGAGTTCGCGGCCGAACTCGCCGCTGGGCGATATCGGCTCGATGACGATGCGCGGGATTTCGAGCTTGTCGTGGAAGGCGGTAAGCTCATCCTCGATGAGACACCGAGCATGGCACACGGCAACGGGAAATATGAGGTCCTCTTCATCGCCAAGTCGCTGAGCGACAGGGTGATTGCCATGGAAAATGACGAGCTCGGGCGGGAGGTGTCACGCTTGCGGATGCGCCGAGGTCTTCCTGCAGAGAACCTTGTCGTGCGCCTGGCTGAGATGAGCGGCGACGTCGCATGCGTCGAGCGGGATATCTGCGCGGTGTTCGGCTGGGATTTCTCCGGGAACGGGAGGATGGAATCGCTCGATGACCTCATGGAGGCCGTCGAGCTCGATTCGGCGCAGCCCTATGGGCGCGGCGGCAGGGATAAAGCCGGATTTTAGGAGGGAAGAAATGGATATCGATATCCAAGGCACGGAAATCAAACCCAATCCGAGGGGCAATGTCGAACTCACGAGGTTCGGCTCGACGGCGATACTGTTTTGCGGCGGAGACGAGCCGTTTATGGTCGTGAAGGGATATGACAGCAAGACCGGCGAGTGGACGGGCGATTCCGTTCGCGTCGATGACCTGTCGGTCGCATGGGATATCGCCGACCCTGAAATCATCGAAGGCGCCACCGTCAAATGGAAGCGTTCCGATGTGGCGGGCATTCTCGCGGACAGGGGAATCGAGGCGAGCGATTGGAACATCGATATGGCCATCAAGACGCCCGATTTAGAGAACTCCCCTTTTTGGCTCGGTAAATTCTCAAAGGACGGTGGCGAGGACTATCTTAACTTGACCATCACGCAGCTCTGCTCCATCGGGGCGCTGGACGTCCCCGAGGGGTTCAGGCTCGAGGAGGGCTTGGACGATATCGCCGAGCGCATGGACGAGTGCTGCGTCGGCGATGAGATTGGCAATATGACCCAGTCTGTGGGGCGCTAGGGTTCCGCCAATCCGGTAGACCTGCCGCAGCGGCAAGAAGGTCAGCGCCTGCGCGTGTCTCCGTATTCTGTTCGGCAAAGAGAGGCTTCTATGAAAAGAGACCAAATGAACGAACGGGACAGTTTTTTCGAGAGGACCGAACAACAGGTTCTCTTCTACCTATACGAGAACAGGGACCATACCGTGAGCCGCGCTGAGCTTCGAGATGGCATCATGGCCGCGCCGGTCGAATCAACGTTCGAGTCGATTTTGACTTCCCTTGAGGTCAAGAAGCTCATCGAGTTCGATTCTTACGGCAATGTGGCGATTGCATAGGAGGTATCGATGATAGTCAAAGGCTCCTGCGATATAGCGCTCAGCCGCGATGAGCTTGTCGAGATGCTCGCCAAGCTGTACCTGCTGGACGGCGGCTATTCTTCCTTCAATCTCGTGCCGTCCACTGAGATCGCCAAGCTGATCGTCAAGAAATGCTCCGTGAGTGCGACACGCTGCGAATTCTCCCTCTCCCTCACCGCATTGCAGTCGATCAGGGTATTCGCCCTTCTCGAGAAGGCGGCGGGACGGCACATCCCGACCGAGGCGTACCGACGCGCCGATGCGGACGCCGATGAGATTTCGGATCGTTGCAATCCGAGTCGCTTCAAGTTGACCCCCTCGGAACGGGAATTCTATATGGCGGCTCTCGATGCCCTCGAGAAGTCGGTCGGGCAGCGCGTCACCATCCGAGAGCTGTCGAATCAGGCAGGCGTCCAGTACGAACCGTTTCGCCGCTTGGTGAAGCGGCTCGAGCATATCGGCTATATCGAGCGCTTTGGCAAGCTCACCGCTTCTTTCGACCGCGACCGTGCAATGGAGCTGTTGCGCATAGGCATCTAGATAGACTTTTGGAGCCATCGCATGGATAACTTCGGCTACATCCACCCCCTCGCCTTCGAGCCTGTCAGGAAAATCCTAGCGGCAGCATATAGGTCGCGTGATTTCAGGGCGGCGGATGAGGTTATCGTACGCAACACGGTCAAGGAGGCCGTCATGATCCACAGGCTCGTCAACGGAGCCATGGACGCATACTGCTGGTCAGGCGTGCGCGGTACCTCTTATATGCTCTCTCGTACGTCCCATCCGGGATACACGCTCCAGCTCACCATCTTTCATCGAGGTCATGCGTGGGGAGATATCAATGTCAAGCATGCCGGCAAGGGCGAGCTCAGTTTGCCAGATGGCGTGTGTGCGGTCGGTATCGAGCATGCCGATTCTGGTGTCGAGGAGGAGCTTGCCGAGCGTTTCGGCATCTATATCACACCCGATGTGTATGAGCGGTTCGGCTGCGTTGGCGAGGGGCCCGAGCGCGGGGAATCCGTTCGATTGGATGCGCGGGATGCTATCCGCGAAATATCGAGTCAGGAGCGTTAGTAGGCAACATCCACTACCGCGCCGTATACATCGTGAAGACATCGGCATTTCGATGAACAATTGGAGCCATCGCATGGATATCAATCGCAACATCTTCCCCATCGCCTTCGAACCTGTCGAGGAACTCATCGATGCGGCGTACATCTCCGATGACTTCACCTTGGCGGATGCGGCAATCGCCCGCAACACGGTCAAGGAGACGAACATGATCTCAAGGCTCGTAAACGATGCCATGGATGCGTATTGTTGGTCAAGCGGTCGCGGCGTCTCGCATATGCTCTCGCGCACGTCCCATCCGGGGTACACGCTGCAACTCACCGATTTCTACCAAGGCCGCGCAATCGGCGATATCGATATCAAGCACGCGGGGGAACTTTGTTTACCCGATGGCGTATGTGCAGTGGGCGTGGAGGATGCGGATTTGGGCATCGAGGAAGAGCTTGCCGAGTGTTTCGGCATCTATATCACGCAGGATTCTTACGAACAGTTCGGTCGCGATAGCGATGGACTCGAAATCGATGGGGTCATTCAGCCTGAGCGTCGCGGCACGGAGTGCAAATTATCAAGTGATGAGCGTTAGGAGACAACATGGGAACCCACCATCAGCCGTACTTTCTGGAGCAGGCCAAAGAAGACCTCGTACACCATAGCGCCGCTTGGGTCGTGAAGGAACCGGAGCGCTCCCCTATCTTCGTCGACTGCCATGCGGTCGAAGACCCCTCCCTTGGCCGCGGCTGGGATCTGCAGGTAGCGGTATGGAGCCGCGACGAGGCGGGCATCTGGTCGTGCGGCGAGGCGATTCAAGACTGCGGCTCGCTTGGCGATGCGCACGATGCAGCAAGGTTTGCCGAGACGCTCGCAGGGATTTTGGGTGCTGCAACCATGATTCCCTACAACGTCTTCGAGGAGGTTGTCGATGAGCATGACACGAACTATCTCATCGCGCTGGCTATCTGCATCGACCAGCTGCCCGACTGTGTGACGGATGACGAGGTCTCGAGGCGTATCAGGCTCAACGCCGACCAGGACATGGATGAGCGGCGCGGGCTTACCGTCCGCGAGCAGGACGGACCATCTGTCTCGCTCGATGAGCTGGCCGAGGTGTACGAGGATCAGGCGGGAACGGCTGAGGTGGAAGTTGCCTTGGAGCGTTGAGGTGTGCCTTTGCGGCACGAGGGGTTGCCACCTCTCGCCGTTTGGGATACTTGAGCAGATGGAGGGTCATGCTCTACAGCTTTCCTGTCTCGCCCTCCATCGTGTTTGGGGCACCGTGCTGGGTGATTTCATCTGGCACGGCTTTTTTCATGCGGGTTTGGGGTGAGGGAACGACTTGGGTGGGAAGGCTGGGAGCTAAGTGTCTTGGAAGGATGAGAAGAATAACAAGTTGCTGTACTGCGGGACGCCGAGGAAGGCGTCCCGTCTGCTGTTCTGGGTGTAGTGCCTAGTTGCTATGGGTGCCGCGGCGGCAAGGCCCCCACAAAACCCCGCGCCGCCCCTACGCTTGGCTCGTATCTACCAACCCTGAGCGAAGGGAGCCGCATATGCATGCAGCGGCAATTTCGCCTCGGGGGGGGGGTCGCTCCTGAAACGACCCGCTTCCGAGGGCAGTCAATTATCGAGTACGTTCTGATCGCGGCTATCATCGGCCTGGTGATCGTGTTCGCAGGACCGCAGGTCTCCGGTGCCATCCGAAACCAGTTCAACCTAGTCGGCAATACGGTTGACAGCGGGACGAACGGCTGTACCGAGGGCGGTGCTGCTGGCGGCGGCTCTAATGGAACCGATTCTGCGACCGTCTCGGCGGCGGTGGCCAAGGACGCGAAGGACTGGACGCTCGACGAGCAGAAGGCCGTAGCCGAGGACATCGCGGAAAAAGGCGAGGCATCTCCTGCCTATGCCAAGGCCAAAGCCGCGATGGATGTCGGCACAAAGTGGTCAATCAAGCTCACCAATGGCGAGACGATGCAATACCGCATTATCGGCATCAACCACGATGATCTCGCGGGCGGCTCCGGCAAAGCTGGGTTGACGTTCCTAACCACCTCGACGAACATCAAATCCCGCATGAACGCTAAAAGTGACAACACTGGCGGTTGGGAGAAGTCGGAACTTCGCCAGAAGATGAACTCAGGCGAGGTCTGGAACCTCCTGCCATCCGATTTCCAGTCCAAGGTTAAGGTCGTAAAGAAGCTCACGAACAACGTTGGCTGCGGCCATGAGCAGAACGAGAATACAGCCGCGGTCACGGCAACATCAGACAAGCTGTTCCTGCTCAGCTACTCCGAGATCGTCGCGACCCCTTACAGCGGCTGGTCTAACTATCTCTGGATTGGCAACGAGGGAACCCAGTACGAGGCGTTCCAGGGCAAGGTAACGAACAACTATTCGGGCAACTCTTGTCTTGGCATTGGCAGCCTTTGGTGGGAGCGATCGGTGAGTCCGTACCGCTCCTACGCCTTCCTCCTTGTCAGCGCCGACGGCGATCCGTCGGCCGGCCGCGTTGCGGCGGGCTCGTATTGCGTCTGTCCCGCTTTCTGTTTCTAAACTCTTGCCTAAAAGCCCGCGTAATCCTGCGCGGGCTTTTCTTTTGGTGATGCCTCCTCGGCGTTGCCGCAGCGGCAGTACGTTATGGGTGGGCATTGGGATTCGGTATGTTTGGCATGAAAGACCCTCAACATACTGAAGGGATAGGTATGGATCAAGTGATGGATGCCATGATGCCGTTCTTTACGCTTGCCATTGTCCTGTTTGGCATAGAAACCGTGTTCGACATGCTTTGGCGCGAGCACAAGAAGGCCAAGCGTGAGCGGGAGCGTGTTAAAAAACGGGAGAAGCGGCGGCTGGAATATCAGGACCGCCGCATGGCCAACGATGCCGAGCATGCGAAGGTAACCCGCGCTATGCGCTACGACGTGCTTCGCCGCGATGGGTTCCATTGCGTGCGGTGTGGGCGAGGTCGCGAGGATGGAGTCAAACTGCACGTCGACCATGTGATCCCCGTTTCGCGCGGCGGTAAGTCGGTTATGGACAACCTCCAGACCCTTTGCGAGGACTGCAACTGCGGCAAGGGAAACAAGTACGTCGAATAGGAGAATCGGATTATGTATCAAACGGTAATCGGCTCGGACGGCAAGCTGCACCTCGAGCGGCAATTCGGCAACCAAAGAATCGACATCACCACGGGAGACGTCAAGACGGTCATCCCAGGATTCGGAGGCATGAACACCGTCATCGATGAGAACGGCACCCATACCGAGATGCAAATCGGTAACATGCGCCAGACGATCGGCAAGAACGGGTTCGACTGGATGCTGTAGGTTGGGTTTGCCGCTACAGATCTGTTTCTAATCGTACGGTATGTTGATTCTGCTCTGATGTTATCTTCGGGACGGGCGGAATCATATTGAGCGGGGGTCAGAATGACCCTACTTAATTTTTACGGCTGGCTGGGTTAAGTTCTGGCTTGTGCAAAATCTCAACTCAACGGGCGGCTGCTTATGAACACCTACAAAGACGTGACCCGCAGGGAACAAATCGCAGGACGTGACATCGAATCCGGGGACAAGGAGCTCGGAGTTCGCATTTGGCGAATCATGAGAAAAAAGGGTATGAACCAGAGATCGCTCTCTGAGGCTTCTGGGGTATCCAAGAACATTATCACTCGCCTGCTGACGGGTCGCAGAATGACCTCCTTCGAGAATATCGAGAGGATCGCCACGGTGCTCGATGTCTCGCTTGACGAGTTCAGGCCACCTGCGCATCGCCCGCGCAGGGAATTTGCGGGTTCAGTCCAGACAAAGCAAGAGGGCAAGGTCGATGCGTCTCGTCCGAATGGCGAGGGCGACCCTGAATCAGATGGCATCAACCTCTACAAATAGGAAGCGATTTCGTGAAGAAGTATTTCGTTCTGGTCAATAAGGAAGGCCTGCCATATATCTCCATCAAACGAGAGCCAAACAACTGCCCGCTCGTCGGCATCTGCTCCGATCTGGCAAGCGCCAAATCGCTCATGAAGGCATTTCTCGAGTCGCGCGACAAGGGGAAAGGCATTAAGCCCGAATAGCGCGAGATGATTCTAATAGCTGTGTTTTAACGGTCGGCCGATACAGTCGACCGTTTTTTATGGCTCCCCTTTCAGGCGGTTCTCTAAAAACCACCAAGTTATGAAGGAATGTGATTGCCGCTGCGGCACGACATATTTTCTCGCTTGACGGAGCCCGATTATGTTCGCCGAGGGAGCGCGCCCCTCGCTTTCTATCGTTCTCTACTGAGAGGATTCATCCAATGGATTTCGTCAACTCCGCATGCGCCCGCGCCGTGGTCGCCAAGAACCAGCTCAAGAACAAGCTCGTGCGTGACTTCCGCGCCGCCAAGGCCGGCGAGCTGTCCGGCCAGGGCCTCATCGAGTACGTCCTGATCAT
>DBFVGT010000143.1:0-4564 GCA_048524725.1 Collinsella sp. | reverse complement strand
CTCTTCGCGTTCCCAAAGGGACAGAATGCTCGTATCGCTTCGCCGTGCTTTTCGGTAATGCCGGGTTTATCGGTTTTCCGGTTATTTCGGCGGTGTTGGGAAAACAAGCGCTGTTGTATGCATCGATTGCGCTTATCCCCCTAAACCTTCTTATGTTTACCGTCGGTGCCATGTTATTTAGCGGAATGGATGGCGGCCTTAAAAAGCAGGTGCGCAATATTGCCGCCTGCTGCAAGAGCCCTGGTCTCATTGCAAGTGCCGTTGTGCTTGGGATCGTGCTAACCGGATGGACCGATTGGGGCGTGTTGGGCGACTCGATTTCCATCGTTGGCACCATGACCACTCCGGCGGCATTGTTGCTCATGGGGTCGTCTATCGCCAAGTACCGTTCGCTCGAGATGCTCACCAACTGGCGTGCGTATGTCGCCGTGACATTTCGCCTGGTTGTCGTGCCGATGGCGTGTCTTGCCGTGGCTCGCATGTGGCCGGGCATGACGCCCATGTTTATCACGACGCTCGTGCTCGAGATGGCAATGCCCGTGGGCAGTAACGGCACGCTGTACTGCCTCCAATACGGCAAGGATGCACGCCCCATGATGCAGTGCACGTTTTTGTCGATCATCTGCTCCATTCTGACTATCCCACTCGTAGCCACGCTGTGCGGGTAGGCATCCGGGCAAGGCCCTCTCGACCGTTTCGTTTTGCGGGGGCTGATTATTTTTAATGTAATAGGGACTTTGCTGATGCTGCCTTGGGTACTGTGCATGCAACTTTGGTCAGCCAGTGATACATCGCCGGGGACGGGGTGGGGTGCTTGGTTTTGGAAGTTCGCGAAGCCCACTTCCAAAACCAAGCACCCCACCCCGTCCCTCGTCCGTATGTTCTTCCGCTGGGCGAGCCATAGAGGCCGCGTACCGATAGGGTAAGGCGGCGACTTGAAATTGGTGCTATATTTGGCTTGAGTTGTTTAATGCTAGTACGGGAGGCTGATATGGGGCTGTTCAAGAAGAAAAACCCGCAGGATGCCTTTGATCCCGATGTGTTTACCATCACGGATACGATTTTGGACCCGCCGCGGTTTACATTTTTGCCGGCTATCTACCAGGACGCCACGCGCCGCAAGTGGGCCGTGCATCAGCGCGGCGGCGAGCCGAAGATTTTTGACTATGCGGACGTGTTGCAGTGCGAAGTGGCCGAGGCGGGCGATCCGGAGGCCGAAGAAGCGGTCTCTAAACAGGAATTTGCCCAGCGTATCCTGGCAAATCCTGCCAAGGCGGCGAAAATAAACGCTGCCAAGCGTAATATGTGTCTTGGTATGGGCGTTGTTGTGGCGGTTCAGACGGGAAAAGACGAGGTTTCCAAATTAGAGATTCCCGTTATGACCGACGAAGTCAAACGCGATTCAAGTCTATATAAGTCGTATCGGAATGTCGCCGAGAAGATCAAGGCAGAATTTGATGCCATGGGAGGGCTGGCCTAATTTTGGCGGCATACGTTTCTGAATGAGGAGTCTGTGCAATGGCAGGCGAATCTTATGCAATTCCCCCCAAAGATCATGCTGTTGAGGGAATTCTTTGGTATATCCAGCACCATCAGCTTGCCGGCGGCGATCGCCTGCCGGCCGAGCGCGTGCTGTGCGAAGAGATTGGCGTTTCGCGTACGGCGTTGCGTGCCGGTATCACGCGGCTTATCTCGTGTGGAACGCTCGAGAGCCGTCGCGGATCGGGCACGTATGTGTGTCCTCCCAAGCCGCTGAACATCTTCCAGGAAACGTATATCTTTTCCGATGCTGTGCGGACTGCCGGCCTGCACCCCTCTTCTCGTCTGGTTTCCACCGGGACCATCGAGGCGGATGAGGCGCTTGCCGACAAGCTTGGGGTGGCTGTAGGCGCTCCCTTGCTCCGCATGCAGCGCGTTCGACTTATTGAGGGCGAGCCGGCGTCAATCGAGACCGCTCACGTTAACCTGTCCCTGTGCCCATCGCTTCCCGAGCACGATTTTGAGTGTGAGAGCCTTTACGATGTCTTGCTCAAAGAAGGTGGCGTGCGCGTTGAGCATGGACGTGAGCATATCTCCATCTCGCGTTTGAACGTCGAAGAGGCCGAGCTGCTCCAGCAAGAAGAGGGAACGCCGGTGTTCTATGAGAGCACGATGGAATTTGATAAGGACATGCGTTTTGTGGAGCATTGCAAATCGGTGATTTTGCCCACAAAGTTCCGCTTTGCCGATAACGGCGAAGAGAACGGCATGAGGAGCGTGGCAGGTGAACAATGGCTGAAACAGTAGATGCCACCCCGGTTTATATGCGCATTCGACGCTGCATCGAGGAACGTATCGAGCGCGGTGCATATCCCACGGGTTCCATGATTCCGTCCGAAAAAGACCTCGCCGAGGAATTTGGTACGACACGCTTGACCATCCGAAGCGCTGTCGATGAGCTGGTTCGGCGCGGGCAGATTCGCCGTGTTCGGGGAAAAGGTGCCTTTGTGGCGCAGAAAGTACCTGCTTTTTTTGAACGCACGGTCGGTTTCCGTGAATCGGTCCGTGCTTCGGGCGGCGAGCCGTCCGTCCGTATTCTCGCGCGTTCCAAGCGTTATGCGGGGCCATATTACGCCGACCTGTTTGGCATCGCCGAGGACGACCTGCTCTATTCCGTTCGACGCCTGAACTGCATAAACGGTAGCCCCGTATCGATTGAGACGGCGCTGATTCCCTGCCTGCTGTTCCCAACCATCGAAGATATTGACGTGTCGGTCTTCAGTTTGTACGAGACCTATGAGATGCTGGGCCGAAAGCCAGTCATGGCACAGGAAAAGCTCGATATCGAAGCGCTGGGCGCACGAGATGCCGGCCTCCTTGGACTGGAACAGGGCGATCTTGTTTTGCTTTTGGAATGCGTGAGCTATGACGCGAGCGGTCAGGCTATCGAGTATGTAAAGTCCTTCAATCGTGGCGATACGGGCGGCTACACCTATACGTACTAGCTGGTATTTTGTGAATAACGGCTGGGAAACTAACCAGTTTTGATCGTTGGGTCAGCTGTATATACAACCTTACATGGCTCAAAATCGACCGTTCGCCGAAGGGGATAAATTAATCGACAAAGAGGTATCAAAAAGCCGTAACCTGTAACTGTGATTGGTATCAAATACTAATGATTTGTTACGAGGTGAGACGATGAAGATGCTCGATTACGTTCAGCTTGCCCATGTGCGTATGGGAGAGAACCTCGAGCGTTCGTCTGAGCTGGTAGCGCAGCTCGTTGATATTTTCCAGTCCGGTTCTTTTGACGCGCTGCGCATCGTTGCTTCGGGTTCGTCGCGCCATGCTGCGGATTGCGCCCGCGATTACCTGCAAGATGCGCTGCAGATGCAGGTGTCCGTTGTGACGCCCGAGGCCTTCGTCGATTTTGAACACACCTATCCACAGCATGCGCTTAACATTGCCGTCTCGCAGAGCGGCTATTCAACCAATACGATTGCGGCGCTCGATTACATGCGCGCACACGATATGGCTGCAGTTGCGCTCACGGCAAACGTCGAGGCACCCATCAAGGAACACGCTGACATCGTTCTTGACTACGGTGTGGGCGTCGAGTCGGTGGACTTTGTGACTCTGGGCGTCGAGGTTCTCGTTGAGTACCTGGTGCTCTTTGGTATTTACGGCGGTCAGGCGCGCGGAACGATTGACGCCAAGGGCGTTGCTCAGCGTCTTGATGACCTGCGCGAGGCTATCCAGGCTAATGCCGTGATGTGCAAGACCGCCGAGGCATATGTCCAAGATCACATGCTCGAGCTTTCTGAGCACATGCCCGCCATGGTCGTCGGCAACGGCCCCAACTATGGTGTTGCCGAGGAGGCAGCGCTCAAGCTGAGCGAGACCATCAAGATTCCTGCCATGCATCACGAAGGCGAGGAGTTCGTCCACGGTCCCGAGATGCAGATCGTTCCGGGCTATCTGGTGTTTATCGTCGACGATCCGCAGGGGTCGGAACGTCTTGCGAATATCGCCGATGCGCTATCGAACGTTACGGCAAAAACGGTGCTGCTCACGGCCCATCCCAAGGGTAGGGCTCACGAGGTTGCGGTGCCTCAGGTGGCTCCGCTGCTCAGCGCAATTCCCAATCTTGTGTTCTTCCAGACGATTGCGGCCATGATCGCCGAGCGTCTGAAGTCATGGAACGTGCACCCGTATCTCGATGCCGTCTCCAAGCAAATGGAGGTCAAGGCAGAGGGCTACGAAGAGTCAGTCAATGCGCTTAAGGCCAAAGCGGCTGAGTGTTACGGAATGTAAGCGGGTTTTGATGCCCGTTGGCATGGGGGATGTGGAAACAACCCCAGAAAGGAGAGACAAATGAAGGAAACCGAGAAGATCGAGATCATGCATTTCGACCAGGAGGGCTATCTCGAGGACGGCAAGGCGCTCTACGAGACCGGCAAGAAGATGACCGCGCTCGCCGACAAGGTCGCCGACGAGGGCTACGACGCCGTGTTCCTGATGGGCGTCGGCGGCACCTGGGACGAGCTCATGCAGCTCGAGTACCTCATGAACAAGTTCGGCGACC
>DBFVGT010000142.1:0-3550 GCA_048524725.1 Collinsella sp. | reverse complement strand
AGCTGGTCCATGCGCTCGCGGGCCAGGTCGACCTTGGCGCGCAGGTCGTCGGTCTTGGCGTCGACCATCGGGCCAAAGTCATTCACCGCGGCACGGGCCTCCTCGGCGCTGTGCTCGTAGGTGTCGCGCATATTGTCCCAGGCGTCGTTGGCGATATCGGCAGCCATGGCGCGGGTTTCGGCGCCCGAGCGCGGGGCCAGAGCAACGCCGATAATAGCGCCGGCAGCGGCACCAAAAAGTGCGCCGGAGACAAAGCTGAAAGTCTTACCCATGATCATTCCTCTCCTGCGGGCACGTCGGTGCCCACCGTTTGAATGCTGTCCATTATACCCGCAGCGCATCACTTGCCGCTCCGCTCATCTGCGTACGGCAAAGGCGCAGGTACGTGATGGTGATAAACGCGTAGGCCTACTCCTGGGGCATAGCCGGCATGGCCACCGTGGCACCCGGGTCCTCGCCGGCGCCGTCCACAAGCGGCAGGCCGCCCTCATGCGCAGGTCCTACCGGAACCGTCGCAGCACCGCCAAAGACGGCAGCGGAGGCCTCGTGGTTCTCGGCAACCGCGCCCTCGGTATCAATCGCCACCTGGGGCTCGTCGTCAAAGTTGGGGACGCCCTGGGGCTCGGTGGGAACGGGCTCGGCGGTCGCATCGGCAACGGGCTCGGCGTCGACCGGCACATCGCCCTCGTCAGTGCCCTCGTCCTCGGCAGCATCTTCGCCGTTCGCAGCAGCGACGGCCTCGTGAGGATCCTTGCCCTCGGCCTCGGCGCGCATGCCCAGCACCAGGTTGCGCAGGCCCGCGACCGTACCCTCCACGTCGGGGGCAGGCTGGTCGGCGTGCAGGTACGCCCAGTCCATCATAAAGGTGGCCGACGACAGCGCACCGATGGCCAGTGCGTCGTCGGGGCACGAAAGCTCGACCTCAGAGACACGCTCGTCATGCTCGCTTACGCGCGTGCGGCCGCACGAGATGCTACCGGCAAGACCGGTCTCGTTCATGAGCTCGACCGTCACGTGCTCCAGCAGGTGGCAGAGCTCGGTCTGACCCATGCAGTCCTGAAACTCGCGGCCGGAATCGCCCAGGCACAGGTGCTTGGCAATCGCCGGTACCAGGTAGTACACGCGCGCCGTGGCCTCGATGTCCTCCGAGGTCATGAGCGGCATGCCGGGGTTCACCAGCACATGCGCGCAGATCTTGTCCTCACTGACGGTGACCTTAAGGATGTTGAACAGGCCTGCCATAACTCTCCCCTACTCTTCCTTGCCCTACTCGTCGCCGTCGTGCGGATTCGCGGAACCCGCACCCGACGTCGTCGGCTCGTCTACCGAAGACTCGGAATCCTTCTTATCGGTTTCGGCCGGAGCAATCACGCGAATGAGCGAGATGCGCTGGCCACGCATCGACTGCACTTTAAACTTGTACCCCGCGACCTCAAACACCTCTCCGATGTCGGGCACCGAGTCACAAAGCTCCAAGATCCAGCCGGCGATGGTCTCATAATCATCGCTTTCCTCGAGCGGCCAACCAAGCTCAATCGCGTCATCGCACGAAAAACGCCCATCGACGAGCCACTCACGGCGCGAGAGGCGCGTGAGGTACTTGTTGTCGGGGTCGAACTCGTCCTCAATCTCGCCGACGATCTCCTCGACGATATCCTCGATGGTGATGATGCCGGCCGTGCCGCCGTACTCGTCCACGACGACCACGATCTGGTCGTGCGAGGTCTGCATCTCGGACAGCAGCGGCAGGATGTCCTTGGTATCGGGCACAAAGGTGGCGTCGCGCAAAAAGTCGGCAATGGGCTGGTCGCCCTTGCCGTCGAGCGCGGGCTGGATCAGGTCCTTGATGTGCGCGATGCCCGCGACATTGTCGGGGTCCTCGTGATAGACGGGGATGCGACTGAAGCCGGTCTGGCGCATGGTGGACAGCACGTCGGCGACTGTCTCGTCGTCCTCGCACATGGTGGTGTCCACGCGCGGCACCATGACCTCGCGAGCCACGGTGTCGCCCAGGTCGAAGATCTCGTGGATCATGCGCTTTTCCTCGTCGAGCAGGTCGTCCTGCTCCGAGACCATGTACTTGATCTCTTCCTCCGAGACATTCTGGCGGTCATCGGCGCTCTTGATGCGCAGGATGCGGGCCAGGCCGTCGGAGCAGGCACCGGTCAGCCACACGAGCGGGCGGGCGATCTTTTGGAACACGGAGAGCGGTCCCACGACCTGCTTGGATACGCCCTCGGCGTTAGCAAGGCCGATGCGCTTGGGCACGAGCTCGCCAATCACGATGGACACAAAGGCGACGGCGACGGTGATGATGACCGGCGCCAGGCCGCGCGCGATGGCCGAAAGCGGCGCGATGCCAAAGCTCATGAGCCATGTGGCGAGCGGGTCGGACAGGCTCGTCGAGGCGACGGCGGACGAGGCAAAGCCCACGAGCGTGATAGCGACCTGGATGGTGGCGAGCAGCTGGTCGGAATCGGCGGCAAGCTGGACGGCGCGCTCGGCGCGCTTATCGCCCTCCTCGGCATCGTGTTCCAACACGGCGCGCTTGGCCGTGGTGAGAGCCATCTCGGACATGGAGAAGTAGCCGTTGATAAGCGTTAAAACGAGCGTGGTAATAAGGGAGATGGTTATGTCCATCGGGAGTTTCTCGAACCTCCAAGATTCGGGACGTTGGGTAGTAAGCGTAGGTGACGGATAGGGCAATTGCGCCGGTCGCCCGTGCGAGCGGGGCCGTGGGCGCGGTCGCTAGATTACGAAGAGGATCACCGCCATGAACTGGAAGATGCTGCCGGCGAGCACCCACAAGTGGAAAACACTGTGCAGATAGCGCACGTTTTTGGCGATATAGAACGGCACTCCCGCGGTATAGCACACGCCGCCGACGGCGAGCAGGGCAAGTGCCACGGGGTTGAGCAGCGACACGAGCTCGGGCAGCTTAAAGACGACAAGCCAGCCCATCAGCAGATAGACCAGGCCGCTTACCCAGTGCGGCTGACGCTCGCGCAAAAAGCACTCGAGTGCGATGCCGATGATGGCGATGGCCCACACGGCAAAGAACAGCGCAGGGCCGCCGTCGTTTGCGAGCGCGATGAGGCAAAACGGGGTATAGCTGCCGGCTATGAGCAGGTAGATGCAGCTGTGGTCGATGATGCGAAACACGCGCTTGGCGCGCGCGGGCTGAATCGCGTGGTAGAGCGTAGAGGCTAGGTATTCGAGGATAATGCTGACACCATAGACAATCGCCGCGGCCATGTGGGCCGGGCCTCCGCCGCGCAAGGCAGCGAATACGATCAGGAGCACCAGGCCCGCGATACCCAGCAGGCAGCCGACACCATGGGTGACGGAGTTCATGATCTCCTCGCCCACCGTGTAGTGTGGAACGGCCGCGGTCTTGGGTCGCGGCTTAGAACTGTCGCTCGAATCGGACATGCCGGTTACATCCTCCAACGTAAAGAGTTCTCAACACTATATCAAAGCGTCTGGGTGCGTGCGAAATTTGCACCATACGTGACCCTTTGTTTACCCATTCTTTGCCTGTTGACGCATC
>DBFVGT010000141.1:0-19507 GCA_048524725.1 Collinsella sp. | reverse complement strand
GGCAATGGGTACATAGCCAGTACAGTAAGTCCCCGAGGCAGATTGGAGCCACGTATGGATATCAAGGTTTCTGGACGCAAGACGACGGTAACCGATGCTCTGCGTGCGCATGTGGATGAGAAGATCGGCGAGGCGCTCAAGGTTTTCGATATCGAGCCCATGACGGTCGACGTTGTACTTCGTTATGAGAAGAACCCCTCGAACCCCAACCCGGCAATCGTCGAGGTTACGGTTCGTGCCCGCGGTTCGGTAATTCGCGTTGCCGAGCACGGTGCAGATATGTACGCCGCCATCGACCTCTCTGCCGATAAGGTCACCCGCCAGCTGCGTAAGTTCAAGACCAAGGTCGTGGACAACCGCCAGGGCGGTGCCAGCGCCGCGGATGTCGCGCCGGTCGAGCGCGTCGAGGATCTGGCCGACCTGCTGCTGCCCGAGGAGGAGGACGACCTGCTCGTCCGCGAGAAGGTTATCGACGTCACCCCGATGACTGAGGAGCAGGCGCTGGTGCAGACCGATTTGCTGGGCCACGACTTCTACGTGTTCGAGAACGCGACGACCGGTCTCATCAATGTGGTGTATCACCGTAAGAATGGTGGATATGGCATCATCAAGCCCCGCATCGAAACACTTGACGAGTAAAATACGTTAACTTGCATGAGTTGACGGTTGGCGGCCATCCCATGCGGGTGGCCGCCTTTTTACGTAAGGAGTCGCTTTGATGGACAAGGCCGCATCCGCCGGTCATTCGGACCGTTGCCGCATCGTCGTCGATACCTGCTGCGACTTTAGCCCCGAGGTCGCCGCGAACCTCGATGTCGATATCTTGGGTTTCCCCTTCATTATCGATGGCGAGGAGCGCACGGATGACATCTGGTCGAGCATCACACCCAAGGAGTTTTACGATCGCATGCGCGCCGGTGCCCGCGTGTCCACCTCGGCTGTGTCGCTCGGTCGCTATATCGAGTTCTTTACCGAGTGTGCCAAAGAGGGCACGCCCACGGTCTACCTGTGCTTTACCTCGGCGCTGTCGTCGAGCTACAACTCCGCTTGCCAAGCGGCAGATGCCGTGCGTGCCGAGTATCCCGACTTTGAGCTCTATGTGGTCGATAACGCCTTGCCCTGCGCGACCGGCGCGCTCTTGGCGCTCGAGGCCGTACACCAGCGTTCAGCGGGACTGACCGCCAAGCAGCTGGTCGACTGGGCAAACGAGGCCAAGACCTATGTCCACGGTTACTTTACGCTCGAGAGCTTTGACGCGCTGGCTGCCGGCGGCCGCATTCCGCCCGCGGCGGCACAGCTCACGGCAAAGCTCGACGTCAAACCCGAGCTGTCCTACGACCTGGCCGGCTCGCTGTCGCTGATCGGCGTCAACCGCGGTCGCAAGAAGGCGCTCAAGTCCATTCTCAAGTCGTTCCGCGAGAACTATGTGCCCGATCGCACCATGCCCATCGCCATTATGACGGCCGATGCCGAAAAGGACGGCGACTGGCTCGAAGCCGCCATCCGCAAGGAGGAGGGCTGCGCCGACGTCACGATCATTCGCAGCTCCGTGGGTCCTACCATCGGCTCGCACGTGGGCCCCGGCATGGTGGCCTGCGCGTTTTGGGGCAAGAACCGCGCCGACAAGGCGTCGCTTTCCGACCGCATCGCCCGCCGCGTGCGCGGTCAGTAGGCAAGTAACGCGGCCCTAATCGCCCCTCAGCTCACAGCCCAAACGCTGGCACCGAGTATTCAACCTGGTAATAACACCCAACCCAAAAGGAAAGGTTTCATGGCAAACAAGCTCTCTGTCGCATTTATCGGCACCGGAATCATGGGTGCCCCCATTGCCGGCCACATTCTGGACGCCGGCTATCCCGTTACGGTCAACAACCGCACCAAGTCCAAGGCCGCGGCGCTTATCGAGCGCGGCGCCGTCTGGGCTGATACGCCGGCAGATGCCGTGGCGAACGCCGACGTCGTCTTTACCATGGTGGGTTATCCCTCCGAGGTCGAGGAGCTCTACCTGGCGGGCGACGGCCTGCTCGCGTGCACAAAGCCTGGCGCGGTCCTGATCGACCTCACCACGAGCTCGCCCGAGCTCGCGCGCGATATTGCCGAGGCCGCCCAGGTTTCCGGCCGCATGGCGTTTGACTGCCCCGTCACCGGCGGCGAGTCCGGTGCTATCGCCGGCACGCTCACGGCCATCGTGGGCGCCACCGAGAACGACATCGCCCCGGTCCGCGACATCCTTTCCACCTTTGCGGCAACTATCTGCTGCTTCGATGGCGCCGGCAAGGGCCAGGCTGCCAAGCTCGCCAACCAGGTGTCGCTGGGCGCCTGCATGGTCGGCATGGCAGACGCCATGGCATTTGCCGAGCTGGGCGGCCTTGATCTGGAGAAGACCCGTCAGATGATCCTGGGCGGTACCGGCAAGTCCGGCGCCATGGAGAGCCTGGCTCCCAAGGCGCTCGACGGCGACTACAAGCCCGGCTTTATGGTCGAGCACTTCATTAAGGACCTGCGTCTGGCGCTCGCCTACGCCGATGACCGCGAGCTCGCGCTGCCCGGCGCCGACGTTGCCTTTACGCTCTACGACATGCTCGACGCCATCGGTGGCGCCAAACTGGGCACCCAGGCCATCACGGTCCTCTACAAGGAGGAGGCCGATGCCATCGCCGCCGGTCTGGACTGGTCGCAGTATCGTCCCGAGGAGCATGGCGCTCACGAGGAAGGTTGCGGTTGCGGCGAGCACGGCGAGGACCATGAGTGCGGTTGTGGCCATCACCACGGCGAGGACCACGAGTGCTGCGGCGGCCACGGCCATGACGACGGCCACGAGTGCTGCTGTGGCCACCATCACGGGGAGTAGCGCCCATGAGCTGGACGTTCGTGGTGCTTGCGCTGGTGCTCTTTCTCTTTGCGATCTACATCGGCTTTCTGTGCGGCCAGTGGGCGTGCGAAAAGCGTGTCATCACCAAGCGCGACTACTGGATTGCCAACTTTGCAGGAGCGGCGGCAGTCGTCCTGCTGACCTGGGTGTTCTCGCTGTTCCCGCTGGTGCAGTTTGCGCCGATCGGCTGGCTCGGTGGCTTTATCGCCGGCCTTAAGATGAGCTTTGGCGAGTCCGTCGGTCCGTGGCGCAAGCACGACGAGGTCTTTAACGTCAACAAGGCTCATCGAGCCGCCGCCGACGCGGGCGATGCCGAGGAACGCCGCCGTGCACGTCGCAATGGCGCGGCCGACCGACAGCTCATCTCGGTCACCGATGACAGCAAGGGTGCTGGCAAGCACGCCAAGAAATAAAAAGAAGAGGTAACTATGGCAGAAAACAAAGACGAACAGCTCACCGACGAGGAGCTGGCACAGCTCCAGCTGGCAGAGGAGAACGAGAACGCCGTCGACCGCCTGGTCCAGGAGCTCGGCTGCCCCACGCGCCGCATCCGCCAGTTTGCCGCCCGCGTGCTGCACCTGCTTGCCGAGCGCGATCCGCAGCGCGTCGAGCCCTGCGTACCCGCGCTGATCGAGGCGCTCGACCGCCCCGAGGCGCAGACCCGCTGGGAGGCCCTCGATGCCCTGACGGCGCTCGCCACCACCTGCCCCGAGCAGTTGGGCGATGCCTTTGAGGGCGCCGAGACCGCACTGTTCGACGAGATCTCCTCCACGCTGCGCTATGCCGCCTTCCGCCTGCTGTGCGTGTGGGGCGCCACGAGTGTCGAGCGTTCGCGCGAGGCTTGGCCCATCCTGGACGAGGCCATCCAGTGCTACCACGGCGACCTTGAGTATCGCGATATGCTCGGTTGCCTGTACGAGTTTTGCCAGGGCGAGATCGACGCCGAGGTTGCCGAGAAGCTTGCGCTGCGCCTTAAGTTCGATGCCGAGAACGGCAAGGGCAGCTATCTCAAGGCGCGTTCGAGCGAGATTTGCGAAATGCTTGTTAAACGTTTTGGCCTGGATCTCTCCAAAAAGAAGAAGCGTGCTAGCGTTAAAAAATCTGACGACGCCGAAGACGAGGAGTAACAGATTATGGCGCACGATGTAGTCCTGATTCCCGGTGACGGCATCGGTCCCGAGATTACGCAGGCCATGCGCCGCGTGGTCGAGGCCACCGGTGTCCAGATCAACTGGAACGTCCAGGAGGCCGGTGCCGGCGTCATGGACGAGTTTGGCACGCCGCTGCCCCAACATGTGCTCGATGCGGTCGCCGAGACCAAGGTTGCCATCAAGGGCCCCATCACCACGCCGGTCGGCACGGGCTTCCGTAGCGTTAACGTCGCCCTGCGCAAGCACTTCGACCTGTACGCCTGCGTGCGCCCCTGCCTGTCGCAGCCGGGCGACGGCTCGCGCTTCCGCGACGTCGACCTGGTCATCGTGCGCGAGAACACCGAGGACCTCTACGCCGGCATCGAGTTCGATGAGGGCGCTGCCGAGGTCGAGGAGCTCTCACAGCTCGTCGAGCGTTCGGGCCAAAAGACCTTCGCCGCCGATTCCGCCATCTCGATCAAGCCGATCTCCATCGCCAAGAGCCGTCGCATTGTGGAGTATGCCTTTGAGTACGCCCGCCGCTGCGGCCGCAAAAAGGTGACGGCCGTGCACAAGGCCAACATCATGAAGGCGACCGACGGCCTGTTCCTGCGCGTGGCGCGCAAGGTGGCCGCCAGCTATCCCGATATCGAGTTCAACGACAAGATCGTCGACGCCACCTGCATGGGCCTAGTCCAAAACCCCAACGACTTCGATGTCCTGGTGCTGCCCAACCTGTACGGCGACATCGTGAGCGACCTGTGCGCCGGCCTGGTGGGCGGTCTGGGCATGGCACCCGGCTCCAACATCGGTGCCGACTGCGCAATCTTTGAGGCTACGCACGGCTCCGCGCCCGATATCGCTGGCCAGGATGTCGCCAACCCCACGGCCGAGATTCTCTCTGCTGCGATGATGCTCGATCACCTGGGCGAGAACGACGCCGCCAACCGCATTCGTGCCGCCGTATCTGCCACGCTCGACGAGGGCGAACAGGTTACCGGTGACGTGCGTCGTGCCCAGACTGGCTCCGTCGAGGGGGCCGTGGGTACGCAGGCCTTTGCCGATGCCGTTATCGCGCACCTAGCTTAAGGCACGCACGCTGCAAACGCCTAAATAGTACTTAAGTGTTTGCGTATAACCTAAGAATGAATACGCCCGGCGCCTCGTCGGGCGTATTCTATTGGGGACTATGTTTCCTAACAAGGAGTAATTGATATGGGTCTGATTCAAAAGAAGGACGAGAAGGACGAGATCGACGGTATCCAGATCATCGAGCGCGGCGAAGGCCCCGACGGTGACGAGGACGAGAAGATCGACCTGGTCGCCGGCACGTCTGCCGAGCACATTGCCGCCGGCACGACGGCCGAGGAGGAGGATGCTCGCCTGGAGGCAAAGATCGCCGCGGACGCCGCCGACGAGAACCTCATGCCCGAGGAGCAGGACGAGGACGACTCCGATGCGGACGACCATGCATCCAAGCACAAGAAGACGATGATTGCCGCCTTTGTGGTCGCCATCGTGATTGCTGCGGTGGTCGGCTTCTTTATTGGCAATGGCGGCTTTGGCGGCAAGGGTGTCGGCTCGTCGACCCTCACCGAGGACCAGCTCGATTCGACCGTGGCAAGCTATAGCTACAACGGCAAGAAGAGCGATATCACCGCGCGCGAGGCTATCGAGAGCCAGTACAGCCTCGACACCGTCAAGGATAGCGATGGCAACTACACCGCTCCTTCTGCCGATGTCATCCTGTCCTACGTGCGCAACAAGATTCTGCTCGATGCTGCCGAGGACGAGGGCATTACCGTCTCTTCTAAGGAGATGAAGAAGTACGCCGAGGATTCCATCGGCACCTCCGACTACAAGACCATGGCAAAACAGTACGGCGTGTCCAAGGATCAGGCCAAGCAGATCGTCCGCCAGTCCGCGACGCTGCAGAAGCTCTACAAGAAGAAGGTGGGCGATGCTTCCGCGAGCATGCCGACCGCTCCGACCGAGCCTTCTGACGGCAACGAGGACACCGCGAGCAAGGACTACGCCGATTACATCATCAACCTTGCCGGCGACGAGTGGGATAGCGAGAAGGGCACCTGGAAGGACGCCGATAGCACCTATGCCAAGGCCTTCGCTGACGATGCCTTTACGGCCGATAGCGCTACCTATAAGCAGGCCATGACCGCCTATTACACCGCTTACCAGCAGTATTCTTCGCAGGCTTCGAGCGCCAGCTCCAAGTGGACCGAGTACGCCAACAGCCTGTACGCCAAGGCCAACATCAGCATTTACGGCCTGTTTGCGTAAGATCTGTCTGCACTACTGCGCGCTAACCGATCTACCTGATTAAGCCCGCTAGAACGACAACGTTCTAGCGGGCATTTTGTTACCGAAACCACTAGGATAGGACTTGCGCCCGTGCAAGTGCTTCATCGGGTATCCTCAATTCATCCGGGAAAACGGCCGTAAACGATTGCAAATAACCGGTGAACGGTCGAAAACTACCGTTCACCGATAATTTCTAAACTGGTTCTAACTGGTATTAAGTCAAAAAGACCAATTCACAAATCTTCACAATGACCTGCATTTTTCCTACACGCTATATTTAGCCGCCCTACGTTGTTTAGACACAGAAAAAGATCCGATCTTTTGCCAAAGCATTTCGAAACGGTTTTAAAACTGCAGGTAGAAGTGTTAACGAGCGGTGAACGGTCGATTTATCACCGTGAGCGGTGCAAAAACGTTTTACTGTATGAATCAACGAAAGCGTCCTCTTCTGGGGTGATATAGTGACAACAACACGTCACGTGGTTACTACCAGTTTAGAAACCACTGGTCTTCAACGAACGCTTTCCAAGAAGCTTTAAGGGCGATTGCTCGCTGGCTTCCGAAAATCATCGGACTCGTATTGCACATACCTTCGGAAGGGAAATTTGAATGGTTGGCTTTATTCTTACCGGTCATGGACAGTTCGCACCCGGCCTCGCAAGCGCTATCGCTATGGTCGCCGGCGATCAGCCTGCTTTTACCGTCGTTCCTTTTGAGGGCGACCAGGCTGCTTCCTACGGTGAGGATCTCCGCGCCGCTATTACCGCCATGCGCGAGGAGTGCGATGGCGTGCTCGTCTTTACCGATCTGCTTGGCGGCACCCCGTTCAACCAGTCGATGATGATTGCCCAGGATGTCGACAACGTCGAGGTCCTGACTGGCACCAACCTTCCCATGGTTATTGAGCTTCTGTTCCTCCGCGGTAACTCCACGCTCGCCGAACTTGGCGAGCAGGCCGTGACCGTTGGCCAGACGGGCATCACCGCCCAGACGGTCGCATCCGTTGCTGGCTCCGATGAAGAGGATATCTTCGGCGACGAGGACGGCATCTAATGGCCGACTTCGGAGCCAGCGTCCTGAGCTCTTCGGTCGCTCTTTTGGGCCTGCTTGTCATCATGGGCTTGATTTACACCATCTGGTCGCAAATCAACATGAAGAAGAAGCAGAAGTACTTCAAAGAGCTGCACACCGAGCTCAAGCCGGGTCAGGAGGTTCTTTTCGCTGGCGGTATCTACGGAACCGTCAAGGGTATCGAAGGCGAGAAGGTCCAGATTAAAGTCCGATCCGGTGCCGTCGTAGATGTTTCGCGTTACGCGATTCAGGAGATCAAGTAACTGTCGTCAGCAAATAACGAAAGGAAGCTGATCAACATGGCAGAACCCAACATTCTTCTTACCCGCATCGATAACCGACTGGTTCATGGTCAGGTTGCCACCCAGTGGAACTCCACCCTGGGCTCCAACCTCATCCTCGTCGCCAACGACGACGTGTCGAACAACACCATGCGCCAGAACCTCATGAAGATGGCCGCTCCCACCGGCGTTGCTACGCGTTTCTTCTCCCTGCAGAAGACCATCGACGTCATTGGTAAGGCGAGCCCGCGCCAGAAGATCTTCATCGTGGCCGAAACACCGGAAGACGTGCTTACGCTCGTCAAGGGCGGTGTGCCTATAAAGAAGGTAAACATCGGCAACATGCACATGTCGGAAGGAAAGCGCCAAGTCGCCACCTCCGTCGCAGTTAACGACGAGGATGTCGCTGCGTTTAAAGAGCTGCAGGAATTGGGGGTGGAGTTGGAGATCAGGCGCGTTCCGAGCACGCCTGTTGAGGACACGAGCAAGCTCTTCTCGTAATCCTCATGATCCACGTTGTCAGGAATGAAACCCTGACATTCTGTACGTGAAATCCAAAGTGCGTACATACATTTTGAAAGGAGGAGCAAGATGGAATACTCGATCATCCAGGTCGCTCTGGTCTTCATCGTCACGTTCGTCGCGGCAATCGACCAGTTCAACTTCCTCGAGTCTCTCTATCAGCCCATCGTCACCGGCGCCGTCATCGGTCTTATCCTTGGCGACCTCAACACCGGTCTTCTCGTGGGTGGTACTTATCAGCTCATGACGATCGGCAACATGCCGATCGGAGGCGCTCAGCCGCCTAACGCCGTCATTGGCGGCATCATGGCAGCCATTCTCGCTATCGCCACGGGCCTCGAGCCCAACGCGGCAGTCGGCCTTGCCATTCCGTTCGCTCTGCTTGGTCAGCTCGGCGTTACCCTGGTCTTCACGCTTATGTCGCCGCTCATGTCCTCCGCGGACAACATGGCTCACAACGCTGACACCAAGGGTATCGAGCGTCTGAACTACTTCGCCATGGCTCTGCTCGGCCTGATCTTCGCCGTCGTCGTCACCCTGTTCTTCATCGCTGGCGCCACCATCGGTCAGACCATCGCTTCCGCCATCCCGACTTGGCTGCAGACCGGTCTTTCCGCTGCAGGCGGCATGATGCGCTTCGTCGGCTTCGCCGTCCTGCTCAAGGTTATGATGAACCGCGATATGTGGGGCTTCTTCCTCATGGGCTTTGGCCTTGCGCTCATCACCGTTGCCAACGATTCTCTGGCAACCCCTGCTCTGCTCATCCTCGCTCTCATCGGCTTCGGCATCGCCTTCTGGGACTTCCAGCAGCAGACCGAGCTGAAGGGTGCAGCTGTTTCTGACGGAGGTGACTTCGAAGATGGCATCTAATGAGTATGTGATCCCGGAGCACTACGAGGATCTCACTCCTGCTCCGCAGCTCGACCAGAAGACCCTCAACAAGATGGCTTGGCGCTCCTGCTTCCTGCAGGCATCGTTCAACTACGAGCGCATGCAGGCCGCTGGCTGGCTCTACTCCATCATCCCCGGTCTGGAGAAGATCCACACCAACAAGAACGACCTCGCGGCTTCCATGAGCCACAACCTGGAGTTCTTCAACACCCACCCGTTCCTCGTCACCTTTGTTATGGGTATCGTGCTTTCGCTCGAGCAGAACAAGGTTGACATCCCCACGATCCGCGCCGTCCGCGTCGCCGCAATGGGCCCGCTCGGTGGTATCGGTGACGCCCTGTTCTGGCTGACGCTCGTGCCTATCACGGCCGGCATCACCTCCAACATGGCTATCAACGGTAACGCCGCTGCGCCGCTGATCTTCCTGGTGATCTTCAACGTCGTCCAGTTCGCTCTGCGCTTCTGGCTCATGAACTGGTCCTACAAGCTTGGCACCAGCGCTATTGACGCTCTGACCGCCAACATGCAGGCCTTTACGCGTGCCGCTTCCATCATGGGCGTCTTCGTCGTCGGTTGCCTGGTCGTCACCATGGGTGGCACCCAGATCAACCTCCAGATCCCCAACGGCACCACCCGTGGCCTCTCCGCTACTACCGTGATCGTCTCCGAGAAGGAGGCCGAGAACTTCACCGGTATGGAGGGCATCGATACCGAGACCGCTGAGGCCGGTACCATCGCCATGACCGATGAGGACGGCAATGCCCTCACCGCCGTCGATGCCGACGGCAACGAGGTCAAGTGCGGCGTCGCCGATCTGGGCAACGGCATGGAGTCCGTGACCTACGCTACCGTCACCGAGGATCCGGTCAACTTCTCTGTTGCCGACACCCTCAACACCATCGTCCCGAAGCTCGTCCCGCTTATGCTTACGCTGCTGCTTTACTACATGTTCGCTAAGCACAGCTGGACCCCGACCAAGGGCATTCTCCTGCTCTTCGTCCTTGGCATCCTGGGCGCTGGCCCGCTTGGTCTCTGGCCGAGCATCTGGTAAGGCTCTAGCTTGAGGGGTGTGTCCCTACGCGGCTCACACCCCGACCCCTTAAGCCATGTGTATGTTAAAAGCCGCGTGCTCGAAAGAGCGCGCGGCTTTTGTTTTCTTGATGATTCGGGTGTGGCAGACAGATAATGCTAAACACCCAAGGTAGTAGCCTAGTTTGAGCAAAAGGGAGGATAGGATGGCGATCGGAGCGCGCAAGCAACCGCTGTACGATCAGCTGGTCGATATTCTGACCGAAAAGATTGACCATGAATATCGCGCCGGTGACATGATTCCTTCCGAGCGCGAACTTTCGGAGCGCTATGGTCTCTCGCGCACTACGGTACGCCTGGCTCTGCAGGAACTGGAGCGTTTAGGACTGGTGGTTCGGCAGCACGGTCGCGGTACCTTTGTGACCGACCGTTCGGCAAAGGCAACCAATCTTATGCAGTCCTACAGCTTTACCGAGCAGATGCGCACGATGGGTCGCGACCCCGAGACCACGATTCTCGATTTTTGCGAGATGGAGGCCGATAAGAATCTGGCCGAGCATATGGGATTACGTATCGGTGATCGCATTTTTAAGCTCAAGCGCCTTCGTTCTGCCGACAACATGCCCATGATGGTCGAACGCAGCTATCTACCGGTTCGTCAATTTCTGTCCCTAAAGCGACCGCTGCTGGAGCGTAAGCCGCTTTACGATGTGATTGAGCAAGACTTTCAGCAAAAAATACGCGTGGCCGAAGAGGAGTTCTATGCGAGCATAGCCCGTCCCACCGACGCCCACCTTTTGGGAATTGTCGAGGGCTCGCCTGTGCTCGATTTAGTTAGGACTACGTATAACGAGTCAAACGAGGTTGTGGAGTATACGCTCTCGGTTGCTCGTGCCGATCAGTTTAAATACAAGGTTTACCACCAGCGTAGCGATTAGTGTCTGCACCGTTTCCATATGATGATTCTTTGTATTTAACTGGTTACTACCAGATAACCAACCGAAGTGTATAATTGCACGTCAGAGGATTACTTCTAGAGAGAGGTATTAGAAATGTTCGAGAAGAGTGTCGAGGAGCTCACCGAGCTCGGCGCCCAGATCACCACGGCCGAGATTGCTCAGCAGCCCGAGCTTTGGCGTGATACGCTCAACATCTATCGCGAGAACAAGGAGGCCATCGAGGCCTTCCTGGCCGAGGCTCGCGCTATGGGCGAGGGCCGTCTGTCCGTTGTCTTCACCGGTGCCGGTACGTCCGACTACGTTGGCGATACCTGCGCCCCGTACCTGCGTCACGCTGGCAACACTGATCTCTACGACTTTAAGCCCATCGCCACGACCGATATCGTGAGCGCACCGCGCGACTTCCTGCGCGCCGAGGATCCCACGCTCGTGGTTTCCTTTGCCCGCTCCGGCAACAGCCCCGAGAGCCTTGCTGCCGTCGCCGTTGCCAAGGAGCTCGTCCACAACGTCAAGTTCCTCAACATCACCTGCGCTCCCGAGGGCAAGCTCGCCGTCGAGTCCGCTGATGACCCCAATGCGCTGACGCTGCTCATTCCGCGCGCCAACGACAAGGGCTTCGCCATGACCGGTTCTTACACCTGCATGACCCTGCTCTCTACCCTTATTTTCGACACCTCCTCTGACGAGCAGAAGGCCGAGTGGGTCGAGACCATCGCCAAGATGGGCGAGGAGGTCATCGCTCGCGAGTCCGAGGTCGCCGATTACCTGGCTGGCGACTTCAACCGCGTGACCTACTTGGGTTCCGGCTCCTTCGGTGGCCTTGCCCAGGAGAGCCAGCTCAAGATCCTCGAGCTCGCTCACGGTCTGGTCGCTACTTCCTACGACACCTCTATGGGTTATCGTCACGGACCCAAGTCCTTCGTCGACGACAAGACCCTCGTGTTCGTGTTCGTCAACAACGATGCCTACACCCGTCAGTACGATATCGACATCCTCAACGAGATCGGTGGCGACGAGATCGCTCAACGCACCGTTGCCGTTCAGCAGGATGGCGCTACCGTCTACGAGGGCGAGTCCTTCACCTTTAAGGGCTATGAGGCACTCCCCGAGGGCTACCTTGCCCTGCCGTTCGTGATGTTTGCCCAGGCCATCAGCCTGCTCAACTCCGTGCGCGTGGGCAACACGCCCGATACGCCGAGCCCCACCGGCACGGTCAACCGCGTGGTTAAGGGCGTGACGATTCACCCCTTCACCGCTTAATCGCGTCCCCCCTGTAAGGGCGCCCGTCCGCTCATAACGGCGGGCGGGCGCTTTTTGTTTTACGTGAGCTGGGTATAAGCATCACCACAGTCAACTGCTTTAGAAGCAAGGAGTGCATATGAGCACGTACGCAATTAAGGCTGACAAGTTCTTCTTGCCGGCAGGCCCGCAACTGGGCGGCTATCTTATGGTCGAGGATGGCGTCTTTGGCGCCTGGCAGGCCGACGAGCCCTCTTGCGAGATTAAGGATTACACGGGATCGTGGATCGCACCGGGTATGGTCGACACCCACATCCACGGCTTCTACAACCACTCAACTACCGATAACGACCCCGAGGGTATCGATATTAGCTCGACCGAGCTCGCCCGTCGCGGTACCACCAGCTGGTTGCCCACGACGTTCACCGATGGCGTCGAGCAGATCAAGGATGCCTGCGCCGCCATCGCTCAGGCTGACGAGGGCCGCGGCCCTGACTTCTGCGGTGCTCGCATTCAGGGCATCTACCTGGAGGGCCCCTTCTTTACCATGAAGCATGTGGGCGCACAGAACCCCGCTTACCTGATTGACCCCTCCGAGGAGGTCTTTGACGAGTGGCAGGAGGCTGCCGGCGGACGTATCGTTAAGAGCGCCATGGCTGCCGAGCGCGATGGCGCCGCTGCTTATGCTGCTGCCCTCAATGCGAAGGGTGTCGTGACCAGCATCGGTCACTCTGATGCCACGTATGACGAGTGCATCGCCGCCATCAACGCCGGTGCCAGCTGCTTTACGCATACCTATAACGGCCAGCGCGGGCTGCATCACCGTGAGCCCGGTGTCGTGGGGGCTGCTATGTCCACGCCCGAGACCTACGCCGAGATCATCTGTGACGGCAAGCACGTAAACCCTGCCGCCATCAAGGCGCTGCTGCAGGCCAAGGGCTGGCAGCACACGGTACTCATCACCGACTGCCTGGGCTGCGGCGGCATGCCCGAGGGCAGCTACACCAGCGGCGGCATGGACGTCATCATGAAGGACAACCTGTGCTGGCTCGCCGATGGCAAGAGCATTGCCGGTTCGGTGCTCACGCTTGCCCAGGGCGTCAAGAACATCGTCGACTGGGGCATCGCCAGCGCCGATATCGCCATTCGCATGGCAACCGAGGTGCCGGCACGCTCCGCGCACATCGAGGATAAGTGCGGCAGCATCATGCCGGGTCGCGACGCCGACTTTGTCGTGTTCGACCATGAGCTCACCCTCGTCGAGACGTATGTTGGCGGCCAGAGCGTCGGCAACGCCTTTACCGAGTAACGAAAGAAAAAGACGGCGGGCCCGAATCTGCTCGGACCCGCCGTACGGGTTAAACGCTCAAAAGCACCTTTACAGTTACAGCTTGCTAGCGATTTTCTTTGCCGTACGCTTAACGCCGGCCACCAGGCCTCCTGCAGGATGCTCCTTCTCGTATGCTAGGCGCTTCTCGCGCTTGGCGTACTCTTCGACGATGATGTCTCCATACTCGTCTTCGATCTTGTCGAAGAAGTCGACGGCACCCTTAATTTCCTCAGCGGTCGGGTGCCCCTTTTGGACACCGCCGGTGAGTTTGAACGGCCCCCACGTATCAAAGCCGGGGCAGCCGTAGACACCCATAAAGATGGCCTGCCTCATGCGGCAGATGCCATCGATATCCTTGCCGTACCACTTGTTTTTGCCACCGTAGGTCATAAGGCCAAACACCTTGTCCTGCGGCTGCAACACGTTAGTGAGCACGCGTGCCATGTCCTTGTCGATCTCGGAGTAATAGATGCCCGTGGCGACACCAATCAGATGGTATTCGTGCAGGTTGGGATACTCGTTTTTGCCGAGCGTTTTCACGTCGAGGGTATCGATTTCGGGGTGCGCCTCGACGATGGCGTCCACGAGCTTTTTCGTATTGCCGTGGTGGCGTGAGGCATAAAGAATGATGGTTCGCATAAGAAGGCCTTTCAGCTGTAATTGCATCAATGTCTGTATGGTACCCCGTTACATGGCCGGGATACCGGACGCATCGATGAGCGTGCGGGTTTGTTCTATGGTTAGGATTGAAACGGGCGCTTGCGTGAAATAAAGCAGTTGTTCGAAAGGATGGGTAATGGAATACGCTCTCTCCAACGATTCGATTTCTATTAAGGTTTCCACGGCTGGTGGCTCGTTTACCTCGATTGAGGCCGGAGGTCGCGAGTACTTGTGGCAGGGTGATCCCACCGTGTGGTCCGGCCAGGCGCCGATTTGCTTCCCGATTTGCGGAGGCTTGCGCGACAACAGCGCCATGACGTTTGCCGGGCATCATGTAAAGCTCGCTCGCCACGGCTTTGCGCGCAAGCAGGAGTGGAAGCTGCTGAGCCAAGGCGAGAACGAGTTGGCTATGTGCCTGGCTTCGGAGGATAACGCCGCGCTACTGAGCGATTATCCGTATCCGTTTAGGCTCGTCGCCCGCTATGCGCTCGAGGACGCCGCCGTGCGTGTCTCCTATGAGGTTACCAACGAGGGCACCGAGGACATGCCGTTCTTTATCGGTGGGCATCCCGGCTTTAGGTGCCCGCTCGATGAGGGCGAGGCCTATACGGACTACGAGTTGCGCTTTGAGAAAGAAGAGGCTGCAGAGCTTTGCACCGCTGTCCCTTCGACTGGCTTGATTGACGTGGACAAGCGCTCCAAGAACCCCATGGTGGGAAAGACGCTGCCCCTGTCGCACGAGCTCTTCGATTTTGCGGAGACCATCTTTGACGTGCTCGAGAGCCGTCAGGTCACGCTTTCCAAAAAGGGCGAGGACAAGGGCGTCCGCCTGAGCTTTGAGGGCTTCCCATATCTCATTGTGTGGAGCAAGCCCGAGGGCGATTTTGTGGCCGTGGAACCGTGGGGTGGTCTGTCCACCTGCTCCGACGAGGACGATATTCTAGAGCACAAGCGTGGCTGCCTGGTTGCCAAGCCGGGAGAGACCGTCACCCGTGGCTTTGAGATCGAGATCCTTTAACGAGCTATCGTATGTTTGGGGTGGGTCATGCCGCCCCGGAACAGGAGTTCAATATGATTCTGACCGTTACCATGAACCCGTCGATTGATACGCGCTATCAGCTCGACAAGCTGATCATCGACGATGTTAACCGTGTGACGCCCGAAAAGACCGCTGGCGGCAAGGGCCTCAACGTGAGCCGTGTGCTGCTGCAGTTGGGCGACGATGTGCTCGCGACCGGTTTGCTCGGCGGCCACATGGGTGCCTATATGGCCGAGCTTATGGATGCCGACGGCGTCAAGAACGACTTTGTGCCCATCGCCGGTGAGACGCGCATTTGCCTGAATATTCTGCACGAGGGTAATCAGACCGAGCTGCTGGAGAGCGGCCCGCAGATCGCTCCTGCCGAGCTCGATGCCTTTACGGCCAAGTTTGCCGAGCTTGCAGCCAAGGCGGATGTCGTGACGCTTTCGGGTTCGCTGCCGCGTGGCGTGGACGCCGGCTACTACGCCAAGCTCGTCAAGATCGCCGAGGAGGCGGGCGCCAAGGTGCTGCTCGACACCTCGGGTGCATCGCTGGAGGCTGCGCTGGAGTCCGACGCTAAGCCTGAGCTCGTAAAACCCAACCTGACCGAGATTAACGGCCTGCTGGGCACGTCCTTTACGACCGATGATGTCGATGCCCTGCGCAAGGCGCTTGCTGCCGATGGCCGTTTTGCCGGTATTCCCTGGGTTGTCGTTTCGATGGGCGCTGCCGGTTCGGTGGGCTTCCATGAGGGTCGCGCATTCCGCGCCAAGACGCCTGCGATTGCGGCTGTGAACGCGACGGGTTCCGGCGACTCGACCATCGCCGGCTTTGCGCATGCCATTGCCGCTGGTGCTGACGACGTCACGGTGCTCAAGACTGCCAATACCTGCGGCAAGCTCAACGCCATGGACCCCAAGACCGGCCACCTGGTCATGGACCGCTGGGATGAAATCTTCAACAACGTTGTCGTGACTGAACTCTAGGAGTCGCGGCACCGAACACTCGAAAACGGCGCCCGTCGGCGATGTTGCCGGCGGGCGCCGTTGTCGTGTGGGCGGTTATGTCGTGGCCGCTGATGAGGCTCGAACTCGTATGCTACAGTGAGTCGATAAAGCGCTGCTGGGCGGCGCGGCCGGCCTCGTCCCACTTAAAGACGCCGGCGTTGTCGAGCACGTGACCAAACACCACGCCAACCTCCTCGTGCAGGATGTCGATGGCGTTATCTGCCGCAAGCTCGTCGGCGCGGCGGGCGTAGATATCTTCGGCCCATGCGGCGTGGCTACGGCAAAGATCGTCGCCCTCGAGCGCGCCGACAAGGTCGTAGTTGGCATCGGCCTTGGCCGCCAGCAGGTGCTCGCGGACGGCGCCGAGCTCGGGAACCAAGCGCGGCGGCAAAATGGCCAGGCCCATGACCTCGATCAGGCCGATGTTCTCCTTCTTAATATGGTGATACTCAGCATGCGGATGGAACACGCCCAGCGGGTGCTCGTCGGTCGTGATGTTGCAGCGAAGCGCCAAGTAGGCCTCGTAGATCTCGCCTCCGGCATTGCCGCGGGAGTCGACGCGGCGGATGACGGGCGTCACGGTGTTGTGCGCCACGCCATCGGCTGTGTGCGCGATGACGCCAGCCGACTCATCGGTCCACTCGCGCCATGCCAGGACAATCTTCTCGGCGGCATCGAGCAGCGCGCCGCGGTCGTGTGAGCGCAGGCGCAGCACCGAAAGCGGCCACTGCAGCACGGTGCCGCTGACCTGGTCAAAGCAGGGCACGCGAAACTGCGAGACCTCGGCGGCATGCATCATGGGGAACTCGTGCGCGCCGCCCTGGAAGTGGTCGTGCGAAAGAATCGAGCCGCCCACGATGGGCAGGTCGGCGTTGGAGCCAATAAAGTAGTGCGGGAACAGGTCCACAAAATCGAGCAGGCAGGTCAGTCCCTTACGGTCGACGTGCATCGGGCGATGCTCGGAGCTCATGGCAATGCAGTGCTCGTTAAAGTAGGCGTACGGGCTGTACTGGAAGCCCCAGCGCTCGCCATTAAGCTGAATGGGAATAACGCGTAGGTTCTGGCGAGCGGGGTGGGCGCCGCCGTCGGCTGCGGCGGAGCGTCCCGGGTAGCCCTCGTTTTCGATGCACAGCTGGCAGGCGGGATACTTCTCGCCCGTGTTCTTTGCGGCGCCGGCGGCAGCGATGTCGCGCGGGTCCTTCTCGGGCTTGGACAGGTTGATGGTGATCTCGAGGTCGCCCCAGTTGGTGGGGGTGCTCCATTTGATGTTGCGCGCGATGGCGGCACGGCGCACGTAGCCGGCGTCGCAGCACAGACCGTAGAACCAGTCGGTCGCGGCGCGGGGTTCGTTGACGCCCATACGTCCGTTGAACTCCTCGTTTACAACCGAAGGCCTCGGCATGAGCGCACCCATGATGCGCATGGCGATGCGGTCGCGGCCTGACGCCGTGTCCTCGGCGGCACCGTTGGTAACGGCGGCCTCGGAAAGCGCGCCGAGCGTGCCCTCCAGATCAAAGTCGGGCAGGGTATCGGGGTGCAAGAGCGAGAGTTTCTCAACCTGGAGCGCCCAGGCCATATCGAGCGCCGGGCCCGTAGCACCGATGCACTCCAAAATGGTGTTGTAGGCCCAGATTCGATCGTCCTGTCCGATCATCGATCGATGAATGGCGTACTCGATCAGGTTCTGCGCGGCTTCGCGCACGTCAGTCATTACAGCCATGCCGCGTAAGCCCCCTTGTCAGAGATGGCGTAGTGACGGGCAGAGCCCTCGCCCAGCCAGCCGTTCATCTTGGCAATGAAGGTGTCGACCAGGTCGAGCGGCACGAAGGCCTGGATGGTGCCACCAAAGCCGCCACCGTGAATGCGAACGGCGCCGCGGCCGTCGAGCACGTGCTCGGCCAGCGCCAGAGCATACATGGAAGGCTGCTCAGATCCCAGCTTGGCAACGACATTCTGCAGGTACATGGCGGAGCTGGCGCCGGACTCGCGCGTCAGGATCAGGAACTGATCGATATCGCCGGCGTTGAGCGCTGCCCAGCGCTTGTCGACCAGGCCGTTCTCGTACCAGTAGTGAACGGCGCGCAGGCAGGCGCGGTCGCCCAGCTTGGCGCGCAGCTCGGGGAGTTTAGCGTCAAAGTCGGCAACGTCGACCTCGCACAGGCGTGCCTTGCCAAACTCGGCGGCGACGTCTTGCATTTCGCGCGGAACGGCAGCGTAATCGTCGGTGGCGGCCACGTGGTCGGCGCCGACCTTAACGAGTACGAGCGCATAGCCGTGATCCTCAAAGTTGAGCTCGAGCTTTTGGGTCTTAGGCTGAGCCTGGTCCTCAAAGTCCATGTAGGCGAGGCCGCCCAGGCACACGGCGGCTTGGTCCATAAGGCCGCAGGGCTTGCCGTAGTAGTTGTTCTCGGTGCGCTGGCTCATCTGAGCGAGCGTGACGGGTTCAATGGCGGGCGCGCCCCAGAGTGTCTCCATGGCACGACCGTACGCGGCCTCGACGGCGGCAGAGCTGGAAAGGCCGCCACCCGAGGGGACGGAGCAGGTGAAGGCGAAGTCGAAGCCCTGGGGCTCAACACCAAGCGCTGCGACCTCGTGGGCCATACCGCGCACGAGGCTTGCGGACGTGCCCTTCTCGGACTCCTGAACGTCTAGCGTGTCGAGCGTAATCTCAAACGTGGGATAGCCCTCGTCGGCGACGCGAATCTTGTTGGTGTCGGTCGCCACGGCGATGCCGTCAACGGCGACATCGAGCGAGCCGGCGATAACGTGGCCGCCCTCGTGGTCGGTGTGGTTGCCGCTGATCTCGGAGCGGCCGGGCGCGTGCACATAGAGCACCTGGCGATCGCCGATGGGGCCAAACTCCTCCTCAAACAGCTTGGTGAGCGTGGCGAGTGTCTTTTCGTCGGGGGTGGTCATGAGGGTCCTTTCCTTGGCGCATACTGACGAGTTTTCCGTCGTAGTGAGTACGTTAACAATCTGAAGCGGCATAAACTCAGCATCTACGATGCCGCACGTTACGGGCTATGTTAACGTACTCATAACACAACACTTATCACTTTTTGAGAATCTGGTAATCGGTAGAAATTCAGCCGTGAACGGTACTGCCGTATGGACTTATAAAGCAGAAGAGGCGCTGATAGAAAAAGTAGAGTACGTTAACATGCGTCCGACGATAG
>DBFVGT010000140.1:0-23084 GCA_048524725.1 Collinsella sp. | reverse complement strand
TGCTGCGCATCATTCCTAATACCACTTATATAACGTATTAGATGAGTCGCGATGTGCCTCGCATTTCGTTCTGCTACGATTGCCACGTTGGCATCAATACAGGAGGGCTCATGCCGGGCTTGGGAACAATCATCAACGTTGCGCTTTTAGTTGCGGGCGGTCTTTTGGGATTAGCGGGCGGCCGCTTCATTACACCGCGCATCCAAGACACGCTCATGAAAGCATCGGGGCTGTGCGTCCTGTTTATCGGCCTGGGCGGCACCATGCAAAAGATGCTCATCATCGATGGAAAGGCGCTAGCGACCACCGGTACCACCATGCTCATCGTCTCATTTGCGCTCGGTTCGCTCATCGGCGAGGCCATCAACTTGGAGGCCTCCATCGAGAACCTTGGCGAATGGCTCAAGCGCAAGACTGGCAGTGAGGGCGATAACGAGTTCACCAACGCTTTTGTCTCGACTTCACTCACCGTGTGCATCGGCGCCATGGCCATTGTGGGATCGATCCAGGACGGCCTGCTCGGCGACTGGTCAACGCTTGCCCTCAAGGGCGCACTGGACTGCATCATCGTCTGCACCATGACGGCCTCGCTTGGCCGCGGCTGCATCTTCTCCGCCCTGCCCGTCGCCGTGTTCCAGGGGACGATCACGTTGTTTGCCGGCGCGCTCTCCCCCATCATGACCACAGCAGCCCTCAACAGCCTTTCGCTCGTAGGCTCCATGCTCATCTTCTGCGTCGGCGTCAACCTCATCCGTCCTCAGACCTTCCGCACGGCCAATATGCTTCCCTCCGTCGTCATCGCCGTCATATACGCCCTCCTGTTCTAAATCTATCAACGCAGCGGTATCTCGAACATCTGTTTGATGCTGTGCTATGATATGAGGTCACCGTAGCTGCGTTCGAGAGGAGGAGCGGTGGCCGACCAGGACATCAAGATGCTCATCGAGCGCATTATGGCCGAGGCCCGGACCCATCAGTCCGCCCGCTTCTCAAACGAAACCTACGCAGACGAGCCGATTCTCAAAACCGGCCGACAGATGCAGAATTTCCTCCCCGACCAGTACCGTAAAATGCGCGAGATATCGCGCTGGCAGGATGACCCCAAGGGCGGTGCGGGCCGCTGGCTTTCGGAAGCCGAGCTTTTTTACCGCCAGGGCCTGCTGATGGCCGACTTTGAGGACGACTGCCCCTACAACGGCACCTTTAAGTCGTACTTTCCCACCTACAACGCCATGAGCGACCGGCAACTGCGCGGCTACTTTACCTGGCGTGCCCAAGTGCGCCGCGGAACCGTCGAGGAAACGTCTACGTCCTTTGCCTTTCTGTATCTCTATGAGCTGATCTGCGGCATTGGCGTAGATAATCCACTCGATGGTTTTAACAAGATCAAGGCTTTTTGGGATGTCTATCGCGCCTTCGAGCCCGGCATCGACCGGTTTGCGCGCGTGTGGCTGCAAGATTACGCCGTGTTCCACGGGCTCGACCCCAAGCTGCTTCGCGACTCTAAAACCGTCATGTTCGATAACGCCCTTATCGAACTGCGGCGCGCGGCACGAGACCTTGTACCGGCACCGTCCGGCCAGACCCCTAAGCGTCGCAAAACCTCCGAGCCCACGCTCCCCCTTCCGCCCGATGAGGTGCGCGAGGAGCGACTCATGGCCGCCATCAACGCCCTCTCCACGTACAACCTAAGTAGCTCGCGGCTCGACCGCAGCCACCACCGCGATCTGCGCCACGTGGCGTGCGCCGTGTATGTCCGCATGGCGCGCTACTATGACACGCACCGAAAGACCGGCATCGTGGCAAGTTTATTTGGGGAGGAGACGGCAATGCCCTACACCATGTTTGCCTCGGCCGTATTCTTTGCGCCCGAGCGCCACGAGGACTGCGAATACCGTCTGGACCCCATCCATATCTACCGTTGCCAAAACGGTTTTTGGGAATGCATGCGGATTCACGGCAGCAGACAAAAGAGCAGCAAACTTGGCGAGATGATGCGCGCCTGCGACCAACGCCTGCGCCTGGCCCTGGACCCCGCCCATCCCCTGAAGGAAGAAAAGGTCCCCAAATATCTGGCCAAGATTATCGATGACGAGATTGTGGCATGGCTTTCGTGGGACGCCGCACACCAGCCCGTCAAGATCGATATCGATTTGAGCCAGCTGGGGCACATTCGGAGTGCTGCCGCACAAACGCGCGAAGCGCTTTTGATCGACGAGGAACGCGAGGACGGCGCGTCCGCAGAAGCCGAGGCAGCGGACTCAGGGCAACCGGAAGCCGAGCCCGTAGCCGACGCGATGGTCGAGGCGGTCGCGGCGGCCGCAGGGCAGGACGAGTCCGACGAGCCAACCATATCCACCGAACAGTTTGGTGTCGTGGCACCGCTTCTCGCGCCGACGCCCGCGTTCGCAGCTGCTACGCCCGCTGACGCCACAAACGAACTCGCGCCCGCCGCAAACGCCTATCTCCGCGCTCTGCTCGAGCACAACGCAGTACAGGCGGAATCGGCGGTAGTGCAATCGGAGCAGAGCGAGGACATGCTCGTCGATACCATCAACGAGGCGCTCTTTGACCTGGTGGGCGACACCGTAATTGAATTTAGCGCAGCAGGGCCGCAGATTATCGAGGACTACGAAGCAGACGTGAGAGGATACCTAGACCATGAGTGATACCGCATCCGCAGCACCTCGCGTGCCCAAGCGCGTCGCTGCCGTCATTCTCAACTCGCTCAAGGGCGGCGTGGTCCCGCGCATCGGCCTTCCTTACATCACCGTAGGGCGCGAGGTCGAGATCCGCGCCCTGCTCACCGATCTGAGTCTCATCGCCGACGGTGGCGCGAGCTTCCGCTTTCTGGTCGGTCGTTACGGCGCCGGCAAGAGCTTTTTGCTCCAGACTATCCGCACGCACGCCATGGGCGAGGGGTTCGTCGTCGCTGATGCCGACCTGTCGCCCGAGCGCCGCCTGCAGGGCGGTCAGGGACAGGGCCTTGCCACCTACCGCGAGCTCATCCGCAATATATCGACCAAGACGCGCCCCGAGGGCGGTGCGCTCAACCTTATTCTGGATCGCTGGGTCGCCTCGTGTGCCGACGTCGACGAGTCGGTCGTCAATGCCCAACTGGCCCCGCTCGAGGAGATGGTCCACGGCTTCGACTTCACCCGCATGCTCCGCCTCTATCGCATGGCCGCATCCGGGGGCGACGAAGAGACCATGAGCCGCGTGACCAAATGGATTCGCGGCGAATACCGCACCAAGAGCGAGGCACGCGCCGAGCTGGGCTCCTCGACCATCATCAGCGATGACGACTGGTACGACTACGTTAAGCTCATTGCGCGCTTTTTGGTTTGCAGTGGCTACAAGGGCATGCTGGTGCTCATCGACGAGCTCGTGAATCTGTATAAGATTCCCAACGCCATCACGCGCCAATACAACTACGAGAAGATCCTGACTATGTACAACGACACGCTCCAGGGCAAGGCGCAGTACCTGGGCATGATCATGGGCGGCACGCCAACCTCCATCGAAGACCGCCGCCGCGGCGTGTTCTCCTACGAGGCCCTGCGCAGCCGACTCGCTCAGGGCCGCTTTGCGCGCGAAGACCTTAAGGACATGCTCGCGCCCATCATCCGCCTGCAGCCACTCACCTACGAGGAGCTACTGGTGCTCATCGAAAAACTCATGCAGATCCATGCCGGCTACTTTGGCTGGACGCCCACGCTTGCCGAAAACGACTTGGTGGACTTTCTCAAGATTGAGTTCGGCCGCGTGGGAACCGATACGCACTTGACGCCGCGTGAGGTTATCCGTGACTTTATCGAGCTGCTCGATATCCTGTGTCAGAACCCCGATGCAAATGTGGCCGAGCTGCTGCAAAGCGTCGGCGGCGACGCGCTGGCGCCGGCAGCCGCAACAGGCGACACCGGCACCGCAGGCGGCGACCGCAACTTCGCCGAGTTCACCATCTAACCTACCAAAAAGGGACAGGTTTATTTTGGCAGGTTTTATCTGGGCAAACGTTGAAGCAGTAATGCAGCAAGCCGTTGCCAGCCGCGTTGAGAGATTCGTTGTTGAAAGGAGGCCCCGTGAACGCCTTTGACCGCTACGCCCCGTTTATCCAAGACTTCATCTACTCCCACGATTGGGAGAGCTTGCGCTCTATCCAGGTTGCGGCGGCAGATTCCATCTTCAACACACAGGACAATGTGCTCCTGACGGCATCCACGGCTTCCGGCAAAACCGAGGCAGCCTTCTTTCCCATCCTGACCGAGTTTTGGGAGAACCCGCCCGCAAGCGTGGGCGCCCTCTACATTGGCCCCCTCAAGGCGCTCATCAACGACCAATTCGTCCGCCTCAACGACCTGTGCGAAGAAGCCGATATCCCCGTCTGGCACTGGCATGGCGATGTCTCGCAATCACACAAGGCCAAACTCATCAAAAAACCGAGCGGCATCCTACAGATTACGCCCGAGTCGCTCGAGGCGCTCCTGATCCATAAGCACATGGCGATCCCTCGTATGTTTTGCGACCTGCGCTATGTGGTTATCGACGAAGTCCATTCGCTCATGCGCGGCGACCGCGGCGGGCAGACGCTCTGTCTTATCGAGCGCCTCTCACGCATGGCAGGCGTGCAGCCCCGCCGCATTGGCCTTTCGGCCACCATCGGCGACCCCGAGCGCACGGGCGCCTTTCTCTCGCAGGGAACGGGGCGCGACTGCGTTATCCCCCGCTTTGAGGAACCGCGCCGCGTGTGGCGCATCTCCATGGAGCACTTCTACAACTCGGGCCCCCAGGCTCAGCAACGAGGATTCGTAGGCACAGGTCCACAAGAAGCCGAGGTGCTTGCTTGCGAGCGTATTGAGACGGCGGCGCCCGCGGCGCTGCCCGCATCCGGACAAGACATGTGCCACAGCGGACAGCTTACACAGGAAGAACACCGTCAACGTCGTGAGCAGGCGCGGGGCAAGGCCGCTCCCAAAGACCGTCGCACTTCCTCGGCCCCCGAGGGCGAAGTCGACATCCCACGAGCGACCGAGCAGGCGCTTCTCAACCCCACCGACACGGCGCCCGACAACGCCGACCCCGGCATGGGCTATATCTTTGAGCATACGCGCGGCCGCAAATGCCTGGTCTTTGCCAACTCGCGCGAGGAGGCAGAGGCCGTGTGCTCCATGCTGCGCAGCTACTGCGAGAGCCGGCACGAGCCCGACCGTTTTCTCATCCATCACGGCAATCTTTCGGCATCGCTACGCGAGACGGCCGAGGAGCTCATGCGCGACGAGGAGCAGACGCAGACAACCGTCACCACCTCTACGTTGGAGCTCGGTATCGATATCGGCCGCCTGGAGCGCGCCTTCCAGATTGACGCGCCGTTTACCGTCAGCTCCTTTTTGCAGCGCATGGGGCGCACAGGCCGTCGCGATCTTCCGCCCGAGATGTGGTTTGTCATGCGCGAGGAAGAGCCCGAGCCGCGCACGATGATGCCCGAAACCATTCCCTGGAAGCTCCTGCAGGGTATCGCGCTCGTACAACTCTATCGCGAGGAAAAGTGGGTCGAGCCACCCGAGCTCGATCGTCTCCCCTACAGCCTGCTCTATCACCAGACTATGTCGACCCTCGCCAGCACCGGCGAGCTCACGCCGGCCGAACTTGCCCAGCGCGTGCTCACGCTCAGCTATTTCCACCGTGTCTCGGCAGACGATTACCGTGTGCTGCTACGTCACCTCATTAAGATCGACCATATCCAGGTCACCGAAGGTGGCGGGCTCATCGTGGGTCTCGCGGGCGAGCGCATCATCAACAACTTTAAGTTCTACGCCGTGTTCCAGGAAAACGAGGAGTTTACCGTCCGGAGCGAATCGGCCGAGCTGGGCACGATCGTTAATCCGCCCCCGCCCGGTGAGCGCATCGCCATCGCCGGACACTGCTGGATTGTCGAGGAAGTGGACTGGAAGCGCCACACTGTCTTTGCCACGCAGGTCAAGGGCCGGGTGCCGGCCTACTTTGGCGACTGCCCCGGCGACATTAACACGCATGTGCTCGAGCGCATGCGCAAGGCGCTCAACGAGCACGCGACATATCCGTACCTTATGGGTAACGCACGGGCCCGCTTGGCGCAGGCTCGTCATACCGCCGAGATTTCGGGGGCGGGAACCAAGCCGCTCATTAACCTGGGCGGCGATACCTGGGTGCTCTTCCCCTGGCTGGGCAGCTACGCCTTTTTGGCGCTCGAGCGCATGCTCAAGATTAAATGTGCCGCGGAGCTGGGCCTTCGCGGGCTCGATCCGTCACGCCCGTACTTTATGCAGTTTAAGATGAAGGCCGATGAGGAGACGTTCTTTGAGGTGCTCGCCGCCGAGGCCGAGAAGGACTTCGATCCCATCGAGCTCGTCTATCCTGGCGAGGTGCCTTACTTTGACCGCTACGACGAGTTTGTTCCCGAAGAGCTCGTGCGCAAGGGCTTTGCCGAAGGTGTGCTCGACATAGAGGGCATGAAGCAGCGCGTTCTCGGCTGGCGCGACCACGCCTAAGACCAGTCCTTTTTGGGACGGGGAGACTTACTTGTCGTGAAGGACGGTGCCGAGGAAGTCGGTGTCGAAGGGCACGGCTTCGGCAAAGGCGTAGTCGCCGTCGCTGGCGATGAGCAGGTAGTTTTCCTCGCCGCTGAACTTCGCATCGCCACATGGGACCACCCAGGCGTGGACGAATACCTCGAGTGCCGTGGCAGCGCAGTCGCGAAGGAACGTCACATCGCTCCCCTCGTTTGCGCTCACGATATTGGCCACGTAGATACCCCCGGGGTTCAGGCTGCCCCGCACCAGGCGCAGCGCCTCAACGGTCGCCAGCTCGCGCACGGGCTCGGCACCGCCAAAGCAATCGCTCACGACCACGTCATAGCGACGATGGCCCACGCTCGTCACACCCAGATACGAGCGAGCCTCAGCGGTAATCACCCGCAGGCGATCGCCCACCGCGTGCTCCAGTTCATCCAGATAGAACCAACGGCGCGCCAAGCGCGTTATCTCTCCGTCATACTCGATGACGTCCATGCGCAGGACCTTGTGCGACATCAGCGCAAATTTGGGATAGGCAAACCCGCCGCCACCTAGCATAAGCATACGGTTGATACCGTGACCATAAGCGTCGCGCATCGCATCCTCGGCCTCAAACACGTCGTCAAACGCGCGATAGTACGCAAAGACGGGCTCCGCCCAGCGCTCGCCAACGTAACTCGCGCTTTGGTAGACGCCGCCTTGCACCAATACGCGAACTTCGTCGCCGCCCTCATCGTGCACGCGCTTCACACGTGCCAGCCCATTGCGGGTCCTCGCGACCTGCAGACAGGCAGCACGAACAGCGACAGCGGCCGCACCAAGCGCCGCGGCTCCCAGAGCAACGCCGGCAACGACGCCGGCAGAAACACTCGGCTTGTTCATCTAGAGCTCCTTTTGCAGATAAAGGCCATGGTCATAAAATCCAAGATGGCGATAGTACTCGCGCGTACCGATCGCGCTGATCACGTTGATGTACGTATAGCCAGCGTCCCGAGCTATCTGGCACGCACGCTCCACGAGCAAACGTCCCAATCCATGGTGCTGCGCTGCCTGGCCCTGATCGCCCACACGTGCCGCCATACCATAAACGTGCACCTCACGAATCATCGCCTCGTCCGGCATCGTCGGCAGCTCGTCCGCATGTGCGGCAACAAAAGCGCGATCGGGCAGCGACAACCGCAAAAAGCCCGCGATCTTGCCCCGCGGCGTCACCCACTGCAAAAAGCGCTCGTAAGTCACCGGCGTCTCGTACGCTACTTCCTCATCAAGAGATAGCTCATCCAAGTCGGCACCCGCCGTGCTGATCTCGCGATAGCGAATCTCACGCACCGTCGCACCGTCACCCCGAGCAGCCAGGCGGTTCTCGACGAGCTGACGCAGGTTGGGCTTCTTGTTGCCCACCATGATGTCATCGGAACTAAAGTCGCGAATCATGCGGCTGATGCGGCAGAATGCCGGCGTCACCACGATGTCATCGGCCAACACATCGAGCAGTTCTTCCTCGGTATAGGGGCGCCACTCGCCGCGCTCGTAGCAGCCCACCAGGCGCGAGCCCTCGATGAGCGCACACGGGTAGACTTTGACCTCGTCGGGCATAAAGGCCCCCTCGGTCATAAAGCGCTCGTAGTCGCGCTTGTCCCCCTCGGGTGTGGCGCCCAGCAAGTTGAGCATAAAATGCGCATGGATCTTAAAGCCAAACAGGCGCGCAAGCGAAAACGCCCGCTCAATCTGCGCCACCGAAATGCGACGCTCGTTGATATCGAGTAGATGCTGGTCAAGGCTTTGGATGCCCATCTGTATTTTGGTGCAGCCCAGACGGCGGATGAGCGTAAGCGCCTGCGGCGTTACGGTATCGGGGCGCGTCTCGATAACGAGTCCCACCACGCGATGCTTCGCCGTCTCGTTGATGCGCTGCTGACGCTCGAGCTCCTCCATCGTTGCCGTCTGCCACTCGGTGACCTCGCCCCACGGCGTGCCGGGGCCGTACAGACGACGCACCGCGCGGTTATAGCCGCCCACGGCAGCATCCACACGCTCCTGCTCGTCGGCAACGCCGGCAGCGAGCTTGGCCTCGTCTGTCGCAATGCCGGCAGCCCGATAGCACTCGCGGCGCTCTGTTACCACCGGCGGCAGGGCATCGGCGGGAGCGTCATCGAGCAGGCGCCCCGCCTCGGCACGGCTGATGCCCGGACGCGCCAACATGGGGTTTGCCGCCACGCCGGCGACGGCATCGTCATTGAGCGCACGGAAAAGCTCGGACATAAACCACGTCTGATACCCTTGCGGATAGTCGCTCCAGGTGCCACCGAGCACGATAAGCTCGATCTTGTCGGTCGCATGCCCCATCTGCGAAAGTGCGGTCAGGCGAGCGCTCACCTGCAAATACGGGTCAAAGCAGTTTTGCTCCGCACGGGCGCATGCCGGCTCGGCATGCAGATAGCTTTTGGGCATGCGCAGATCGTTGGGGCAAAACAGGCAATCGCCCGAACAGGGCCACGGCTTGGTGATGACGGTAATGGTCGCCACGCCCGAAGCCGTGCGGCGCGGCTTCATGCGCAGCACCTGCAGCAGCTGACGCTCCAGCTCGGCATCGACATTCCATCCAGCCCAACGAGCCGGCTTCTCACGTTTAACCCGCTGGTAGAACGGCAGCAGACGGCGCTTGGCCAGATCTCGTTTGTCGGCACCCTCACGGCGCGCCTCGGCATGTATCAGTTTGACGAGCGCCTTGTCGTCCACGGTCTCACCGCGACGCAGAGCCTCGAGTATGTTCAAAATAATCTGTTCCATGCCCCCATTGTAAAGGCAAAGGCGCCGGAGCCAGTCACGGCCCCGGCGCCTCCATCAAAGAGCATGCCTATATGCACCGATCTCCGAAAACCGCATGTCACACCGATTCGAACGACATGTCGCCCGAACCGACCTTAAAACGATACGTTGCAGACTTGTCACCGTTGTCGAATTCAGCATTCAATATGGTCTCGCCATCGTAGCCAAGCGGAAGGAAATCGCTCTCAAAGTCACCGCTGCCCACGGTGAGGCTCGCCTTAAAGCCCGTAGAGTTCGGAACCGATATCTCCACATCGCCCGAGCCCACGCTTACGTCCATCGACTTCGCGGGGGCCTGGTAGAGCTCGAACGCCACATCGCCCGAACCGACCTCGGCATCCAAGGTGTCGGTTACGGTGCCCGCAAACTCAACGTCTCCCGAGTCCAACGTCAATTCGAAGTCGTGACATGCAATGTCCGCGACCGTCAGTTCTCCCGACCCCACCCTCGCCGTAATGCCGACCAGGTTATCCGCAACATCCCGCGGCAGCTCGATGGTGACCGAACGATCGATAGCGCGCTCGTCATCGCTGTCGAACTGGCTAATCGTGAGTGTAGAACCCTTGACCTCGGCCAGATTCTGAGTGGCAGCATCGTAGGTAGCTACCCCCTTTGCAACACGACCGCTCTCGATGACACACACCTGCCCGCCGGAAACGCACTTGATCTCAACCTCACCCGATGTCACATCCAGGTCAAGGGACTGGAATGAGTCGGCATCAAACGTTTCGCTCGAAAGCTGCCGAGACTGAGCGGAATAGTTACCGCCATCCAAAGAATCGTCCCCGTCAACCACATCGTCCATACCGGACAAACCGGATGCAATATCGCCGAGATCCCACGGGCCATCAAAATGAAACAATATCCGCGAAGTGCCAAAGATAAGCCCGATGATGAGCACGAACGCTCCGATACCGACGCCCAGGCGGACCTTGGACTCATGCGAGAGCTTCATCATTCATCACCTTCTTTGGCGCTCGGCTCAGCGGCGGTCGAGGAAGCCACGTCAGTATCAACCGCAGCGGAAACATCCTGAGCCTTAGCCGCCTCCGGCGCCGGACCAACCTGAATATCCCCGCGTGCCCAATCGCCATCGAGCGCACGCGCCACCCAGTGATAGATGGGGATTGTAAAGAAGATCAGCGCGGCAAAGGAGCCACCAAACAGGAACATCAGCAAAAAGAACAGCAGCCAGCACACGGCCCAATACGGAAACGACTGGAACGGACCTTTCACCGGAGTCGAGCCAGCTGCGCCGCCACTCGTCACCTGCGCCGTAGCGGCATTGGCGGCCTGCGCGCTCCAGCTTGCCGCTTGCGCCGCCTTGGCGGCGGCATCACTCGCCTGTGTTGCCGCCTCGGTAGCACGTGCCGCTGCCTCATGGGTACGGGCGCGCTCCGCTGCCTCGGCCTCGCGCTGACGGGCGCGGTCCTCGTTCTCAAACTCGATATCGTCCTCGATCTCATCGCTCGGATTGAGCAGCTCGTCCAGGCTCACGCCATAGAGCTTGGCGAGCGAGATCAGGTTCTCGGTATCGGGCGAGCTCTCCGCGCGCTCCCATTTACTGACCGCCTGGCGCGACAGCCCCAGCTTTCGCGCCAGCCCTTCTTGGCTAAAACCCTTGCTGCGACGAAGGTCGGCGAGCCGCTGCGCAGTTTCTACATTCATGGTTCCTCCTATGCTTTTGCCAGCCGTGCCGCCGGACCGTTTTTGTTCTTAAGGCGCCTTGCACAGTTAAAAATCTATCCGCCACCGCCAAAAGCATGCCACCTATTCTAGTGAGATTTTTGACAACCGGCGGTTGCGGGCATATATGAGCTGCGGAAATGTGTCCAAACAAAGCAATGACCCGCAGCTCGGTTGTCCCCGTTGCGGCGTTAACGGTAGTATGGTCGTACTGTTTATTCCGCACCGCCAACGGAGGGAGTTCCGCGCCGTGAACCGCGATTTCGCCTCATCGCTCATTCAGCTCAACAATACGTTCTATCGCGAGCACTCCGCCTCCTTCTCCGATACGCGCCAGGCACCGTGGCCCGGCTGGGTACGCACCATGGACATAGCGCTCGAGCAGCTCGACGTCGCCACGATCGAGCATCCCGTCCGCGTCTTCGATCTTGCCTGCGGCAACATGCGATTCGAGAACTTTGCCGCCGGCGGCGCACTTGCCGCCAAGGGCGTCGACGGCGCAAACCCCTCGGCAGATGCCAGTTGCCCGTTTGAGTTCTATGGTGTTGACTCGTGTCAGGATTTGGCTATCGATGCGCACGGTCACGCCCTGCGCATTCCCAACCTGCACTTCCAGGAACTCGACGTACTCGATGCCCTCATGAAGCTCAACCCCGCCGAGACACCCGACGTGCTTTTCGACGCCCCGCTCGCCGACATCTCGGTCTGCTTTGGCTTTATGCACCACGTGCCGTCATGCGAGTACCGCGTACGCGTGCTCGACGCCCTGGTGCGCCAGACGCGCCCAGGCGGCATCATCGCCATCAGCTTTTGGGAGTTTATGAACGACGAGCGCATGGCGCGCAAGGCCGTTCGCGCCGAAGCCCGCGCCGAGCTCACCCCGCCGTTTGAAAGTTACGATTCCGCGCAGTTTGAAGCCGGCGACCACCTCATTGGCTGGCAAAACGACCGCCACGCCTACCGCTATTGCCATCACTTTGACGATCAGCAGATCACCGACCTGGTGCGCGGCGTGCGCACATTCTACAAGAGCGGCGAGGTCCCCGTGCGCGAGCTTGAGCGCTTCCATGCCGACGGTCGCAGCGGCGAGCTCAACCGTTACGTGATTCTCAAGCGCCTGTAGGCATCGGCGACTTGCCGCCGAGCCGCACCGCAACTTTCGGGCAAGCTATGCCCCACCCTTTTCAACCCATTGATGGAACGTGCTGCCATGCGTTCCATACTCATGATCAAGGAGCCTCATGGGAGCCGTCCACGTTCGCACGCCTAAGAACTTTGTGCTCGAAGAGCGCCTGGAGCGCTACGCCGATGCCATCGAGACGAGCCCCGAGAGCTATACCGGACATTGGCGTGAAGCATGTACGCCGGCTGGTGGCAAGCCCTTCGCTCGCCTTCACCTGGATCTGGGCTGCGGCAAAGGCACCTATCTGGTTGAGCGAGCCCGCTGCGAACCCGACACTCTCTTTATCGGCATGGACCAGGAGCCCATCTGCATTGCCTATGCCGCCCAGAAGATTTGCGAGCAGGAGCTGCCCAATGCGCTTGTGCTGCCCCGAGGCACCGCATCGCTGCCGCGGCTGTTTGCCGCAGGCGAGCTCGACGCCATAACCATCAACTTTCCCACGCCGCAGCCCAAGGCCAAGTACGCCAAAAAACGACTCGTCCATGTCGACCATCTGATGCTCTACCGCCCGCTCTTTTCAGCCGGCGCCACCGTCACACTGCGAACCGACAGTAAGCCATTGCGCGACTACGCCCTGGGGCAGTTTGCCACGGCCGGCTACGACACGCTTTGGGTAAGCGACGACGTCCGCCGCGACCATCCCGAGCATCCCGAGACCGAATACGAATGCCGCACGCGCGAGATGGGTGCCGTCGTCTATGGCATTTGCGCCACACCCGGCGCGCAGCCCAGCAATGAACAGCTCGCGGCGGGCCGCGCGCAGGAGCAAAGCCTTGCCTGCTACCTGCCCGAAAACCTCGATGAGCTCACCTATGTACCTCTGGGCATGGAAGAGGCCGTCGAGAACTTTAGAAACCGCGCCCGTAAAGGCAAGAAGCGCCTGCCGCAAGAGTCCTAGGGGCTTCTGATGGTCGCGGCGTCGGCAAACAAGCGCAAATTGGCGCCAGCGAACGGCCCTCAAACCTAAGTGAGTAGACTTTTTTGCAATAGCCAGGCACAGCCCGCATAGCGAAACATAAAACCGCAGGTAGAACCCTTGCGCAAAAGTCATGTGCTCGCAATATCGCAAAAAGTCTACTCACTTGGCTAGCGACTACACTAAACGGCTGGGCAGAACGCCCATTTCCTGCATTTTCTTGCCTGCGAACGCATCGATGCGACGCTACGCCATAATAGTTGGCGGACAATCGCGAGAGAAAGCAAACACATGGCACAGACCACGACAGATATCGCCGCCAGCACCGTCTCCGGTGCCGGAGCCGCCAGTTCATTCTCGGGCGGCACGGGAACCGAAGCCGAATTCGGCTCGCTCGGTGCGCTCTCCCCCACCTGGTGGGAGCCCGAGGACAGCAGCGAGCCCGAACCGTGGCTCACGCCCGACCAGGCCTTCGAGCGCTTCTTTGAATGGACGAGCGACCGCGGCATTGAACTGTGGGACCACCAAGAAGAGGCCCTCATGGACCTGGCAGCCGGCGATCACGTCATTTTGGGCACACCGACCGGATCGGGCAAATCGCTCGTCGCGCTGGGCATGCTCTTTATGGGCATGGCGCAGGGCAAGCGCTGCTATTACACGGCCCCCATCAAGGCCTTGGTCAGCGAAAAGTTTTTCGACCTGGTGCAGGTGCTCGGCCGCGATAACGTCGGCATGATCACCGGCGACACGCATATCAACACCAAGGCACCCGTCATCTGCTGTACGGCAGAGATCCTCGCCAACGACGCACTGCGCGAGGGCGAGGACGCCGATGTTGGCTGCGTCGCCATGGACGAGTTCCACTACTTTGCAGACCCCGACCGCGGCTGGGCCTGGCAGGTGCCGCTGCTCACTCTGCCCCATACGCAGTTTATGCTCATGAGCGCCACGCTCGGCGATGTCACCGCCATCGCCGCCTCACTCGAGGAGCACACCGGCGCTGCCTGCGACCTGGTCGTCGACGCCCCGCGTCCTGTTCCGCTGAGTTACGACTATGTGACGACCTCCCTCGAGGGCACGGTCGAGCTCGCCATGCGCCGCGACGAGGCCCCACTCTATATCGTGCACTTTAGCCAGGATGCCGCACTTGCGACGGCACAGTCGCTCGCCAATTTTGGCATTGCCAGCAAGGAGCAGCGCGAGGCCATCAAGGAGGCGGCCAAGGGCACGAGCTTCTCGACGGCATTCGGCAAGATCCTCAAGCGTTTGCTCGGCTGCGGCGTCGGCGTGCACCACGCTGGTATGCTGCCGCGCTATCGCCTACTGGTCGAGCGCTTGGCGCAGCAGGGCCTGCTACCCGTCATCTGCGGCACCGATACGCTCGGCGTCGGTATCAACGTGCCCATCCACACCGTGGTGCTCACCGCGCTCACCAAGTTCGATGGCTACAAGATGCGTCGTCTGCGCGCCCGCGAGTTCCATCAGATTGCCGGTCGTGCCGGCCGCTCGGGCTTCGATACCGAGGGCATGGTCATCGCCGAGGCACCCGAGCACGAGATCGAGAATGCCAAGCTTATGGCCAAGGCGGGCGACGACCCCAAAAAGCTCCGCAAGATTAAAAAGAAGAAGGCCCCCGAGGGCTTTGTCACCTGGAACAAGCAGACGTTCGAGCGCCTGATCGAGACGCAGCCCGAGACACTCAAGCCGCGCCTGCGCATCACGCACTCCATGGTGATTAGCGTGGTCGAGCAGGGTGGCGATGCCCGAGCCCGCGTACACGACCTCATCGAGACGAGCCTGCAGACCCCCGAGGAAAAGGCTAAGCTCGAGGTTCGTGCCGACGAGATCTTCGCCACGCTCATCGATTCCGGCGTCGTCGTGCGCACCGAGGTGCCGCCCGCACCCGACGCTCCGGCTGACGCCGCGCCGGACATCGACTACGCACTGACGGTCGACCTGCCCGAGGACTTTGCGCTCGACCAGCCGCTCTCGCCGTTTTTGCTTGCCGCGTTGGAGCTGCTCGATCCCGAGAGCGAGACCTATACCATGGACCTGATCTCGATGGTCGAGGCAACGCTCGAGGATCCCAAGCAGGTGCTGCGCGCTCAGGAGCGCGCAGCGCGCGACCGCGCGATGGCCGAAATGAAGGCTGACGGCGTCGAATATGAGGAACGCCTGGAGCGCATCCAGGATGTCACCTACGAAAAACCGCTCGAGGACTTGCTCGACGCCGCCTTCGACAAGTACTGCCAGGAAGTGCCCTGGGCAAACGACTACCAGCTCTCTCCCAAAAGCGTCCTGCGCGATATGCTGGAAAGCGCGAGCGATTTTAAGGGTTACATTCAAAAGCTCGGCATCGCCCGCTCCGAGGGCATTTTGCTGCGTTACCTGGCAGAGGCCTACCGTTCGCTCGACCGCACCGTGCCCATCGAGAAGCGCGACGAGCGTCTGCGCGACATTATCTCGTGGCTCGGCTTTGTGGTGCGCTCGGTGGACTCGAGCCTGGTGGACGAGTGGGAGAACGCCGGCAACCCGGCAGCCCTCGATGCTGCGCCGCCGCAGGGCATCGACGAGGTCGTGGCGGACCGCCGAGGCTGCACGCTGTTGGTGCGCAACGCGCTCTTCCGCCGCGTGACCCTTGCCGCCCGCGAGCACGTTCGCGACCTAGGCGAGCTCGACGACGACTGGGGCATGAGCGAGATCCGCTGGCAAAAAGCACTCGACGCTTACCACGAGCAGCACGAGGAAATCCTCACCGACGGAGATGCCCGCAGCGCCGCGATGTTCTCCATCGACGAGTCCGACGAGAAGACCGCGCACGTATGGCACGTGCACCAGATCTTTGCCGACGAGGATGGCGACCACGATTTTGGCATCATGGGCGATGTCGATCTGGACGCCACGCAAGACGGCGGCGAGGTAATCTTCAAGAACTACCGTGTCGGCTTTATCGAGGACCTGCTCGAGGACTAGCCGGGCGCAATGGGACGAAACAAAGCGGGGTCGCTGGCAACATCGCCAGCGGCCCCGCTTTTTGCGCGATACGCTATCCCCTACTCGGCATCCTCGACCTCATACGAATCCGCCTCGGCTGGCTCATCGTTCGTCTCTGTCGCGGCCCCGCGCGCCTCGTCAAACGCTGCTTTCATGGTCTTGTTGCCCCACGTGAGCTTGCGAATGGTAAGATCGTCGGCTTTCTTGTTGGCAAGGCGCAGATTGTTCTCGGAGGACAGCAACGCCTCCTTGGTTTTCTGCAGATGGCTAATCGTCTTGTCGATCTCATCGATTGCCGTTTGGAACTTGCGGCTCGCGATCTCGTAGTTGCGGCCGAAATCGTTCTTGAACTTCTCCATCTTGGCTTCGAAGTTCGTGACATCGATATTCTGCTGCTTGTACTCCGCCAGCTCCTGCTTATATCGAAGCGAACCCATGGCGGCATTGCGTAGCAGCGTAATGATGGGAATGAAGAACTGCGGGCGGATCACATACATCTTCTCGTAGCGATAGCTCACGTCCACGATTCCCGCGTTGTAAAGCTCGCTCTCGGGCTCGAGCAGCGTGCAGAGCACCGCGTACTCACAGCCTTTCTGGCGACGATCGTGATCGAGTTTCTTAAAGAAGTCCTCGTTTTTATGCTTGGTCGCGGTCTCGTCGTTCTCGTTTTTCATCTCGAACATAATCGAAATGACCTCGTTGCCGCTCGCGTCGCACTCACGGAAAATGAAGTCTCCCTTGGTGCCCTCGGACGCATCGTTATCTTTCTCGAAGTACGCGTTGGGAAACGCCGTCATGCGCAGACGGTTAAACTCGGTCTCGCAGTGCTGCTCGAGCGACTCGCCCACCATCTTGGTGGACAGGCGAACCTTCATGTCCTTAAGGCGCTCAATCTCTTCATCCTTGTAGCGAATCAGATCATCGCTCGCACGTTTGGCCTGCGCAAGCTCGAGCTCGTGTGCCGCCTTGGCCTGTTCCTCGCGCGAATCGCGCACTGCCAGCTCGCTCGTCAGTTTGGCACGCGCCTCATCACGCTCACGCTCCGCCGCGGCGACCGCCTCAGACAGGTTCATTTTTGCCATCAGCTCCTGCTCGCGCAGCTTCGCGCGCAGACCCTCGGCCTCCTGCTCAGACTGAGCCCTTGCGGCGGAAAACTTCTCTTGCACCTTCGCGCGATAGTCAGTAAGCGCGCGCTCGGCCTCGCTGCGAGCGGCATCGAGCTCACGCTGCGACTCTGCCGCGGCAGCGGCAAGCGCCATCTCCTGGGCCTTGTCCGCCGCGGCGAGCCTGGCCTGCAGCTCGGCAATCTGAGCGTCGCGCGCGGACAGGTCGTTTTGAGCAGCATTGCGTGCCGCCGCCTCGGCAAGCCTGGCTTCATCATCTTTGCGCTCCAACTGCGCACGTAAATTGTCGATCTCGCGCTGAAGCTCGGCATTCTCCTTTTGAGCATCGGAACGGGCCTCAACCGCCGCGCGCTGACTTGCACTCTCGCGCTCTGCGGCAGCGCCTTCGAGCTTGGCGCGCAGCTCGGCAAGCTCAGCGTCGCGCTTGGCAACCTCTTGCGCCAGCTGCTGAGCTGCAGCATTCTTCTGCTCGACAAGCTGAGCGTCGCGCTGAGACTCTGCCTTTTGCAAAGCAGCCGTCGAGCGCGAGCGCTCAAGCTCCAGTGCCTGCTCGCCCTCGCGCTGGACCGCCTTCACGCGCTCATCCAGGTCGCGCGAGAACTCGGCATCGCGCACCTGCTTGACGATATCCGCATAACCGGACGCATCGACCTTAAAAACTTCGCCGCAATGCGGGCACTTGATCTCGTTCATGGCAGCTCCTCGATGGACGCAAATTTCAACCGCCTACACTCTACCGCGCCGCACGGACAAAAAAGACGCCGCCGCCATAATGGCAACGGCGCCAGAACCACCACAAAGGCGACTGTCCCCTTTGTGGTGACTTGGGTCCTTACAGGTCGCGGTAGTCGATCAGGCGAAGATCAGGTTGAGACTCAAGCCAAGTGCGAAGCTCGGGGTCAATCAGCGCATCGACTTCCTTGGTGCGGTCGGTCGTGAGCGAGCTGTTCTCCAAGATAAAACGATCGAGATAGCCCGGATGGCACACAAAGACGACCGTCTCGCCGTCCACCATCTCGCGAACCGTCTGCATGATTGCCTCTTTGGGCTCGTAGCCCGGCTCCATCGAGCGCATCACCATGCGCAGATCAGTATCTCCGCAATGCACCACAGCCGCGGGGTCGAAGCTCGCCTTTTGCTCCTTAAGGCCCAGCTCCTGAGCAACCGCCGAGATCGCTCGGTTAAGGTTTTTGCTCATGACGGCATGGGCCTCAAAGTAATCGGGCTCGCGGCCCACGATCTCGACAAAGCGGTCATGCTGCGCGCGGATCTCGATGCAGGCCTCGTCGAAGTCTATCAACTCCTCGCCGCGCTTAAAATGATCGCGGAAGGTACGGCTGCTATGGAACTCGCCGTTCTCGTTGAGCATGCTCGGAATGAGCGCCGGGTCGGCACACGGCTTGCCCAGGCACACGTTGGTATGCTGACCCACCGCAATGCCGACATCCGCCACGAGCGACCAGCCACGCTCGGCCTCGGGCATATTGGGCATAAGTCCCGCCGAGCGCACCAGGCCCTCATTGATACTGCGGGCAATCCCCAGGTTAACGGCATACGAATAACCGATATCGTCGGCACGAATGAGCAATTGCTTCATATTGACCCCCATCTACGGAAAGGGACACTTGAAGCGCAGCCAAGTGCCCCAGATAATTGTCCTACCGAACGGATGCTTTAGGCTTTGGCGGCAGCAGCGTCTTCGTCGAGCTGCTCCTTGGTAAAGCCAAAGAAGTAGGCGATGGCAGCGGCAGCAACAAATGCAGTGCCCGATGCAACGCAGCCCCATACGAGATTAGCAGTTCCGCCTGCAACATAACCTGTAATACCAAGGATATTAGTTGCGCCCAAAACATACGTGGTCACATTAGTGATAGCCGCGATCAGGCCGCCGATAGCGCCGCCCGCGACCATGGCACCCAGGCAGCGAGTATACTTAAAGCCGCAGCCATACAGCGCGGGCTCCGTCACGCCACCGACAATGCCGGAGAGCGAGAAACCAAGCATAGCGCCCTTTTCGTCGACCTCCTTAAGGCGCAGGAAGGCACCGAAGGCCATGCCCCACGTGGCGAACTGAGCGATAGCACCCGCGACCATAACGCAGGAGTCAGACCCTGAGGTGAGCACCTGCACAATGCCGAGGGCAATCAGAACCTGGTGCATACCGGTCATAACCAGGAACTCCCAAAGCGCGGCAATGGCGACGAGGGAGAGGATCGTGACGATGCCGCCAGCGTTTCCGAGGCCGAACATAAAGTTGCCGACCAGGTCGCCCAGAATGGAACCAATCGGAGCTAGGGCGCACAGGGAAACGGGGGTCATCACAGCCATGGTGCACACGGGCACAAACACCGTGGAGAGCATGTCGGGGATGATCTTCTTCATGAACTTCTCGACGACCATCAGCACCGGCATAGACAGCAGCATGGGGAGCACGGTCGCAGAATAGTTGTTCAGCTGAGCCGGGAGCACGCCGTAAACCATCGTGGTCGTAGCACCAGAATCCGCAGCGGCGTTGACCAACGTCATGAACTCGGGGGCAATGAGCACGCCGCCGAGCATCATGCCGAGCGGCTGGCTGCAGCCGAGCTGCTTTGCGGCAGCCCAACCCAGATAGACAGGGAGGAAAAAATAGCCGGCGTTGTAAATCCAGTTGTAGAAGAAGTTGTAGATGTCAGAATCTGCAGACCAGATACCGAGCATGCCGTCGCCGCAAAGTACGGCAAGTGTGCGGAACATGGCGGCGCCCATGATAATGGGGATCGTCATGCACATTGTCTTGGACAGGTAGTTAAGGGCCTTCTTGCCCGCAGTCTTGACCGTCAGTGGATCCTTGATGCTGTCATCGAGGTTCTCGTCAATGGAGCCTTCGCCCTTGACGCCCAGCGCAATGGCGGCGTCATAGACCTTCGGCACGTTCTGGCCAATGATGACCTGATACTGGCCGCCAGACCACTGTGCGCCCAGCACGCCCTTGATCTTCTTAACTTCATTATCATTGGGAATGGACTGATCTTTGAGGTTCAGACGCAAGCGGGTCATGCAGTGCGTCGCGTTCGTCACATTGGAGGCGCCGCCGACGGCAGCGAGCACGTCCTCGGCAATCTTCTTGTTATCGACAGTCATGTCGAATCCCTTCTCTTCCAACTAAAGGCCGTGGGACTTCACGGCACCAAGACGCACGATTCCGCTCGCGCCTGCGCAGCGCGCGATACCAGTTGGCAAGAGATTGATTTGCATGTGATTCCCGGGTGGATCGACATGAAAAAAGCCCCGCGCACAACCGACAGAGACCCAATTATGGTCTCGGCAGAATCGGTAGTGCCTCTCGGAGCTGCGCCGTGAGTAACACCCAACACACGGCGAGTATATGCGGCAGATGCGTTCGTTGCGGCTCAGATTACCGACGAACGGTAGCAAACGACCCGCGAACGGTCGCCATGACGGAAAGGAAATACCAGAGAGCCTATTTATCCGAGTGGACAGAAGCCACGCGATTCACATGCATGATCAGATAGACGAGCTCCTCTTGGGCCAATGGCTCGCCAAAGGTCTCTTGAATCAGATCGTCGACACGGTGAGCGCAACGCGATGCCGCCGGATACTGCTCCACGAGCACGTCGTAAAGACCGGAGTTCTCGGTATCGATCGGCTCTTTCTTTGCCACGCGGTCGAGCAGATAGCGCACATGAGTGGCAAAGCGGGCAAAGGCGAACGACGAGCGATCGACCGTCACACCCAACTCTTCTTGAATAATCGCGACCGTCATATCGAGCAGTCGCTCCTCGTGCTGCTCGGCAAGCACGCGCCGCTCGCTCGGCTTAACCGATGCGTTGACAATCGACATGGCAATGCCCGCGGCCTCGCTTCGGGGCATGCGCACATGAAAGCTCTTCTGGATGCCGCGAACAGCCAGCTCGCCCAAGCGGTATTCGATGGGATGCAGCTGCTCCAGATCGCGCTCAAGCGGCAACGACACCACCATGTGTTCGCGGGCGCGCTTAATGGCAAACTGAATATGGTCTGCCAATGTAATGGGAAGGTTAGGACTCAATTCGTACGAAAGCTGTCCGGTCGCGATATCGGCCAGCTGAGCAGAAAACTCCAGCACCTCGGGGTCGACCTCATCGATAAACGCCAGGTACTTTGAATCGATGCCGTAAAAGGTACGCGTGATGACATCCAGGTCGACCTCATGCGGCATATCGCCAAAGCCGATACCGCGGCCCAGCGCGATAAGCTGACGCCCCGCGCCATCTTCGCAGATGGCAGCGTTGTGGTTAATGCGCTGGATAGCCCTCATGGAATCATCGCTCCTACTAAAACGCGCCGTGCAGACCATCCGCGCGGCGCGTTCATTCTACCTGCACTTACAGCTAGAGTCCAAAGAAGCCCAGGATCTGGTCGCGGCTAACGGGCTTGTAGTTGTTGGCATCGAGGCCAACGTCGTAGCGAAGGACTGGGCGCTCGCGATCGCGATTGCGCGCGTTGGTGCGGTCTCCCCTGCTGTGAATGTGCCCGTGCAGCATGATGGCGCCGCGCGCCTTGCCATTCCAGCTGAGCATGGGGTAATGGCTCATTACCAGGCGATGGCCCTTAGCGTAACCGGGGGCGACCTCCAGATAATCGCGCACCTCATCCCAAATGTGCGGCGCGTCTGGATCTTCCCAGTCGTCGTCATGGTTACCGCGGATGAGCGTTACGTTCTGACATTCGATGCGCTCGCGCAGGCGCACCGCCTCCACCAGGGGCAAACGATAGGTAAAGTCTCCCAAGATATAGAGGCGGTCGTCCACAGCCACGCACTCATTGATGGCATCGATGACCTTGCGGTTCATCTCCTCGACCGAATCAAACGGTCGATCCATGTCGTGCAAGATATTCGTATCGCCCAGGTGCAGGTCGGCGGTAAACCACATCATCGTCTCTGTCCTCATTTCGCAACGCGTATAAGACCTGTTTAGTATACAGACGCGGCGATGAGACAGTCACCCAAAGAGCCCGCCGAACAGACCTCGGCGACGCTTGTCCTGCTTTTTCGAAGCGTCATCCCGCGCCTTCTTGCCCTGCCGCTTCTTACGGTCCTGCTCCAACTCATCGTCATCGAGTAGCATATCCCACTCAAACGGATCGTCTGTCAGATCGAACAGGTCATCGTCATCAAACACGTGCGCCTCCATTACCGATTAGCGAGCATCCACAACGTAGTTGAGAAGCCTACGGGCCCGTGCGGACACAAATTCATCCTGTCTGCGTCTTTCAATCGTTTGCCGCAACGCTTGCGCGACGGAACGCTTGCAGATAAGATAGGAACACGGATGGCACCCGTTGCCGCGGGTCTTGCCAACTCCAGTACACGTTTACATCGTGAGAAGTGGCCGTCTTCGCTTATGCGGGGGCGGCTATTTCGTTCGGCCGATAAACAGGCCAAGCTCGATAGCCGCGATCAACAACGCCAATAACGAAATAACATCGCTTACGTTCATACCAAATCCCTTCTAAAGGGAGTTGGCCCATCCGTGCTCCATAGCAGTAGTCTAACGCAAAATGCGGGTAATAGGAACATCTGTTCGTATTACCCGCACCCTTTTCTAATGCACAAACATGCGCACGAACTTGTGCTTCCAGCTTGCGTAAGGGGCATAGCGGAACGGCACGTCCAGCCACGTTGCCTTGTTCACGATGCTCTTCTTGTGGCTAAACGTATCGAAGCTCTCGCGTCCATGGTACTGTCCCATACCGCTCGCCCCCATGCCGCCAAAGCCCATATGGCTCGTGGCCAAATGCATAATGGTGTCATTAAC
>DBFVGT010000139.1:0-3747 GCA_048524725.1 Collinsella sp. | reverse complement strand
GCGAGCGGCTTGTACTCCAGCGGCTCGATCACCGGACGATAGGCGGGGCGGATGATACGGTGCGCGCAGAAGAGCTCTTCCATGCGGTGTGCCGACCAGCCGGCCATGCGGGCGACGGCGAATAGCGGCGTAAAGAGCGTTTCGGGCACGCCGAGCATCTTGTAGATAAAGCCCGTGTACAGGTCGATGTTGGCGCAGATGGGCTTGGTCATGCCGTGGTCGCGCATGACCTGGGGTGCCAGGCGCTCGATGCGCTCGATGAGCGCGAACTCATCGCCCAGGTCCTTCTTGGCGGCAAGCGTGCGCGCGTAACGGCGGCAGACCTCGGCGCGCGGGTCGCTGAGCGTATAGACGGCGTGGCCCATACCGTAGATGAGGCCCGTGCCGTCGAAGGCCTGCTTGTCGAGGATCTTGCCCAGGTAGGCTGCGACCTCGTCCTCGTCCTCCCAGTTGGAGACATGCGCGCGGATGTCCTCGTGCATAGACACGACCTTGGCATTGGCACCACCGTGGCGCGGGCCCTTGAGCGAGCCGATAGCCGCGGCGTAGGCGGAATACGGGTCGGTGGCCGAAGACGACAGCACGCGGCAAGCGAAGGTGGAGTTGTTGCCGCCGCCGTGCTCGGCATGCAGCATGAGCATAACGTCGAGCAGCATCGCCTCATCGCGGGTGAACGCCATGCCGCCGCGCAGGACCTGTAGGATGGTCTCGGCGGTGGAGAGACCGGGCGTAGGGTGCGGCACGTGAACCTCGGAGCCGCGAAGCTTGGCGACCGAGGCCATGTGTGCGAAGGCGGCGATGCGCGGGAGACGTGCGAGCATGGAAATGGCGACGTCGATTTCGTGCTCGGGCGTGATCACGTCTGGTTCGGCGTCGAAGGCGTAGAGCAACAACACGGCGCGCTGAAGCACATTCATGATGCTCGACGACACCGTGGTCATAGGGAACTCTTTGACGTACTCGTCGCTCAGATGTCTAAAGGCGCCCAGGCGCTCGCAAAAGCCGTCGAGCTCTTCCTTGTTGGGCAGCGAACCCGTGATAAGCAGATAGGCGATTTCCTCGTAGCCATAGCGATTCTCGGCCTGGGCATTGTTGACCAGATCCTCGGTGCTGTAGCCGCGAAGCGTGAGCTTGCCCTGATCGGGCACGACCTTTCCGTCGACCTTGTTGTAGCCGTGCACATCCGAGATACGAGTGAGGCCCGCGACCACGCCCGAACCGTCTGCATTGCGCAGGCCGCGCTTGACATTGTGCTCGACAAACAGGTCCTCGTCATAAGGGTCGGTCGGCAGGCCGTGGTAGAGGTTTTCGCTTTCGGGCGAAATCTGACGGCTCGCCTCGTAATCCAGAACCAGGCGGCTCAAGTGGTCATCGAAGCGGTAATAGATTTTCTTGGCGTCGTAGGCCATGCGCGCTCCTCTCCGGGCCGCATCGGGGTGACTTGCATGGGCATGCGCGCGTCAGGCTATCCCCAGCGGCTTGCTCGCTACAGGCGGTACATAAAGTTGAAGACGTCCTCGCGCTGGATGGACACGTTGACGCCCGAAAGCTCGCCGGCCTCGGCCAGCGCCTTCTGCAGCTCGGCGAAGTCGAGCTTGGACTCGGCGGTATCGGCCAGCATGGTCATGGTGAAGATGTCCTCGATAATGGACTGCGTGATGTCGCGGATGTCGACGTTGGCCTCGCCTAGGACACGGGTGACGCCGGCGACGATGCCGGGGCGGTTCTTGCCAAGGACGGTGATGACGATACGGGAGGACGAGATCTCGGCCATGGGAAACCCTTTCGCGTGATTGCGGCGCGCGCGGGGCGCTCCGCTACGGTACAGTGTTCATCATTGTACCTGTCTGGCGCAAAAAAGGCGCGCTCGCTGCGGCGTTACATGCCTGCAACATGAGCGTAAGGGGGAAGGCCGTACGGGGAAGAGCCGTCTGGCGCGTGTCCGGCTCGTGTTGGGTTGATTTCCGATCTCAGCCGAACACATTGAGCGGACAGGCCGTTCCCGCAGTCAGCCGAACGCCTCCGACGGCTGATTCCGAACTGGAAGCGGAGGGCATCCCCGCCCTTCGGTAGGGGATACCGCTCCGCGGCGCATGCCGCGGGCGGCGCCCCTATCGGACCACCGTGACCTCAGTTGGGATGGGCCCAGCACTGCCGCGTACTCGGTGAGCTAGAGCCAACTGTTCGTCTTCACGTCGCGTATGGCGATATTTCGGTCGTCCGGCTCGGTGATGCCGTAGCCGAACGCCTGGAGCGTCTCGATGGACTCCTGGATCCTCTGTTGGAACATGAGACCCGGATCGACCCTCGGCCCGAGCTGCCCGCGCCAAAGGCACGGCGTGGCGCGCAGCATGTTATGGATTTTGGAGATGGGCTCGATGTCGGCGTAGACGTTGAGCGTCGCCATGGCGTCCTTGTGGCCGAGGATCGATTGGAGCGCCTTGATATCGCCGCCTTGGCGGATCCACTGCGTTGCGAACGTGTGGCGAAGGCCGTGGAACGTGATCAGCTCGTCGTTGGTGCCCATGAGGCCGTTGGTCTCCGAGAACGTCTTGAACGCCCTGCGGATATAGCTTGTCGTCGCGAAGGTCGCGCCCGGCTCCGACAGGATGTAGCAGTCCCCGATCTCGACCGCCCCGGTAAGGCCGCGCAAGCGCAGCTTTCCGCAGTCGATCTCGTGGGTCTCCTTCAGGAAGGGGAGTAGGCCGACCGGGTCGATGGGGATACCCCTGGCGTCATGGGTCTTGGTGTCCTTGATGAACGAACCCATTCCCTTCGCGTACGCCACCGAGTGTCTGATCGAGATCAGGCCCGTCTCGAAATCCACATCGCACCACCGAAGGCCGCAGACCTCGCCGATTCGCATCCCCGTGTGCAGGGCGAGTACGACCGCCCTCTAATCCTCGGCGGACCAATCGAGTCCGAACTCCTTTCGGGCATCCTCTTCGCTCATGACTTCGAGAAGGTCTCCGGGTTGGCAACGAAGGGCGAGGCATAGCTGCTCGAGTGTGTTGAAGCGAATGCCGCGAATATGCCCTTTTTTAATACGGGACAGGTTCACGGGCGTGGTTCCAATCCTTTCGGCAAGTTCGTTCGAGGAAATCTTTCGCTCGGCCATGATCTTGTCGAGGCGAACAATTACGGGCATGGCGTTTCCTTACGCAATCTCGTCGGAGTCGAGGTACAGCTCTCGGGCGTACAAGAAGAGCTGGGAAAGCATGAACAGGACGATGCCGAGAACCAGAGAGGTCCAATCGAATGATGAAGCGATCTCTTGGGCGCCGACGGCCCCCTCGCCGCCAAACATCGAAACGGAGGTTTTGAGTGAGCCGGCGTAGAGGCTGGTGGCAGCTTGAACAACGAAGAGAATGCCGAGCACCTTCAAGCATGTCGCAGACCCTTTCTTGAAGGGGTCTCCGCTCTTGATCGTCCACACGAGAACGGCGCTGAGGATGGTCGTAGCGATACCGATGACGGCAGGGACCAATGTCGAGATCGCAAGGGCTGGATACGCGGGGGAGTCTGCAATTACAGGGTTGTCGAGCACTTCGATTGCTGGCTTTAAGGAGAACGCCACTTGTGCGATGGCGGTGGCGCAAAGGGTCGCAGAGGCTATCGCACATGCGATGCGGAAGGAATGAAGCCGGGGAGTGCGATTGTCGGAACTCATAATAACCTCCGAAGAATTTAAAAAACTCAGGTTACTTTTTAACAGTTTATGTTAAATTGACTTTGCCGGCAAGTAAT
>DBFVGT010000138.1:0-79655 GCA_048524725.1 Collinsella sp. | reverse complement strand
GGATTTGGCAATCTTGTGCCCGAGGAATTTGCCACCATCGATCTGTTCAGCGATATCGAGGCCGATGAGCGCGAGCGCGACCTGGCGCGCGCCGTCCTGGCCGTGAAAGGCAAGTACGGCAAGAACGCGCTCGTCAAGGGATTAAGCTTTACCGCCGGCGCCACCGCGCGCGAACGCAACGACCAAGTTGGAGGACACCGTGCCTAAACCCAAACAACAGCCCGTGCGCCCGCCAACCGCCTTCGAGCGCCTGGCGGACCCCGAGGGCAGGCGCCGCGCCGCCGACCCCAAGCTCACTGCCAACGGTGCCGTGCGCGCCAACCGCGCCGCGCAGTTTATGCCCTTTGCCGCCCTCACGGGATACTACGAACTCGTGCGCAAGCAGGAAATCACCGTCGAGCCAAAACGTGAGCTCACGGAAGAAAAAGCCCTCGCGCTTTCTAAAAAGCTCGAGGGTCTTAAACGTGGCGACTTGATTCGTGTCACCTATTACGATACATACGGCTATCGCAGCCGCACCGGCATCCTCGACGAGGCGCTCCCCGCCTTCAAGCTCCTCAAACTCCGAGACATCGCCATCGACTTCGACGACATCCAAGACATCGAACTGCGCGGACGAGCCTAGCCAAGGAAGCGCATCCAGGGCGGCGCTTACAGAGTCATGACGTAGTAGCCCGCGTCTTTCACGGCCGTCTCGAGGACACCACGATCAACCGGCTGCTTAGAGCGCACGCGTGCCGTGTGGTCCGCATACGTCACCGTTGCCCACACGCCATCCAGCGCATTGAGGGCATTGGCTACGTTCTGAGCGCAGCCGTCACAGTTCATGCCGCCGATGAGCAGCTCATCGCTATAGGGATAGTGTGACGCATCGGTATCCACCACAACAACCTTTTTGGCCTTCTTGCCGCTCGTACCATCGCTGCAGCAACTCTTCCCGTGTGTCGAAGCGGCAATGCGACGCAGTCCAAAAAACATGCCGACGGCAATGACGGCCAGCACGATGAGATTCGCAGGGTTGAGCAAGTCACTCATGCGCTCCCCTTTCAAGTAGCACTATCTAGATACCCCCATGGGGTGCCCCCATCTTAACCCAAAATCATGTCTGTTCGGTCAATTAGTTTCCCTCTTCAAACTTTTTTGTTGACCATGGCTTACTTTCGTGTATAAGTTTTCCTAGGCTAACAGTTTAGATCCGTAAGGAGCGCCGTGACTCGAACCATAGACATCCCAACGTTTCAGGCGGCAGTCGTGCGCAACTGCTCTCCCACGCTCGCGGGCATCAAGCCGGCATCGCTCTTTACCTATCCAGGCACCTACGCCCACGGGGACGGCTCGACCACAACCGAAACCATTGCAGAACGCCGAGCACGCCTGCTCAACGTTATCGCCCAGTGCAATCGCGAGCTTGACCCGCTCGGCATCCACCTGAGTGTTTTGGTCTGGCGGCCCTGCGGAGCACTCGTGTACGTGTACCAAGCCAAAAGCCTCGCCACCTATTTCGCAGACCCTCGCGCCCAAACAGCGCTCGCCTCGGAAGGCTACGACACGAGAGACCTTTCGACATGCCTTGTGCATTTGGCATCACGCATCACGCTCGCGAGCAATAACGTCGCGGAATGCGCCTGCAGCCAGACTCGATGCGCACTACCCCAGCATGCTGGCTGCAGCAAAGACTGCACCTGCGAGTTTCCGCACGAAATAGGCTACTTCCTGGGATATCCCTACGACGACGTGCACGAGTTTATCGTCCAGCGCGGCGAGAACTACAAGGTCTTTGGGGCCTGGAAGGTCTACGCAAATGTCGAGCAGGCGCTTGCGACGTTTGATGCCTACCGTGCCTGCACCCAATACTTCACTTTTATCTATCAGCAGGGCTGCAGCCTGGCGCAACTTGCCCAGGCAACCCGATAGAACGTACAAGCCGCGGCAAGCGCCGCACGACCGAAAGGACAAAACATGAGCAAGATCGCCGTCGTTTACTGGAGCGGCACGGGCAACACCGAGGCCATGGCAAACCTCGTCTCCGAAGGCGCGACGTCAGCCGGAGCCGAGGCTGAGGTCATCTCCTGCGCCGACTTCTCTGCCGACAAGGTCACCAACTATGACGCCTTCGCCTTCGGCTGCCCCGCCATGGGGTCCGAGGAGCTCGAGTACGACGAGTTCCAGCCGATGTGGGACGAGGTCAAGGAGACCCTCGGCGACAAGAAGGTCGTCCTCTTTGGCTCCTATTCGTGGGCCGAGGGCGAGTGGATGGACAACTGGAAGGCCGACGCCGACGAGGCCGGCGTCAACGTCGTGGACTCCGTCATTTGCTACGATGCGCCCGACGATGAGGGCGAGGCGGCCTGCAAGGCCCTCGGAGCCGAGCTCGCGTAACGAAACCAGGCCTCCAAAAGAGCCTGTATCACAGCGCATCCCCATCCCTACAAAAGAGCGGGGGCTGGATTCAAGTCCAGCCCCCCGCTCTTTTGTAACGGCAGTTACATCAACCGGCTACGAAATATTGCCCAAGAACGCCTTGGTGCGCTCGCTCTTGGGGTGGTCGAAGACCTCGCTCGGCGTACCCTCTTCCACAATGACGCCGCCGTCCATGAAGACGACGCGGTCGGCGACATCGCGGGCAAAGCCCATCTCGTGCGTCACGACGATCATGGTCATGCCGTCGCGCGCCAAGTCGCGCATGACGCCCAGGACGTCGCGCACGAGCTCGGGGTCGAGCGCCGAGGTGGCCTCGTCAAAGAGCATGACGTGCGGGTTCATCGACAGGGCGCGGGCAATGGCAACGCGCTGCTGCTGGCCGCCCGAGAGCTGGCTCGGCATAAAGTCGATACGCTCGGCAAGACCGACCTTGGTCAGCTCCTCGACGGCAATCTTCTCGGCCTCTTCCTTGCTGCGCTTGAGCACCTTCTGCTGCGCAAGCATGACGTTCTTTTTGACTGACAGGTGCGGGAACAAATTGAACTGCTGGAACACCATACCCAGATGCGTGCGCACTTTGTTAAGGTCGACGCCCTTGGCGCACACGTCCACACCCTCAACGACAATCGAGCCACTCGTGGGATGCTCAAGACGGTTGATGCAGCGAAGCATCGTCGACTTACCCGAGCCCGAGGGACCCAGAACTACGACGACCTCGCCCTTATGCACATCCAGATCGATATCTCGCAGAACGACGTTATCGCCAAAGGCTTTCTGGAGGTTCTTGATACTGACGACAACCTCGTTCGAGTTATTGGTTTCGCTCATGATAGGACCTCCTTACAGACCGGCGATGTGATCGGCGGGCGTCGCGACAACCTGTCCGGCGCTCTTGGCGGGACGCTTCTTCTTGGTCTCGGCCGTGCCCAAAAGCCTTGCCTCAAGACCGCTCACCAAGCGAGCGAGCGGCAGGGTGATGACCAGGTAGAACAGGGCGGCAACCACATACGGCGTGATGGAGCCCGTCGTGGCCACGATGGTGCGGGCGTTCATGACGATCTCGACCACGCCCACGGCCGCGAGCAGCGACGTATCCTTGTAAAGCAGGATAAATTCACTGGTCAGTGTAGGCAGGACATTACGGAACGTCTGCGGAATCATAACGTAGAGCAGTGTCTGGAACGCGTTCATGCCCAGCGAGCGAGCCGCCTCGTTTTGGCCCTTGGGGATCGACTGAATACCGGCGCGGAAGATCTCGCACAGGTAGGCGGACGAGTTCATGGCCATGACGATGACGCCCAACACATAGTCGTCAACCTTGACGCCGGCCAGCGGCAGGCCAAAGAACGCGATGTAGATCTGCAGGAACGCCGGCGTACCACGGATGACATTCACATAGATGCCGGCAAGGCAACGCAGGATGCGCGACTTGGAGATGCGCATGAGCGACAGGGCGAAACCGAAGGGAATTGCCAGCGGAAACGCCACGAGCACGATCGAAAGCGACATGAGGAAGCCTTTGAAAACGATCGGCAGGCTCTGGACTAAAATGACCGGGTTCAGGAACAGGCGCAGGAACATGTTGGAATTCCATGCCTCGACCCACGGCTGCTCCTTAAGGTCGGCCAGGAAGTTATCGAATGCCGTCACGCCCTTGATCTCCACCGACGGAATCTTGGAGATCTTCTTGGTCGAACCATCGGCCAAAGTGTAGGTGCCGCTAAAGGCCTCGTCGCCGCCCTCGACGGGGAAGGTCACGCCGTAGACCTCGACACGGAAATAACCGCCGGCGGGCGCCGTCTCGCCAAAATCGATCTTGAGCGTCTGGCCGTCGACCTTGCACGTAGGCTTCATGGGCGTACGGTCCATAAGGTCATCGCCCGAGAGCATCGTCAGACGCGTGTCGTCCGCACCAAAGGTCGTGCCATCGACAAACGTCAGCGAAAGACCGCTCAGTTCCTCATCGGCATCGGCCTGGACCTCCCAGGTGATACGAGTCTCGGTGCCACCGACCACGTCGCTACCCGAACCGGTATTGGGTCGGGCGGTGATCTTTGCGGTCTCAAGTGCCTGAGCAGTCGAGGGCACGCAGGCCCCCGCGCATACCAGGGCGAGCGCCACAGCCAGGGCACAGGCCAGCTTTTGGAGCATCGAGGGCAGTGGATAGCTCTGGCCCATAGCTCCTTGGTTCAATCGAGACAAGGTGGCTCCTAACGTTTAAGTTGCCGACATAACGGGGCGGGATGACGCCCATTCAAGAAACGCAAAGGCCCTCTCCGCCAAAACGGAAAGGGCCCGCGTGCAATCAAGTAGCTATTTTACTTGATGTTGTACTTAGCCATAAGGGCGTCAACGGTACCGTCATCGGTCAGGTCCTTGATGGCTTGGTTGATGTCGTCCTTGAGCTTAGTGTTGCCCTGGTTGATGGCGATGGCGTACTCCTCGCCGGTGCTGATCTGCTTGATGGTCTGGCAGGTGTTGAACTGCTCGGCGGTCAGCTGGCTGGCGACGGAGCGGTTGGTCACCACGGCGTCACCCTTATCGGACTGCAGGGCGCTGAAGCACTCGGTGGCGTCCTTGTAGGGAACAATCTTAGCCTTGGGGAAGTTCTCCTGGGCAAAGGCCTCGGCGGTCGAGCCAGACTGGACGATGATGGTAGCATCGGCGTTGTTGAGCTTCTCGCTGTAGTTGTCGGCCGTGATGTCGGTGTTATCGACCTTGGTCACGATAGCCTGATCGTCCATGTAGTAGGAATCAGAGAAAGTGACTTCCTTCTCACGCTCGGGCGTGTCGGTGATAGCCGCGATGGAAACGTCATACTTGGCGCCCGAAGCGACGCCCGGAACCAGCGTGTCAAAGTCATTGTTGACATACTCGACATCCAGGCCCAGCTTGTCGCCGATAGCCTTGATGAGCTCAAGGTCAAAGCCCTGATAATCGCCGTTGTCATCCTTGTACTCAAACGGAGCGTACTCGGCAGAGGTGCCGACGGTGAGCGTACCGTCCTTGACGAGTGCATACTCCTTGGAGCCGTCGACCTTCTCGACCTTCGCGTTGTCAGAGCTGCTGGAACCGGCATCGGAACCAGAGGTGGCGTTGGACGAACCACAGCCCGTCAGTGCAAGAGCGAGCGCCATGGCGCCCGTGGCTGCAAACGCGCCAAGCTTCTTGAGCTTCATAATCAGTCTCCTTCCAGTGACCCCGTTTGATTCAGAGGTCTGCAAAAACTGTTGGCTATTATGCACCCGGAATTACGAATCTGCAATGAGAAAACTGATTGAAACAAACCCATAACGTGAATGGAATACTCCACTTAGCAACAGTCATTACTGCTGCAATGACCTTAACAGTTTGATTTCAGCTGCATAACCTGCAAGTTCGTTCGGCGTCTCCAAAATAAATGGAAGTGCACGCAAGCGGCTGTTCGATACAATATTCTGCATAACCTGCATACCGCCACCAAACTCTTCACTACCCAGGTAGCCCTTGCCAATGCACTCGTGGCGATCCTTATGGGCGCCGCAGGGGTTCTTGGAGTCATTGATATGCACGGCGCGCAAGCGCTCGATACCCACCACGCGGTCGAACTCGTCGAGTACGCCGTCCAGATCATGGATGATGTCGTAGCCGGCATCGCTCACATGGCAGGTGTCCAAACAAACGCCCAGCTTATCGGACAGCTCTGGACACTTGGCGGCAACGCCCTCGATAATGCACGCCAGCTCTTCAAAGCTACGGCCCACCTCGGTGCCCTTACCCGCCATGGTCTCGAGCAATACCGTCGTCTGCTGTCCCTCAAACATCACCTGGCACAGCGTGTCGACAATCATCTGAATGCCGGCGTCTGCCCCCTGTCCCACATGCGCACCGGGATGGAAGTTGTAGTAGTTGCCGGGCAGTGCTTCCAGACGCTGCAAATCTTCCGCCATAGCCTCCAAGGCAAACTCGCGCGCTCGCTCCTTAGCGGAGCAGGGGTTATAGGTATACGGGGCATGCGCCACCAGCGGTCCAAAGTCGTTTTGCGCCATAAGCTCGCGCAGAGCCGCCACGTCATCCATGTCAAGGTCTTTTGCCTTGCCACCGCGCGGGTTGCGCGTAAAGAACGCAAAGGTATTGGCACCAATGGACAACGCCGTCTCCCCCATTGCCCGATAGCCCTTCGTCGTCGAAAGATGACACCCGATCGTTAGCATCTCCAGCTCCCCCTCATCAGTTGCGGTGAAATACGGTCTATTGGTGCCTTATTTTGGCGCAAACAGACCGTATTCCACCGCAAGATATAAAAGGGGCATCAGGGGCACGGTCCGCCGAGCCCCCTTGAGCAGCAGCACCGCAGCCTAGAGCGTCAAGCGAATCGCATCGATGATCTGCGCGCAGCGCTGTGTGGCGGCAAGGGGCATGACGGGACTCTCGAGTTTCCCCGCCCGGATGAGCTGAGTCGCATGCGAAGCTTCGCCGTAAAAATCATCGACCTCAAATGGGGCGTCGATTTCGAGCACTCGACCGTCGGAGTACTTCACATGGGCGAGCTCGGGGCGATGGAGGCGCTCGATTTCCAACGAACCCCGTTCGCAGGCAATCGTTAAGCGGCTTTCATATGCTGCTTTGCCGTCGCACACCATATGAATGGGTATACCGCCGACACTCATATGAATCTCATCGGCCCAATCCACGCGGCCGCCCGATACGTCACGCCAGCGAACTTCACGAGACGAAACATCGCACGCACCCGCAAGCAAATCCTCAAACCACCCGACCGCATAGCAGCCCATGTCATATAGACAGCCGCCCTGCAACGGATCGAGCAGATAACTCGAAGGGGACTCACCATAATCGAGTTTTTGCACGCTTTCGATCGAGACGATACAGCCGAGCTCGCCCGACGCAAGCAAGTCCTCCACGCGAGTGCGCATCGGGCAAAACCGATTCTTCATCGCCTCCATAAACAGCACGCCGCACTCGCGAGAGGCGGAGGCAATCGAGAGAGCCTCTTCCTCACTCAAAACGGCCGGCTTTTCGCACAGCACGGCCTTTCCGGCGCGCAGCGCGCGACAGGCCCAACGCGTATGCATACCATGCGGAAGAGCCAAGTAGATTGCGTCGACATCGGGGTCGGCAATCAGCGCATCATAAGCCGCATCGCCGCCATCGTCAGCCGTGACATAACTGTGCGCAGCATCGATCGAAAACGCCCTGCAAAACTCCTCAACATGCGAAGGAGTGCGACCGGCGGCAGCCACAAGCCGTGCCCTGTCGACCTTCTTGAGCGACGATGCAAATCGATGCGAAATGTGCCCAGCGCCCAAAACGCCCCAACGAACCTCACGCAAATCATCACATGAATCCCGATGGCCCACGACAGCTCCCTTCAGTTGCGACGAAATAGTTCCTGCTATCGCCCTATTCTGCCGCAAACAGGAACTATTCCATCACAAGATATAAAAGGGTCATGAGGAGCGAGTTTTGCTGAAGACTCTAAGCGCGGCCGTTACGGGGCCAGGCTGGAAACGTCGGCGCGCGTCGTCGAGACGCTCGGGGATATCGATGTGTTGCGGGCAGTGACGCGCACATTTGCCGCACTTGACGCAATTGCTCACGAGCTTGGGCTCGCTCGTGCGCACCGCGCTCGCCGTAAAGTATTGCGACAGCCCCGTAAACCAGCTGTGCGCATAGCTCGCGTTGTAAGCGGCAAAGCAGCCGGGAATGTTAATACCCTTGGGACATGGCATGCAGTAGCCGCATCCCGTGCAGGGCACGCGATTCGATTTTTCAAACTCCGCCAGCACACGTGCGATGGTATCGAGCTGCTCTGTCGTCATCGAATTCGGCAGTGCGCGATCCGCCAATGCCGCGTTCTCGTCCACCTGTGCGGTATCGGTCATGCCCGAAAGCAGCATCGTGACCTGAGGATGGTTCCACACCCACGAAAGTCCCCAGGCGGCAGGAGTGCGCAAATGCGGGTCACGGGCGCCATCGAGCACGGCGCGGGCCCGCGGAGGCAGCTTGCCCGCCAGGCGTCCACCCAAAAGCGGCTCCATCACAAACACCGCGAGCCCGCGCTCCGCAGCCGCCATGAGTCCCACCGTTCCCGCTTGGTAGCGCTCTCCAGCGTAGTTGTACTGGATCTGGCAAAAATCCCAGTCATACGCGTCAAGCATCGTGAGGAAGTCCGCGGCGCTGCCGTGGTACGAAAAACCTATCTGGCGAATACGCCCCGCAGCCTTTTGGTGCGCAATCCAGTCCTCGATGCCCAACGCCACCACGCGCTCCCACTGGGCGGGCGAGGTGATGTTGTGCATAAGGTAGTAGTCAATATGGTCGGTCCGCAAACGGTGCAGCTGCTCGTCAAAAAAGCGGTCGAAATCCTCCGCACATTTGCACGAAGCGTGCGGCAACTTAGTCGCCAGCAACACCCGGTCGCGCAGCCCCAAGCGCTCAAGTGAGGCGCCCACGCACACCTCGTTACCGGGATAGAGATACGCGGTATCCAGATAATTAATCCCCTGCTCCACCGCACGGGAAATGATGGCATCGGTTGTCTTCGCATCGGGGTGTCCCGGCGCACCGGGAAATCTCATGCAGCCCAGACCCAGAGCGGATATTCGGTTACCACTTTTGGGGTCAACGCGGTATTGCACGGCCCCTCCTTTCGCCATCAGCACCCCGGCAAGACGAAACACAATGGTCACGCGGCCGAAACATCGTAGAATCGCAATCGAGAACGAATCGTAACGCAGCAGAAATCGAGCTGTCACGGCACCGCTTTAACATCAGCAAAAAGCCCGATGAAAGGAGCCGCCCATGCCCGCGCTCGACCTTTGGAACCTCGCCTCCCAGCTCAAAAGCAACGATTATCGCTGGGTCGACCTCACCCACACGCTCTCATGCGACACCCCGCACTGGTTTGGCTTTAAGCCATTTGAGTCCACCAAGCTCTTCGACTACCTGCCCGGCACGCCCGAGGACATGCTCGCGCCCATGCGTTGCTTCCAGTATTCGGTCGCCTCGCAGTACGGCACCCACGTCGACGCGCCGCGCCACTTCCATGTCGAGGGTCGTTCCCTTGGAGAGATTGAACCCATCGAGTTTATGCATCCGCTCTGCGTGATCGACAAGCATGAGGAGTGCGCCGCGAATCCCGACTTTATCCTGACCATCGAGGACCTCAAAGCTTGGGAGGATGAGCACGGTCGCATTCCCGAGGACGCTTTCGTCGCCTTCCGCTCCGACTGGTCCAAGCTCGCCGACCTCGAGAACAAGGACGAGGACGGCCAGCCCCACTACCCCGGCTGGGACCTCGGCGCCATCAAGTGGCTCGTTGAAGAACGCGACATCGGCGCCATCGGCCACGAGCCGGCTGACACCGACCCGGCGAGCGTGACCACGCGTGAGGACGCCTACCCCTACCCCGGCGAACAGTACATCCTCTCGGTCGACCGCTATCAGATCGAGGTCATGGACCATCTAGACGAGCTTCCCGCCACGGGCGCCGTCATCTTCTGCACCTTCCCCAAGGTGCGTGATGGCGTCGGATATCCCGCACGTGTCTTTGCGGTCTGCCCCGCGTCATAAGTTCCCATGCGTTTGTTCTTCTAAATACGGCCATCCGGTGCACGCGACATGGCCCGGCGGCATACAATCCATCAGGCGCCCCATACGCGGGCGCCTTTTTATGGGGAGATGATTCACATGCAGATCAACAAGGTCGCCTTCATCGGCAAGGGCGGCGTGGGCCTGCTCTACGGCAGCATGATCGCCCAAGCGCTCGGCAACGACGCCGTCGAATACGTTATGGACGACGCGCGCTTTGAGCGCCATGCGAACGATGCGCTCACCGTCAACGGCAAGCCCTGCGCGCTCAAGTCCGTCCGCGCGAGCGAGGCGACGCCCGTCGACCTGGTCATCCTCACGGTCAAGACAACCGGGCTCGATGTGGCGCTCAAAACCCTGGAAAGCGTCGTGGGACCCGACACGCTGATCGCATCGCTGTGCAACGGCATCACGAGCGAGCAGAAGATTGCCGAGCGCTTTGGCTGGGAGCACACCGTCCTTGGTATCTGCCAGGGCATGGACGCCGTATTCCTCAACGGGGAGCTCACCTATACCAATGCCGGCGAGATCCGCTTTGGTGCGGCAGCGGGCACCGACCCCGCAACCGTTATCGCCATCGACGAGCTCTACACGCGTTGCGGCATCGCCCATACCGTCGAGCACGACATCGCACATCGCATGTGGGCCAAACTCATGCTCAACGACGGCATCAACCAGACCTGTATGGCCTACGGCGGCACCTACGGAAGCGCTACGGAGCAGGGCTCCGAGCAGCTCCGCAGTTTTGTCTCCGCCATGCGCGAGACGCTTGCAGTCGCCAATGCCGAGGGTATCGAGCTCACCGAGGCAGACCTAACGCAGATGGTGCGTCTCATAAAAGGGCTCGATCCCGCCGGCATGCCCTCGATGGCGCAAGACCGCATCGCTCAACGCAGAACCGAGGTCGAGGAATTTGCGGGTACCATCTGCCGCCTCGCGGCCAAGCACGGTATCCAGGTGCCGCAAAACGAATGGCTCTATTCGCGCATCCGCGAAATCGAGGCCAGCTGGTAACGCCGCCGCACCGCATTCAACAGTCTCAATAGCAAAAACCGCCGCAAAGGGCACTCCCCTTGCGGCGGCTTCCTTCTTCATCTATGGGCAAAACCAGCTTCACAACGGTTAGCGCCGCACCTGCGGCGTCTCGTCCTCGTCATCGCGGCAAAGGGTCACGCCCGCACTTCCCAGCAGCGCTGCTGCGATGAGCGCGCCGACCACAATAGGAGCAGCCCCGCACGAGCCCTGCATGCCTGCGACAAACGCAGCTGTAGGGCCAAGACAGCCAAGTACCAATGCGACGGCGGCGATAGCGATATCTCGAGCGTTCATGAGACCACTTCCTCCACGAGAAAGACCTTATTTCTCATGAACCAGTGTGCCCCGCATGCATACGCCCAGCGTACCGCCACGGTAAGGGCTCTGTTAACTCAAACGCACATAAAGAAAGGGCGGCTTTACGTTGCCTAAAAGCTCAGTAAAGACGCCCGCCCATCATGTGCCTATTTTGCTCTGATGGCAGATTACCAACCGGTATAGTAGTCGGTGGTTCCGGCAGCACAGCCGGAGTCATAGACCTTGCACTCGCCCTTGGAACCGGTAAACGTGGAGCCTTGGGCCTTATCGCCCGCGGCAACGACGTAGTAGCCATCGGAATCGCGCCAAAAGCCCTCGGAATCCTGCGTCCATTCGCCCGTGCGGTGGTGATACAACACGTTGCTGCTGTAATAAGTCTCGCGGCGGCCGTTATAGTTATTGACGCCGCTCGAGCGCGTCAGACCCGAGCCGTTCGCGTAATACGCAGCAGACGTGTAAGACAAGCCGGAGCCGGCGTTGTAATACGAAGCCTGAACGGCCTCGGCAGCCTCCGCCTCGGCGGCAGCAACCTCGAGCGCTTCGCGCTTGGCATCCTCAAGTGCAGTGCGCAGCTCATCGAGCTCGGTCGACTTCGCGTCGACCTCCTCCATCGTCAAAAGACTGCCCGCACCGTCGATACAACCCTGCAGCACAGCGCGCTCGTCATCGGTGGCACAGTCACCGTACATGTTCATGATGATCTGAGCGCGCATCTCCAGGGAATCGCGCTTAGCCTCCATCGAGGCGTTCCACTCCTGCATGGAACCATAACCATCGCCGCGATAGTCAACGGGCTGTACCAGCGTCGTCTCGGACGGTGTAGATCCAACCGTATCGGACAGTGTTGCGGCGTGGGCATCAGTTGCGCCGGCGCCCGCCAAAAGTGCCACGGTCAGAGCGGCGGAAAGGGCGGCGGCTTTCGGTTTTCGTGAATCGATCCTCATGTAGCTGGAAACCTCCGTAGTGCGTTTTTGCTGCGTTTGAGCTGCGTATGATTCAATCGCGCTGCATAGTACCCCGAGCAAATCGCGACCTGCGGCTTTACTCAAAAGGCGCACGTCAATTGCGTAAAACTGACATCCTCTCAACAGGAGTTTTCCACAACTCGAATGCATAAAGCGTGTCAAAAACCCTGTTTTTGCACCCGCTCTATGCAAAAAAGGCGCCTGTGCAACCATTGTTCGCACAGGCGCCTTGAGCAGGCATTTTATGCAGTTATACCTATCGGGTCGCAAGGGGTCCTTGCACAAGTCGTCTTACTCGTCCAGCGCGGCGAAGGCCTGCTTCAGATCCCAAATGATGTCCTCGGCGTTCTCGGTACCGATGGAAAGACGGATCGTGGAGGGCGTGATGTTCTGCTCGGCGAGCTCCTCGGCAGAGAGCTGGGAGTGCGTGGTGGTAGCCGGGTGCACGACGAGCGACTTGACGTCGGCCACGTTGGCGAGCAGCGAGAACACCTGCAAACGATCGATGAACTTCCAAGCTGCCTCCTGGCCACCCTTAATCTCAAAGGTGAAGATCGAAGCGCCACCGTTGGGGAAGTACTTCTGATAGAGCTCGTGATCGGGGTGCTCAGACAGGCTCGGGTGGTTCACCTTGGCGACGTGGCTGTCACCAGCCAGGAACTCAACGACCTTCTTGGTGTTCTCGACATGGCGGTCGACGCGCAGCGACAGAGTCTCGGTGCCCTGGAGCAGGACCCAGGCGTTGAACGGGCTGATGCAGGCACCCTCGTCACGCAGCAAGATGGCGCGGACATAGGTCGCGAAGGCGGCGGGACCGGCAGCCTCGGCAAACGAAACACCGTGGTAGGAGGGGTTGGGCTCAGCGATCTGGGCGTACTTGCCGCTCGCCTTCCAATCGAAGTTACCACCATCGACGATCACGCCGCCCAGCGAGGTGCCGTGGCCGCCGATGAACTTGGTTGCGGAGTGGACAACGATGTTGGCGCCATGCTCCAGCGGACGGAACAGATACGGGGTGCCGAAAGTGTTGTCGACGACAACCGGCAGACCGTGCTTCTTGGCGATCTCGGAGATAGCGTCGATGTTGGGGATGTCAGAGTTGGGGTTGCCGAGCGTCTCGAGATAGATGACCGTGGTGTTGTCCTTGATGGCACCCTCAACCTCTTCCAGGTTATGAGCATCGACAAACGTGGTCTCGACGCCAAACTGGGAGAGCGTATGCTCGAGCAGGTTGTAGGAACCGCCGTAGATGGTCTTCTGAGCCACCACGTGGTCACCAGCCTGGGCAAGAGCCTGCAGGGTATAGGTGATGGCGGCGGCACCGGAGGCGACGGCAAGACCGGCCACGCCACCCTCGAGCGCGGCGATACGGTCCTCAAAGACGCCCTGGGTGGAGTTGGTCAGACGGCCGTAGATGTTACCGGTGTCGGCAAGACCAAAGCGATCGGCGGCGTGCTGGGAGTTGCGGAACACATAGCTCGTGGTCTGGTAGATAGGCACGGCGCGGGAGTCGGATGCGGGGTCGGCGCTCTCCTGGCCAACATGAAGCTGCAGGGTATCGAAACCAAAGGTGTGCTCGGGGTTGTTGATGAACTGGCTCATGATGATCTCCTTGATCGAACGAAAGTAAATAAATAAGAGAGAAGTAAGTCGCTGTCTCCTGATCACGCCGACGGGCGCAAACAGGAGCCCGGCATTCGTCTTGGTAAGCAGTTCATATGCGGTCCTCCTTTTGACATCCCGGTTCCGTGGTCGGCTTAATTACCTACCGCCTTTGTGTGTTTTGAATAGTACGAGCATTGTTTCGCTCGGTCAATCACTTAAAAGCGCTAACCTGTTATCGGTTTTTTAGATAGCTATCGAAAGGACGGGCACCGATGACCCTCCAGCAGCTTCGTTTTCTTATCGCCGTGGCAGAGTCCGGCTCAATCAACGCCGCAGCTCAGCGCCTCTATACCGCTCAGTCCAACATCTCAAACGCCGTCAAAAGCCTAGAACAAGAACTCCATCTGGAGATCTTTACGCGCTCCAGCCGCGGCGTCACGCTCACCAACGACGGCACCGAGCTTTTGGGCTATGCGCGCCAGGTCGTAGAGCAGGCCGACATGCTCGAGGCACGCTATGAGGACGGTGGCACCCCGCAAGCCCGCCTCGCCATTTCCGCCCAGCACTACGCCTTTTCGGTCGAGGCCTTTGTCAACGTAGTCGAGCGCTGCCGCGACAGCAAGTTCGAGTTCATCATGCGCGAGACCACCACATCGCAGATCATCGATGACGTCCGTGCGTTTCGCAGCGATATCGGCATTCTGTATCTGGATGACTTTAACGCCCGCGTTCTGCAGAAGGCCTTCGCCGATGCCCGCGCAAGCTTCCATCCCCTCTTCGACGCGACGGTCCACGTCTTCGTTAGCGAGCGCCACCCGCTCGCACGCCGCCCGCAGCTGTCCCTTGCCGACCTCACGCCCTATACGCGCTACAGCTTTGAGCAGGGAACCTCAAATTCCTTCTATTACGCCGAGGAACCTTTTAGCTATATCCCTTGCGACCGCAACATACGAATCTCGGACCGCGGAACACTTACCAACTTACTTATCACGTCGAACGGTTACACCCTGTCGACCGGTGTCCTCTCCAATGAAATGCAATGGGGCATGGCATCGATCCCGCTAGCAGACGCCCCAACGATGCACGTTGGCTACATCATGCACGACGAGCGCAAGCCCTCTCTCCTCTTGCAGCAATACCTCGACGAGCTCAACCGCATCATCCATGCCAACTAACAGTCGGAAGACGGGGTAGAAATCGTAGATTGCTGGCCCCCGGCGGGCATGGCGCTACAATGGTCACTCACACGAAACGTACCCAACGAAAGGAAGCCCGTGAAGGTCATCATCTATACCGACGGCTCGGCCCGATCAAATCCGGGACGCGGCGGCTACGGCGCCGTGCTCAAATACACCAACCCCGCCGGCAAGACCTTTACCTCCGAGCTTTCGCGCGGCTACGCCAAGACCACCAACAACCGCATGGAACTCATGGCCGTTATCGTGGCGCTCGAGGCGCTCAACCGCCCTTGCGAGGTCGAAGTCCATTCCGATTCGCAGTATGTCGTCAACGCCTTTAACAAGCACTGGATCGACGGCTGGAAAAAGCGCGGATGGAAAACCGCCAACAAGCAACCCGTCAAGAACCGCGACCTGTGGGAGCGCCTACTCACCGCCAAAAGCAAGCACAAGGTTGAGTTCATCTGGGTTAAGGGTCACGCCGGTCACGAGCTCAACGAGCGCTGTGATGAGCTCGCCACCACGGCGGCCGACGGCAGCAACCTCGATATCGACACCGGCTTTAACGAGAGCGACCTGTAATAGCGTTTTCGCGCAGCTTTATATCCCCACGCGCTACACTCATCCTGTAGACCAAACAACGCAAGGGAGACGTATGCTGCGCATCGCGACCATCGGTACATCCATGATCACCGACGACTTTATCCAAGTCGTCAACGCCAACGACCAAGCCGCGTTTGTGGGCACGCTTTCACGCGATGCCAATCGCGGTGCCGCCTTTACCGCCGAGCGCGATGGCGAGCGAAACTTTACCTCACTCGATGAGCTCGCGGCAGCCGCCGACGTCGACGCCGTCTATATCGGCAGCCCCAACGCACTCCACTACGAGCAGGCCCTTGCCTGCATCGCCGGTGGCAAGCACGTCATCGTCGAGAAGCCCTTCTGCGCCACCGAAGCGCAGGCTCTAGAAGTCTTCCGCGCTGCCGAGGCAGCAGGTGTCGTGGCCCTCGAGGCCATGCGTCCCCTCCACGATCCCGCCTTCCACGCCATCGAGGACGTCCTGGGCGAGATCGCCCCCATCCGCCGCGCCTCATTGCGCTTTGGCAAGTATTCTTCGCGCTACAACGAGGTTCTCGCGGGGCGCGCCACCAATATCTTCGACTGCAATATGGCATCGGGTTCCCTCATGGACATTGGCGTCTACGTCGTCGAGCCCATGGTCGAGATCTTCGGCATGCCCTCTGGTCTCACCAGCATGACCACGCTGCTCGACCCCTCAACGCAAGAGCTCACCCATGGTCCCATCGACGGTTGCGGTTCCATTCTCGCCAGCTATGGCGGAGGGCGTATCTCCGTCGAACTTGCGCACTCCAAAATTACGAATGACCTGCTGCCCTCGCAGATCGAAGGCGAGCGTGGCACTATCCAGATCGACCATCTGTCCACGCCCCGCAATGTCCGCATCGACTATCGCGGCGATGTCGTACGCGGCTCGGCGACCGAGGCACCGCGCGAACAGGGCGACAACGGCCGCGTGCTCGACCTGCCCAAATCGAGCAACACTATGGAATACGAACTCACAGACTTTATCACCGCCATCGGCGGCATCGATAGCGTTAAGGAAGAGATTTGGGAGACCCCGGCGGGACGTCACGAACTTGGCCACTACCGCGATGTCACGCTCGTCTCATTGCGCATCATGGATGCCGTGCGCCAGCAGGCCGGCATTACCTTCCCGTCCGACGCAGGCAAGCAGGCCTAGCGATGGGCTTCTTCGATGCGTTCTTCTCCAGCGTCACCGGCGGCAGTCGAGAGCCTCAAAAACCATCAAACATCGAGCTCGAGTTGCGCCGCAGGCTTACTGTGCTCGCAAGCGACGAGGCCACTCAAGACACTCCCCTGCGCTATTTCCTGCGCTGGGCGGGGCAAGTCCAGGGCGTTGGTTTTCGCTTTACCAACACCAACCTCGCGCAGGCACGCGCACTCACCGGCTGGGTGCGCAACATGGAAGACGGCTCGGTCGAGATGGAGATACAGGGAGCTCCGGCAAACATCCTATCTCATCTCGAGGCGCTTCATGCCTCCTACGAGCGCATGGGAACGCGTTTTCGCCTCGTAGAAGCCCAGGCCCAGGCCCCACTTGCCAATGAAAACAGTTTCATTCCTCGTTATTAGTATTGTGTGCTAAATACGGTATCATTTACCTACGACCGTTGATAGAAAAGAGGCGAGGCGCATGGCGGTGCAAAGAAGGAATACCAGGCAGCGAAAGCTGGTTCTTGACGCCGTGCGCCAAAGCTACAACCATCCCACCGCCGACGAAATCTACAACGTCGTGCGCGCACAGGATGACAAAATCAGCCGTGGCACGGTCTACCGCAACCTCAACCTCCTGGCCGATGCCGGGGAGATCCTCTCCATCAAGACGCCGGGCGGCAGCCGCTTCGATCGCACGATTGAGCCGCATGCGCATATCATCTGCACCTCGTGCAGCCGCGTCATCGATGTACCGCTCCCCTTCGATGCCCAACTCGACACCAAGGCGTCCGAGCAAATCGGTTGGAGCGTCACCTCGCACTACACCATCTTCGAGGGTCTCTGCCCCGACTGCCGGTAGATGTTTGGGACATGCCTACTCAGCAAGTAGACGACGCAGCTCTTCTTCGACCGTGCACACGTAGCGGACACGGTCATTGACACCGCGCATGCTGGGATTGCAGCTCTCCATCAGATAGGGATGGCCCACGACGTTGAGCATGTCGCGGTCGTTTTCGTTATCGCCAAACGCCATCATCTCATCGGGCGAAATACCCAGGGCACGACCGTAATCGGCAAGCGCGGAATCCTTACCCGAACCAAAGCCGATAAAGTCCGTCCACTCGGTTCCCGATGTCATCACGTCGACACGGTCACTAAAGAGGTGCTCGAAATACTCCAGGGCCACCGGCTGATCAACTTCGGGCGTCTGGAAGGCAATCTTAATGACGTCCTCGTCGATGTCCTCGGGACGGTTGACCACCGCCACATCGCAGTGGACCTCATAACGCAGGTGGTCAACAAACGCATCGTTGCCGCTCATGGTGTAGAGGTGCCCCTCGCACGAAAGGGTCACGTCGGCATGGGGGTACGCAGCCACGGCATTCGCGATATCCATGGCCAGGCCACGCTCCATAGAACGCTTGACCACGGCATGCCCCTCGCTCATCACCAGGGCTCCGTTTTCGCATACATAGGCGAGCTCATCGGCCACCGGGGCAAACAGGTAGCGCAAGCTCGCATATTGACGGCCGCTCGCCGGCATAAACACGATACCGCGACGATGCAGTTCATCGATGAGTTCAAAGGCCTCGGAACGCGGCTCGCGCTCCCCCGGATGCAACAACGTGCCGTCCAAATCGCATGCAATCAGCTTGATTCCCTCAAGACCCATATGCTTCCCCAAAGCCTCCTATCAACAGCAAGACGGACCTTGATTGGTCGCCCCTCAAAGCCCGCCTTGCGTATATACGCGCTTAGCCGCGCGTCTTTTTTACGATGGTAAAGTCGGGAGCCATGCTCACGACGGCCTCCGCCGCACTCGATGCAAAGCGCCGGTCCGCATCGAGTTCACGGGTAACCACCGAGAGCCGAACACCCTCGACGCCCCGGAGCATGCGGCCCAAAACAGGCTGCACCGGCGTATACATGCGCACGGTATGCTCGTCCGAATCGCCTCGGAAAAGCGGCGCGTGCATATTGCCGATCTCCCAGCACGCATGCGCGAGCGCAATCGGATCCATGCGGTCGACTTCGACCAAATAAACCTCGGCGCTGCGCAGGCGCACGACAACCGCCACGGGCACCATGCCCGAACGGTCGATGGCGAGCACGTCGCCATCGGCAAGACGACCGCCGTCGGCAGCATCCAGCCGAACATCGATCGTGCGCCCCAGCTCCGTCACGCCCGCAAACGCGCATACATCAGCCCGGTCCCAATCGAACAGTAGCTCGTCAACTTCAAAGACGCCGCCCAACTTCCGGCGAAGCAGGAGTTCATAGGACGGATCGTTGAGATTTCCCAAGCATGTCGTCGAAACCAAGCGTTCAGGCATACTCTAACCCTCGACCTCAACGAGCTCGATATCAAAGTTGAGGTCCTTGCCGGCCAGCTCGTGGTTGGCGTCGAGCGTCACAGCCTCGGGCGTTACGTCGATGACCACGGCGGGAACGGGCATACCGCTCGGCGTGGACAGGAAAAGCTTCATGCCCTTCTCGATCTGCTCGATGTTGGGAACCTGTTCGGCCGGGAAGGTCAGAACCATCTCGGGATTGTGCTCGCCGTAGGCATCGGCAGCAGGAATGTGCACGGTCTTCTTCTCGCCCACCTGCATGTCGACAACAGCGGCGTCGAAGCCCTTGATCATCTGACCGGCACCGCAGGTGAACTCCAGCGGCTCGCCGCGATCGTAGGAGCTATCGAACTGCGTGCCGTCATCGAGCGTGCCGCGATAATGGGTCTTGACCTTCTTGCCCTGGTTGGACATGGTAACCTCCGTGATAAGGGCGGCGCACAACGCGGGCCGCCGTGAACATATGGCGCTAACTATACCCTAGTCATACAATTCAATGACAGTTTGCAAAGAAACGCTGCAACCGGAGGAACCATGGCATATCCCGTATTTGACCTACACTGCGACACTGCCGACCGAATCGGCTGGGCCACGCTCGATCTCGACCTGCGCTTTACCGCCGGCACCGACGGTTATTTCCCCGGCGACGAAACGCATCCGCAAGATTTCGACCTCATCGAGGGTAACGCCTGTGCCATCTCGCTCGCAAAGATCGGCAACACGCCGTGGGCACAGTGCTTCGCCACGTTTGTCCCCGACGAGATTCCCACCGCCCACGCCGCGCGCTTCCAGGCGCAGATCATGGCGCATATGAGCGGCCAGGCAATGCTCAACCACGACCGTATGGTCAACGTGCGCAGCGCCGCAGACATTCGCCCCGCGCTCAAGGACGGCAAGGTCGCTTGCATCCACACCATCGAAAACGCCACGTTCTTTGCCGAGGACCCCGCGCTGATCGAGGTGCTCAAGAGCCTGGGCGTGCTTATGTCGTCACTCAGCTGGAACGCGCAGGGACCGCTCGCGAGCGGCCACGACACCCACGCCGGCCTCACCGCCGCCGGCATCGAGGCGCTTACGCAGATGGAGCACGCCGGCATGGTGCTCGACGTCTCCCACCTCAACGATGAGTGCTTTGACGAGGTCGCCGCCCGCGCCACGCGTCCCTTCGTCGCCAGCCACTCCAACTCCCGTGCGGTTTGCGGCGCCAAACGCAACCTTACCGACGACCAGTTCCGCACCATTCGCGACATGGGTGGCATCGTCGGCCTCAACTACTGCAGCGAGTTCCTTTCCAACGACGCAACCGACAAGACCGCCGCAGACGTCACCTTCGACCAGCTGGCGGCGCATATCGAGCACTGGCTCGACCTGGGCGGCGAGGACGTCATCGCGCTCGGCGGCGACTGGGACGGCGCCACGGTGCCCGCTTTCCTCTCCGATGCCAGCAAGATGCCCGAGTTCCAGAACATGCTTTCCAAGCATTTTGGCAAGACCGTGATGCAAAAGCTCTGCAGCGACAACGCGCTCGCCTTCTTTGAGCGTTATTAATTTCACATCCCTTGAGCGGGCCGGCATGCCGAACGGTCGACATGCCGGCCCGCCCCCAATCCAAAGGACCGCTTTTGACGCAGCAGTTTACGATTTCCGCATCCCGACCGGATGGGACGCCCATCCCCGTCGTCGTTACCAAAAAGTGCGTCAAGAACTTCAACCTACGCGTCACTTCGAGCGGTGAGGTCCACGCCAGCGCACCGCTCGGCGCCACCCGCGAGCGTATCGAAGCGTTTGTGAAGCGCAACAGCGCCTGGATTACCAGCCGACTTGCCCAGCGCGAGCAGCGTCAGGCGACGGCACGAGAGCCGCTCAGCCCCTCGTCCATCATTGCACTTTGGGGCAAGCCCATCACGGTACAGGATGCACTCGATCACAACTTTGCATTACCCGCACCGCGACCCAAACAGGCCACCTTCGCAAGTTTTATGGGTACCGATGAATCGGACGAAGGCCCGCAGGCCAAGCGGCACGCAATCCTCGACGGCCTAACGTCCGACGAGCTCCAAGCCCACATCGACCAGCTCTACGCGTCCGAGGTCACCGCAGCGCTACGCGACATCGTGCACGCGTACGAAATCGCAATGGGCGTCGCCGTGGCCCGCGTCTCCGTGCGCAGCATGAAAACGCGTTGGGGCTCCTGCACACCCAAAACCGGCGCCATTCGCATCGCGCGCGAGCTCGCCGCCTACCCTGTCGAATGCCTCGACATGGTTGTCGCCCACGAGCTCGTCCACTTGCTCGAGCCAAGCCACAATCAGCGGTTTCACGCCCTGCTCGACACGTACTGCCCTAACAATAGAGCTCTGTCGCAGCGGCTCAAGCAGCCACCCCTCAACAAGCTCTAGCGTCGACTAGCGCACGCGCTCGATCTCGACGCCGCAGCTTGCCAGGGGCAGGCCAACAGGAGCCCACGGCTTATCGAGCTTTATGCGCACACCAAGCAGCAGGGGGTAACGACGCAGCAGCATCTGGGCCACACCCTCGGCTGCCGCCTCGATGAGTTTAAACGTATGCTCGCGCAGATAGCCATCAACATCGTGGCACACCGAGCCGTAGTCAATCGAGGCATCCAGGTTATCGTGCTCCCCCGCCGCGCGCAGGTCGGCATAGAGCACCAGAGAAACGATGAACTTCTGACCCAGCGCGTTCTCCTCGGGATACACGCCATGGTTGGCAAAAACCTCAAGGCCGTCAATGACAATACGATCGGCATGGCGCAAATCGTCATAGCTCACATGGGGCACCGCCGTTGCGGTGGATATTTCGCCCCTTCCACGGCGGGCGAGCTCGGCGCCTTCAGTCTTGGTTGCATTCTCGGGCAGTTTCTTGTTACTCATCGCGATCGTCTCCTTCGTTTAGAACCCCGACCGCGCAAACTAACTACACGCGAATCGACAGGTTCTTTTTATCATCGCTCCAGTTGCAAGCATTGCGCGCGGGGCATGCAAAGCAGGCGCGCGACGCTTTGTCGGCCGCATAGAGCAGACGCTCAAGCGGTTGGCTGTTCACGCGCAGCTTTCGATGGCCCAGAACGGCCGTCTTAATGGCTGCGGCATCGGCCGGCTCAAACGCCACGTCATCGGGCATGCCGCCGAGAATCGCATCAGCGACGCGTTCGCTTGCAACATCATGGGATATACCCGATTCATACTGTTCATCTTTGCCGATATCGTGAAGAAGTGCCGTGGCGTAGATGACCTCGCGGTCAAATTCGAGCTGCTCCTCGAGATTCTTGATCCACATAATGCGAGCGACATCGAGCAGATGGTCAATACCGTGGCGGCAGAAGATGCGCCCCGATTCCAACTGTACGATGTTGCCCAGGTGCCGCCGGAACAGCCCGTTGGCACAAATGTAATCAATGCGAGGCATGGCACCAAAGGGGGCCAGGCCCGAAGCCATAAAGCCGCGACGCGACGTCCCCTCATCGGTCTTCGATGTAAAGTCGTTGACGACTCTCATGGTTAGCGGCCCAGCATCCTAAAGAAACGCTCCTCGAGCGCGGGATCGGTCTCAAAGACGCCGCGGCGAGCAAGCGTCACGGTCTTGGTGCCGGGCTTTTGCACGCCACGCATCGTCATGCACATATGCTCGGCCTCCATCAACACAATCGCTCCCTGGGGAGCGAGATAATCCATGAGGGCATCGGCAACCTGTGTGCACAGTTGCTCCTGCAGCTGAAGACGGCGGGCATAAACCTCAACCGTGCGGGCGAGCTTGGAAAGCCCAGCCACCCGACCGTTAGGGATATAACCAATGGCGGCCTTGCCATAAAACGGCAGCAGATGATGTTCGCACAGCGAGTAGAACGTAATGTCGCGCTCGATAACCAAATCGTTCGAAGCGACGGCAAAGGTTTTGGACAGGTGCTCCTCGGCACTCTGGTCCATGCCGCCGGCGATCTCACCATACATACGGGCAACGCGCGCCGGGGTCTCCAGCAGGCCCTCACGAGTTGGGTCCTCGCCTATGCCCTCAAGCAACAGCTTAATGGCGGCCTCGACTTTTTCCTGATCGACCATCTGGGCCTCACTTTTCCGATTTCACGTTCGCGCTATGGTACCACGCCCTCCGGCATCGACCACAAGCTACATAGTATGGGTCGAATAGACTGGATCGTCCCGCCAAAGCTGCACAGCGTCGCAAAGCGCAACGCCCTCACGCACAGCGCGGTCGCGCGTAGCGTTCATATCGATCACACGCTGGTTACTCGAGCCCCTAAAGCGCAACGAGATATCATAAAGATCCTGAACAAACGGGCCATCCACCAACATGTCGAGGCAGGCAAGGATACGGTCCGTCACCTCAGTATGGTGACGACCACCCGGCATAAGCTCCTCGAGCACGTCGCCGGTAAAACACCAAATGGTCTTTCCTGACCCCGCAGGATAAGCGGCACGAACACGCTCGACAAACTCAACGAGCCCCGCCTGGTTCTCGGGTTCCATGGGCTCCCCACCCAGAATCGTCAGGCCGTCAATAAAGGGATGATCGAGGCTCTCGATAATCTTGTCCTCGACGGCACGATCAAAGGGCTCGCCCGCAGCAAAGTCCCACGCAACAGAGTTAAAGCAATTCTTGCACCCACGACGGCACCCGCTCACAAACAGAGAAGTACGAACGCCTTCCCCATCAGCAATGTCGAAATACTTAATGTTCGCGTAGTTCATAGGTAACTCTCCCGGGAGGCCGGGGCATATCATCCCGTCCTCAAACATTCTCGGCCTTCGGCCTGCGAAACTGCGGGCGGGACGATATGTCCCGGCCTCATGCAAAGGGTAACTCAATGAACGAAGCGAACATCGAGCATAGGGTTCGAGGTCCAATAAAAACTGGGTTGCGGCTCAACCGCTATCGCAAGTAAATCGCAGCTGCAGCTCGAATTATTTCCGCTAAGAACTTCGAGGAGCGAGCAGGCTGCGTGCCGCATCTCAGCTACATCAACTTGGCCGCCCCGTAGCGAGGCCCCGGACCTTTGCTCGATATGAGTTCCGCACGAACAGGAGGCGCCAGTGGCGCCTCCGTCGTGAGCCAGGACTGTCCGAAATAGCGAGTAAAGGTCCGGGGCCTCGCTACGGGGCAGCCTGGGATGGTTATTAGAGATGCAGCACGCGGTCGCGGATCTCCTCGGTTCGACCCTGGTTCCAGAACTGGGTACCGATGTAGCCGCACGTACGACGAGCGACGTTCATCTTCTCCTGGTCGCGGTTGCCGCAGTTGGGGCACTCCCACACCAGCTTGCCGTCATCCTCGACAATCTTAATCTCGCCGTCGTAGCCGCACACCTGACAGTAGTCGCTCTTGGTGTTGAGCTCGGCGTACATGATGTTGTCGTAGATGTACTGCATCACGCGAATGACAGCCTTGAGGTTGTCCTGCATGTTGGGAACCTCGACGTAGGAGATAGCACCGCCCGGCGAAAGCTGCTGGAACATGCCCTCAAACTTAAGCTTGTCGAAGGCATCGATCTCCTCGGACACGTGGACGTGATAGCTGTTAGTGATGTAGCCCTTGTCCGTCACGCCCGGGATAATGCCAAAACGACGCTGCAGGCACTTGGCGAACTTGTAGGTCGTCGACTCCAACGGCGTGCCGTAAAGCGAGAAATCGATGTCGCTCGCAGCCTTCCACTCCGCGCACTTGTCGTTCATGCGCTGCATGACGGCCATGGCAAACGGCGTGCCCTCCTTCTCGGTATGGCTGTGGCCCGTCATGTACTTGACGCACTCATACAGGCCGGCATACCCCAGGCTGATGGTGGAATAGCCGCCCACGAGCAGCTTGTCGATCGTCTCGCCCTTCTTCAGACGGGCGAGGGCACCGTACTGCCAAAGAATCGGTGCGGCGTCAGAAAGCGTGCCCATCAGACGCTCATGGCGGCACAGCAGGGCGCGGTGGCACAGCTCAAGGCGCTCGTCGAAGATCTTCCAGAACTTGTCCATGTCCTGATGCGAGCTCAGCGCGACATCGGGCAGGTTGATGGTCACAACGCCCTGGTTAAAGCGACCGTAGTACTTGGGCTTGTTTGGGTCATAGTTCAGCGCGTTGGCCACGTTGTTAAATCCGTTACCGGAGCGGTCGGGCGTCAGGAAGCTGCGACAACCCATGCAGGTATAGCAGTCGCCGTTGCCCGCGGTCTCGCCCTTCGACAGCTTGAGCTCGCGCATCTTCTTCTCAGAGATGTAGTCGGGCACCATGCGCTTGGCGGTGCACTTCGCAGCCAGCTGAGTCAGGTAGAAGTACGGGGAATCCTCGTAAACGTTATCGTCCTCGAGCACATAAATAAGCTTGGGGAACGCCGGAGTGATCCACACGCCGGCCTCGTTCTTAACGCCCTCATAGCGCTGACGGAGCGTCTCCTCCACGATCATGGCAAGGTCGTGCTTCTCCTGCGCTGAGCGAGCCTCGTTGAGATACATGAAGACCGTCACGAACGGCGCCTGGCCGTTGGTGGTCATAAGGGTCACGACCTGATACTGGATCGTCTGGACGCCGCGACGGATCTCGTCACGCAGGCGGTCCTCAACAACCTCGCGGACCTTTTCGGGAGATGCGGAAACGCCGAGCTCCTCGAGCTCGCGGGCGACCTCGCCGCGAATCTTCTGACGGCTCACCTCGACGAACGGGGCAAGATGGGTCAGCGAAATCGACTGGCCACCGTACTGGGAGGAAGCAACCTGGGCGATGATCTGCGTCGCGATGTTGCAAGCCGTCGAGAAGCTGTGCGGCTTCTCGATCAGCGTGCCCGAGATAACGGTGCCGTTCTGGAGCATGTCCTCCAGGTTCACCAGATCGCAGTTGTGCATGTGCTGGGCAAAGTAATCCGAATCGTGGAAATGGATCAGGCCCTCATTATGGGCATCCACGATCTCCTGGGGCAGCAGCACGCGCTGAGTCAGGTCCTTGGAAATCTCGCCGGCCATATAGTCGCGCTGGACGGAATTGACGGTCGGGTTCTTGTTAGAGTTCTCCTGCTTGACCTCTTCGTTATTGCACTCGATCAGCGACAGAATCTTGTCATCGGTCGTGTTCTTCTGGCGCTTCAGGCTCTGAACATAGCGATAGATGATGTAGTGGCGGGCAACCTCGTAGCAGTCGAGACGCATAATCTCGTCCTCGACCAAATCCTGGATCTCCTCGACCGAAACGGTGTGGCCCGCGTTCTCGCATGCCTCGGCGACGTTTTGTGCCGCGTAAACCACCTGGCGGTCAGTTAGACGAGAGCTCTCCTCGACCTCCAAGTTGGCGGCGCGGATGGCATTGACGATCTTATCGATGTCAAAGACAACCTCGGTGCCGCTGCGCTTGATGATCTTCATCCTCTTGCCTCTTTCGCGTCGTAGCCTCATTGCGCTTCAGAGCCAAACGATGCCCGGCAGGGCCTGTCCCTGTCTTGCGGCGCCGTCGCGCAATCTGTGTTCTCGATAAACCATAAGCCTCCATGCGGACATTCCCAGAAGCCGATCAAGCGGCTCAAGGACACGTTCAAAAGAGGCAGTTAAGGTCTTCGTTCTCTGTCCGCCATCTATCATACGACAAAGAGGCATCTATATCCTGTATTCTTTTTTTAGGTCAAACACAACATATAGTGTTTCAGCAGGTCAAAGCAATTAGTCATTTTGCAGACGCATTAAAAATGAAGGGCTCTTGGCAGAGTGCTAAAACGTTATCAGCTCGACTACCTGCACGGCAGTTTTGAAACCCCCTCAACCGCGCCGCTGACAAATCCTACCAAAACCAAGCCGCTCACGCCAAAAGAATCCAAAAGATTATGCTTGACCAACATGTTGCGGTCGAATGCCGGCGGACGGAGCGACAGGACTGTAAACGCTCGGAAGACTACAGCCCCGGCGCCCCGTCCGCCGGCATTCGATAGGCGAGGATCTATTACTTCTCTTCGCGAACTATCATGCGGCCGAGAGCCGCTGTAAAGGGATCGAGCAGCACGCCGGCGATAACCACAAAGGCCCATCCCTTTGTGACGAGGCCGGCCCAACGCGCGAAGAACGTACGGCCTTCAATCGTTCCGAATCCTCCCTGGAAGGCAATCTCGCCAAAACCGATCACCATAAAAAGGAGCGTGGCACCGATGACAGTACCGGCGATCTTGTGTGATGCACTCCCCTGCTCAAAACCAAAAAAGTCCAGGCACATACCAACTGTTTTGCCAAACAGCGGGAGTGCGCTCAGAACCTCGGCGATCACCGTGGCCACGATGAGTTGTCCCCAAAAGCCCGTGGGGCCCGTCAGATCCAAGCCAGGCGCCCCTTCAATGATGGGGAGAAACGCGCAGAGCAATAGCGGGTTAAAGAAGCCGTTGAGAATACCGATAACGCGCCTGACAGGTAACTTCATAGCCGTAAACCTTTCAAAGTCATTGATAGAAAGAGGGCCGCCGGCATATGTCGGCGGCCCCGATAAAACATGATGTACGGCAAAGCAACTACTCGAGCGGCTACTCCGCCTCGCCGCCGGCCGCCATCTTCTCGGCCTCGGCAAGCTGGGCCGGGGTGAGCTTGCGATACTTAATGGCGCCAAAGACGACACAAGCCGCACAGACGATCATGCCGGCGATGAACTTCTGGTCAATCGTTGCACCAAACGGCGACGTCACGGCCTCAAACACAATGGGAGACAGTGCCATGCCAAAGTTGATGCCTGCCATGCCAATGGCAAGGTTAAACGCACGTCCCTCGGGGGCAGAGTTGCCGGCGGCAAAATTGCCCTCCAGCGGCACATAGGTCTCCTTGCCCAGCGCAACGACAAAGCCCGCAACGCACAGTACCATAAAGGCGGGCGCAACCAGCGTCAGGCCCAGGCCAACGAGCGTCACGCCCCATGCGATCGGCATAGCCAGGTTCTTGAACTTGGCAAACAACGGACCGACCAAAAGACCAGCCGCAATACCGGCAACGGTCATAACGGTAGAGGCAAGACCGGCCTCCACGGTACCGCCAAAGCCGCGACCCACAACAAGCAGCGAAACGTTGGAGCTGAAGAGCTGGAACGTGAGTACGAACACAAAGCTCATGAGCGTGATAATCGCGACCTCTTTAGGCATATTGGCAAACACGTTGACCTTGCGCTTGGGCTCAAGATGACCCTCGGGAAGGCAAACAGCCTCGATCACGATGAAAATGATCATGATGAAGTACGCCGCATAGCTGTGGAACCACTCGGCAGAACCCAAGATGCCGGAAACCATCGTCCAGATAATGCCGCCCAGTGCAACAAAAGTGGAGTAGATGCCCATGACGAACGAGCGCTGCTTTCCGCCAAAGTAATCCGCAATAAGAGCGTCCGTTGAATTCTGCACGGCGCCGAGACCAAGGCCCATGACAGCAGAAGCCGCCAAGACTTGGCCGAGCGAGTCGTGGAACACCAGCACCGAGGCGCCTGCCAGCATCACGATAATGTGACCGACGAGCGTCGTCTTCTTCTTGGACACGCGAGAGGCAAGCTGTGAAGAGACGAGCATGGCGGACAACGCCATCATCAACGGGATGATGCCGATGATCATCTGGACGGCAGCGATGTTTTCGTTGGGAAATGCCGCCGCAACAGAGGCCACGATAGGGACGGGCACGAGCATGCCCATGATGCACATGGCGGCTGCGTAAATGCCCACCAGGTACTTGATCTTGGTTTTATCCATGATCCATCCTTACACTTAAAGAAAAGGGTCGGAGCGGCCAGGCATCACCAGCGGCCGCCCCAAACACAGCACTATCAGTCGTTGAATCCGGTGAACACGGGTTCTCCGCTGTACACGAGCGCTTCCTCGACACCATCGAGCACGCGGCAGGCGCCAGACGCCATCGCCTCGAGCTCAAACTCGCCGGGATAAGCCGATACGGGAGCGATCCAAGAGCAGCATTCCTCAATCGAAGCAACGAGCTCCTTGCTGTGGACCATGCCGCCTCCGAGCAAGATGCCGTCGACGTCGCCCTTCAGCACGCAGGCCATCTCGCCAATCCACTTGCAGATTTGGTAAACCATTGCATCCCAGGCGCGTGCTGCAGCCTTATCGCCCGCAGCGGCACGTTCACACACCTCGATGGCATCGGACGTACCCAAAAGGTCAACGAAGCCACCGGTCTTCATGCAATGGGCGCGGGCGACGTCGAGGCCATGTTCCGCCGTATACTTCGCGACCTCGATTGCGGGGACCGAGCCACAGCGCGTCGGCGCCATGGGGCCCTCGCCGCCGACGATGTCGTTGCCGTCGACCATCTTGCCTTTAAGGTGAGCCGAGATAGAGATGCCGCCGCCAATATGGCAAACGATGAAGTTGCACTCATCATAGGGGCGACCGAGCTTTGCCGCATGGCGGATGGCGGTCTCTTTAAGATTAAGGGCGTGCAGGTGCACGTTTCGATACACGCCCTTAATGCCCGTCATACGTGCGAGGTCGCACAGCTCATCGGTATCGGGAGGATTCACCACAAAAGAGGGCTTGCCCGTCTTTGAAGCGAACTCATGGGCAATCTGGGGACCCAGCTGCGCCGGGTGCTGAATGCCGTTCGCACCGACGCGGGCATGCTCGAGCATGACCTCATTGATGGCATACGTGCCGCCGGGCAGCGAAAGCAAGCCGCCGCCGCGACCGACAAATGCATCAAAGTCCTCGAGCTTCAGGCCCGCCTCATCCAGTGCTCCAAGAATCAGATCGCAGCGATACGGCATCTGAGCCGAAACCCCATCGAACTGGGCGAGGTCCTTCGCATCGTGCGCAACGTTCTTGCTGAGCTTGCACTCATCACCCTCAAAAACGCCCACCTTCGTGGAAGTGGAGCCCGGGTTGATTACCAGGATGCGCCAGGGAGTCTTTTTATCGGACATATCTTAAGCCTCCTTAAGCGCCTGGGCGCGCACGCAGCTCATCACCACGTTGCCGACGATCTCGTCGACGGGCGCAGAGCGCGAGCAATCGCACACGATCTTCTTGAAGCCCTGAAGCATGGGGCCGTAAGCATTGGCGCCGGTCAGGTTCTGGATGATCTTGACGCCGATATTGCCCACGTTGATATCGGGCCAGATGACCACATTGGCCTGTCCCGCAACAGCAGACTCGCGATGAACCTTCTTGGCCGCAACCTTGGGGTTAATCGCCGAATCAAACTGGAACTCGCCGTCGATGGCAAGGTCGGGACGGCGATCGTTGGCAATCTCGCGAGCGCGACGTACTTTGTCGACAAGCTCGTTATCCATCGAGCCGTCAGTCGAATGCGAAAGCAGCGCGCAACGGATATCCCATCCGGTCAGCGAGCGTACCGTTTCGCTCGACGAAATCGCGATCGAGGCAAGCTCCTCGCTCGTGGGGTCAACGCAAACGGCGGAATCGCCAAAAGCCAAAAGGCCACCTTCGCCGCCGTTCCAGTTGGGAATGTCGGCGATACCGCACGAGCTCACGGTGTCCACCCCGTCGGCAAGGCCGACGATGGTTTGACCCGCCAGGATGATGTCGCCCGTGGCGTTATCGATGCCGGCGAACATTACGTCGACATCGCCGAGCACCTGCAAAATCAGGGCGCGCTCAAGCGGACGCGTCATACGGCGCGCGGCGCCCTTGGGCTTAAACTTGCAATCCGGATGCGAAAGATAGCGCTCGCAGCAAGCGGTGTTCGCCTCCTCGTCGGTCACATCGACAATCTCGATGCCGTCAAGGGAGATGTCGCGCTCATCGGCAAGCTCCTTGAGCTTACCGCCGTCGCCGACCAGCACACATTCGGCAAGATGCTCGGCGGCGATCTTTGCGACCGCCTGCATCATGGTCTCGTTTTCGCCCTCGGGAAAAGCAACGCGCATAGGCTTGGCGGCAGCCTGCTCGCGCAGGGTCTGCATCAGGTCCATGGCAGCTACTCCATCTCTTCGGCAGTGCGCTCGATAAGCTCGCGGATGGTCTTCATGACCATGACCTCGCGAACGGGGACCTCGGCATCGAGCTCGTTCTCGATCATGGAGGTCAGGGCGATCATCTTCATCGAGCCCTTGCCCAGGGTCTCAAACGTCGTCTCGGGGGTCACATCGCCATCGTAGTTGTAAGCGGACTTGGCAAAATCGCAGATCTGCTGAGTGAGTTCTTCGTTCATGATGGTGCCTTTCTAATTAAAAAGAGGGGTAGCCACGGCGGGCTGGAGACATGGGTCCCGCCGTGGCCTAAGAGAGGAAGCGAATTGTTATAGGGGTGAAAGCCTAGTGTGAAAGCCTAGTCGTCAAGCTCGAACGTGAGCTCTTTGTAACCCGGTCGATCGATGACCTTGGCATGGACACCAACGGTCTCGCCCGCCATGAGCTTGGCGCGGATCTCGGGGGCCTTCTTCTTGGTAATGCCGTAGATGACGTAGGTGTACTGAGAACCCTCGTCAATATCGACGGCGCCGTATGCGTACTTGCCATACTCCTTGAGGTAGGGCTTGTCGTTCTGCGGACCAGGCAGGGTAAAATCGATCAGATGGCCGTGACCGGAAACCTGGACCCAATCGGTCTTGTGGTAGCCGCAGGCATTGCAGGCAAGGTGAGGCGGAAACTCGACGGCTCCGCACTCGGGGCACTGACGTGCCCAATAGATGCCCTCTTCAAGACCCGTGTAGAACTTCTTGACCACGGGCTCCATATCTTTGAGTTGCATGAGAATACTCCTTATGGGAAATCGAAAACCGCGGTCGCTTAGGCGACGGTACGAAGAATCTGGCAGCGCACATTCTGAGAACCGCCAAAACCGCGCAGGAAGGCCGTCTCAGGAATCTTCTTCATCTGGGTTGCACCGGCGACGCCGCGCATCTGCTTGACGGCCTCGACGATATCGGCGATACCGGATGCGCCATGAGCGTGGCCGAAGTTGCAACGGCCACCGTGCGGGTTGATGGGCTTATCGCCGTCAAAAGCGGTGCGGCCATCGATCGCATACTTCCAAGCCTCGCCGCGCGGAATATAGCCGCACTCCTCGGCCGAGACGATCTCGGAAGCCAGGAAGAAGTCATTGCACATAAACAGGTCGATCTCATCGGGGCTCACGCCGGTAAGGTCGTAGACCTGCTTGGCAGCAAGCTCGGTAGCCCAGTGCTCGTTGTGAAGCAGGCCGGCTTCGACGGCAGAGGCGCCCGTGCCCAGAACCTCGATAGGTGCATACGGGACACCCATGGCCTTGGCCTTCTCCGTGGGCATCACGACAACAGCGGCGGCACCGTCGCACTTCTTCTCAAAGCCGGTAACGCGCAGGTACTGCGTAACGCGCGGGTTGTACATGCTCTTGAGATACTCGTCGGCGGTATCGAACCCAGCTGCCTTCGCATCCTCCTCGACCGTGGTCTCGTACCAGGCAAGGGGATTCAGGACGGCACCGCGGCGAAGGCTCTTGGTAAGGCCGTTCAGGGCGTCATCGATCTGATCGGCAGTAAGGTCGTACTGCATCGAATACTCGTTGATCCAGTTGTCGAACGACACGCCAAAGGCACCATCGAGCGGGCGACCATACGCGCGGTCATAGATCTTATCGAGCGAGGGAATCATGACGTCGAGCGTAAAGTCCTGGCGAATATGCGAGGGCATGTGCTCAACGGGAAGGGTCGAAGCCAAATCGCAGGCACCCGTAAGGACGACATCGTAGGCACCGGAGGCGACTGCCATCACGGCCTGCTCAAGGGCGACGTAGCCCGTGCAGCAAGCCTCGGAATGATGGACGGAACCCTTGGCGCGAACGCCAAACCAATCGGCAACCTGCATGTTGGGGGTAATGCAATCGCCAACGAGATAGGGATTGGCGCTGCCGTGATAGAAAAAGTCGATATCGCGGGGCTCAAGACCGGCATCGGTAATTGCCTCGAGGGCCGCATAGCCAAACGCCTCGCCCTCGCCAATACCCTGGGTCTCGGGATGTTCCTCAAAATCCTTGAACGGGGTGCAGCCCACGCCTACAATCGAGACGCTGCGCATGTTCTTTCCGAGCGTAACCACTGAATATCACATCCTAATCATGTGAAGGTGTACGGAGTGATGGCGCAGTCCAGCCGCGAGCGAAGGTGAGAGAGCGCTCGCGGCTTTTCTGTGCCGTCACACGTTGAACTACTGCAGTGGTTCTCTTGAACGTGACTTTAGTTTACGAGGGGCAAGACAGGACGTATGGGACAAAAAGGCCCTATGTGTCCCATTATTTGAGACCCATAGGGCAAAAACGTTCCAAATAGCAGGTAAATGGTCTTATCAATAATGCAAGGATTCGGCAAATCATTATGACACCGCCATGGATCTAACCATTTACCCGTAAATAGCGACCGTTCATCCGAGCGTATTATCGAAATCAGGGATCCGCGGATGCCAATGGCGCGATGCATCGTCGACAAAGAGCGGTGCGTAGAACATGCGATTGAGCGCGGCGGCAACGGTTCGTGCCTCAAGGTCAGGCCGGACTTCGAGCCAATACTGGATGAGGTTATGGTGGCCCGCAAGCGCAAAAGCAAGATACAGATCGAGGTCCGTCTCATCTGAAAACGTCGACCGCAAACGATCGCGAAAATAGTCATGCATGAAGATCGTTGCCTTGTGTGCAAACACGGGATCACCGTTATCGCTGTTAAGCGCCAGGACTTTCGAGCGATTGGCCTTGAGGATTTCCATGCGCTTGATCATCGTGGGCGTGGGATCAAGCTGCGCATCACCAAAACGAGCCTCAAGGGCAACGTCGTTAATGTCTTGCATGTTCTGGAGCAGCTCATCTTCAAAGCGCTTGACCACATCATCGACAGAGCGGTAACAACGATAGAAGGTTGATTTTGATGTATGGGCAAGACGGAGTACGTCGGTGACCTTAATCGATTGCACAGGCGTTGTCGCCATAAGTTCAAAGACGGCGCCTTCGATCCGCGAAGCAATATCGTTTTTAGCGTTCAGTGACATAGAAGGCCTCCCCTGTTGGCGATTGGCTACTATGCTACCCGAAAGGCATGCTCCTCAATGGCGATATGGGACATAGAACGCGCTGCACAAGAGATGACACACTGGCCAAACACCACCGAGGAAGTAAACCATCCGCTCGGCAACCCGTCTTTGCGGGGATCGATTGAAAAGCCGGACCCCTCCGCCTTCAGGACGGCTTCGATACGCGTCCAAACCCGACACAGCCGAAAGGCGCGTTCCTGCGAATCTGCCGCAGCGTCAATCCACGCCCGTTCCCTTGAGCTCGCCATACGCTCAACCGCAATAGGTACAATCTCATCGACCGCCTCGATATCCACGCCAATAGGTCCTCCGACCGACCGAGCAACATCGGAAACAGCGAGGACGGCCACGCTTCCGCCATGTGAAATGGAAATAGAGGGGGCCTCCCCATCCGCAAGCTCGATCTTGCCGAAAGCAGAACGCGCAAGCTGGGTGTCGTCGAAGACACCCAGGGCGTCGCGAAGCAGCAGACCCACGCCCGCAGCTTCCCTCCGAGACGCAATGGGGAGATCACCATTGGAGGCACGCGAGGCATAACGTCCCGCGATTGATGCCATATCAACGGTCTCGCCGGGATCGATCGCAGAAACGTCAACGAGGTGCACGGTTATGTTCAAAATGGTCAACCCCACTCGATTGAGATGACAAGGCTAAACTGACGCTCAGAACCGCTCTTTCATGAATCGAGGTACCTTTTGCCGACGATTTGGCGACCCATTTGGCGACCAAAACAAAACAGCCCAGAGGACATAGCCTCTGGGCTGCGAACATTTGGTGGGCGTTAGAAGATTTGAACTTCTGACCTCTTCCGTGTCAGGGAAGCGCTCTCCCCCTGAGCTAAACGCCCAAATGGAGCGGACAACGGGGCTCGAACCCGCGACCCCAACCTTGGCAAGGTTGTGCTCTACCAACTGAGCCATGTCCGCTTACGAGGATTAATCTTACGTGATACCCGCATCCTATGCAAGAACTTTTTTTGAAAAGTTTTGCGACGCCCTCGCGAACCTCGCAAAGACATCAGCCACCACGGAAAGCACAGGCAAACGCAAACTCGCCGCAAGAGGCCCCTACAACTCAGCGAGCATGATCCAGGCAGAACTGTCCTGCGCGAGCCTGCCGTCTACAAGCGGTGATGAGGTGAGCAGGACCCTGCCCGCCGGCAGCTCCACGGGTGCTGCACCGAAGTTCGTCACACACGCCCAGCCGTTGTCGCGGCGATAGGCGATGACGCCACCCTCAGCGCCCTCGGCACCATCCGCAAGGCCGGTGCGTCCGTCAAGATCAAGCCACTTAAGATCGTTGGCGCACCCGCGCAGCTTGCGCCGCAGCCAGAGGGCGTCACGATAGAGCGCAAGCATCGATGTCGGGTCCGCTTCTTCCCTATCGGCAGCGTAATCGGAAAACCATGCAGGCTGCAGCAGATGGGGCGCCGCATCGGCGTCCGCCGGTGAAAACCCAAACGATCCGCCCTGCGCGGGATCGTCCGCCGCCACCCACGGCAGGGGCACACGGCAGCCGTCGCGCCCCTTCTCGCGCTTCGGTCCGTGCGTATTGGTCGCAGTAGGATCTTCGAGTGCGGCCCACGGGATATCGGCCACCTCAAAAAGGCCGAGCTCCTCACCCTGATACACGTATGCCGAGCCCGGAAGCGCCAGCTCGAGCAAAAGGGCCGCCCGCGCGCGGCGCTCGCCGAGTTCACGGTCCTCGTCATAAGACGACCCGTCGCGTAAGAGCCAGTCGAGCGCAATCTGGTGGTAGCGCGTCGCCTTGATCTGCGGCAGGGCATAGCGCGTCGCCACGCGCGGCACGTCGTGGTTGGAGAGCACCCAGGTCGAGGCGGAATCGGATTCTATAGCTGCCTTCAAGCCCTCCTCGATTGCAGCGTGCATGTCATCATAGGTCCAAGTGGCCTTGGCAAACTCAAAGTTGAATGTCTGGCCAAGCTCGCTGGGACGCGCGTAGAGATACTGGCGCTCGGGCAGCACCCACGCCTCGGCAACGGCGCTGCGTGGCGGATCATAGCGGTCGAACACGCGGCGCCACTCGCGATAGATCTCGTGGACCTCGTTGCGGTCCCACAGCGGATGGGTGCCGTCGTCAACCATGTCATCGCCCTCGGCGAGATGCCACCGGTCGAGGTCATCGCGGTCGAGATCCTTGGCGAGACCGTGCGCCACATCAATGCGAAAGCCATCGACGCCTCGATCGCTCCAAAACGCCAGGACGTCGCAAAAGAACGCATGAACCTCGGGGCACGACCAGTCAAAGTCCGGCTGCTCGGGCGTAAACATGTGCAGATACCACTGACCGTCCGCGACGCGCGTCCAGGCGGGGCCGCCAAAGTTGGCATTCCAATTGGTGGGAGGCAGCTCGCCATGCTCGCCGCGACCATCACGGAAGATATAACGGGCGCGCTCGGGCGATCCGGGGCCGGCGGCAAGAGCGGCTTTGAACCAGGGGTGCTGGTTGGACGAATGGTTGGGCACGATGTCGACGATGACCTTGATGCCGTGCGCGTGAGCCGCAGTGATCATGTCATCGAAGTCGTCAAGCGACCCGAGACGTGGGTCGACATCGCAGTAGTCCGCCACATCATAGCCGCCATCGACGAGAGGCGATGGGTAAAACGGGCTCAGCCAGATGGCCTCGATACCCAGCCGCTCAAGATAGTCCATCTGCTGGGTAATGCCCGCGATATCGCCCAGACCCGAACCAGTCGAATCCTTAAACGAGCGCGGGTAGATCTGATAGATCGCGGCATCGGACATCCATGGGCGCGACGAGGACTTTTCTGTAGCCATGGGATGAGTCTCCCTTGCAACGAGGTTTTGCGAGATGCCCACGATGATACGCCCAAAGCGGACATTCGCGGCAAACAACGCCACAGCCACGCCCCAAAACGCTCGCTCCCTCTCGGGTTCGAGCCCAAGCGATGGGTACGAAAAAGCCCGGCTACCGTAGTAGTCGGGCTGCTGCGTTTGGAGCGGACAACGGGGCTCGAACCCGCGACCCCAACCTTGGCAAGGTTGTGCTCTACCAACTGAGCCATGTCCGCATATGTAAAACAAAACGGGCGCCGGAGCGCCCGGATGTTGCCTGGAGGCGAAGCCCGGATTCGAACCGGGGGTAAAGGCTTTGCAGGCCTCTGCCTTACCACTTGGCCACTTCGCCGAAAAAGGACCGCCTAAACGGTCCGGAAATGCAATGGAGCGGACAACGGGGCTCGAACCCGCGACCCCAACCTTGGCAAGGTTGTGCTCTACCAACTGAGCCATGTCCGCTTGCGGGTTATTAATTTACGCGAGTTGTCCAAAAGACGCAAGTACTTTTTTCAAAAAACTTGTCTGCCGCATGTTCTTAGTAGCTAAACGCGCTAAAGCGATTGGCTAGGCACACGATTCCAGCGCTCCGCTAAACAGCTTCACCATCTGCACGCGCGTGCCGGCGCCGTCCGTACGATGAGCAACCTCCACGTTATCGACGAGCATACGCATAAGCTTGATACCACGGCCGCGCTCCTCAGATGCGACCGGTTCGCTCGTTTCATCGATAGAATAGCCGGCACCTCGATCAAGCACCTCAACCACAACGCGATCGCCATAGGCCTGAACCGTCAGGACGCACCCGATACCGCCCGCATGGTCATAGGCATTACCCAGCGCCTCCCCCGACGCCAATGCGACATCGTAGCGCTCGTCGCGGCGCAACGGAAGCGATTCAAGGAGTTCGGCGATGCGATGTCGGTAGTATGGAAGATTCTCGATACCCTGACGGACCTCGACGCTCTTACTCCAGCGAGGCAGCTCCCCCACCGGAATGGCGGGAATAGACTCCCGTGCCGGCCCCGCGACATGAAGGATATCGACAAGACGAGCAATCTCCAAAAAGCGAACAACTTCACCCGATGCATTGACGAGCGAAAGCAGGCCTTCTCGCCTCATGAGCTCACGAGCGCGCGTAAGCAGGAATGCCAAGCCCGTCGAATCGATAAAGCTAACAGCCTGACAGTTGATGACGACACGACGCACGCCGCGGCCAATCAAAGCATCCAACCGCCGACGCAGCGCAGGCACCGTGGCGATGTCGATATCGCCTGGTGGCGTCAAAACCGCTATGTCATTCCACTCATTCATACGACCATGGTTCCCCAAAAAAGCCCACTCGATGCATTCGTTTCCCCAACCGTACGGATTCAGCCCGCCCAGCGTCGTCTATGAACGACCCCGTAAAAACTCAAGGGACACCAATGCAATGTCATCGTCCAGCGCCGATTCGGTAAATCGGTCAAGCTCGCCCAAGACCTTGCCGCAAATGCCCGACACGCCCTCACCCGAGACAGAGAGCAGAAGGTCGCGAAGGCGCTGCTCGCCAAAGAAAGCACCCGAGCGGTCACGCGCTTCGATTGTTCCGTCGGTGTACATAAATAGCATGTCACCAGGAGCGAACGTAAACACGCCTGTCTCGTACACCATGCTCTCAAAGGCACCGATTACCCCCGATTGGCATCCAAGCAGCTCGACCTCTCCCCCACGAGCCTCGCCGCCACCCAGCGGCATCGACTCTGGCCTGATGACCATGGTCGGAGGATGGCCCGCCGAACAATACGTTGCGCGTCCGGCTTTAAGGTCAATCTTGGCGATAAAGGCCGTCACGAACGTCTCGACCCTCGAAAAGCCCATAAGCATGCTGTTAAGAGAGCGTGCCATGCGGGCCGGTCCAGCGCCCTCCCAGGCATATGCCGTCAGGGCCGTCTTGACGAGTGCGGACATCGATGCAGCCTCAATGCCTTTGCCAGACACATCGCCCAGAATCATGACGGCGCAATCGTCGGGAAGACGGATGAGCGTATAGAAATCGCCGCCGACCAACGCCGAGTTCGTGGCCGACAGGTACACCGAATCGGCGGCGATTCCCGGAACATCCCCCAGTGAATTTCTCATGCCAATCTGGAGGGTCTGAGCGATATGGCGCTCCTCACGCTTTTGAGATTCGCCTTCATAGATCAGTTCAAAGTCATGAGCCAAGTGCACCAAGTAGTCATATTCAAGGTCATCAATCGGCTCTTGGCTACCATCACGAAGCAGCAGCGCACGCGTCGTCGGCCCCTTCGCAACAGAAGCAGGAACGATTGCGTCGTTACTGTGCTTGCCATCGCCCTCAGGGCGTGGGCGCCCCGCCTCGATGCCGGCGTCGACGTAGAGACCCTGGCAAGGCAGGCCATGCGCTCTAAGCCAGCCTCCCATAGGCATCGATTCGTCAACGCGAGTTATACGGACGTGTTTAAGGTCCTCGGCGCTCGTGCCGCCCAAAACAGATGCCTCAAAGCCATCAGGGCCAGCCCCCAGACGTGCCGCTGGCGCCGTCGTGGAAAAGAAAAGCTTCTCGGGATCGTCCGGCAAAGCAACGCGACTGCCGCCTTCAAAATCTATGACGTAGGAATCCAGACTGGCGTCATACTCAACAGGGCAAAAATGGCAGTTGAGCATATTGCAGATCTCGGACGACACCGCCTGGGTAGCCGCGGCGGAATCGTCTAGAAAGGTAAACAACTCATCACGCAGCACATTGAGGGAACGACCAAGCTCGGCCGTGCGACGGGAGCGAAGGCTCGATGCCATGCCGACCAGCTGGATAGACAGGTAATCGCAAATGACCTCGAGCACATTAACGTCATAGGCGAGCGGTGCCTGGGGGCGTTTCCAACCAACTTCCAGCACGCCGAGGATCTGCGTACCGTAAAAAACGGGAAGACAGATTTCACTGCGGTACGGAGGCATATCCTGCATGCGCAACAGGTGCTTTGAACGATTATCCAGGTCCATGAACATACCGGAGGCGGCCTTATCGCCCTCAAGGTCCTGTTGGATCGACAAGCGACAGGCGCGCGACTCGCGAAGAACATACGTCGGAATGCCAGCGCCATACGGCAAAAACTCGGGCAGGTAGCTGTCGTACAGCTCCTTGGAAACACCGCGAAGCTTAAAGCCGCCGCTCTCAGAAAAATAGATAGCGGCACCCGAAGCATCGAGCGTTCCTACAAGCTGGTTCAAAACGGTATCAAGCAGGCTGGGTAACTCATCGGAGCCCACAGTGCTCATAATGACCGAGAGCGTCCCAGAGAGACGCTTGTTCGCCACTCTAAGCTCCGATAACGCACGCTTGAGCTGACGGTCGTGAGAATACTGTTCCTCGATACTGTGAAGCGCCACCAGGACACGTGGTGCGCGGCGCCCAAAGATGCGTGGAGGCGTTACGGAGCCCGCACGAACCAAGACGGGAATAAAAGAGCCGTCACTTAGCTTGAGCATCAGTTCGTTCTCGGAGCCATCAGTTTCAAATGGTAGACGATGTTCCGTCGCACGTTCAAAAGCGGACGAATACAGGACGTCTTTAACATCTCCACCGATGACGTCGGCGCGTTCCTCGCACATCAAACCAAGTAAGCGATTATTCACATGCAGAATGGTTCCGTCGAGCTCGCAGATGATGACAGCATCGCTCGTGATCTCGACTAGTTGGGCAACGTCTGCCCACTCGTTGCGTTCAAGCGTTTCCATCGTGGACCCCACCGTCTATCGGTAACAAAAAAGCCTCCGAAGAGGCTTCTCAAATGCGATGGTGTCGGAGGCGGGACTTGAACCCGCATGACCAAAAAGCGGTCACTAGCACCTCAAGCTAGCGCGTCTGCCAATTCCGCCACTCCGACATGCTATGTTGTTGATTCGCAGTTCGTTTTGTTCGACCCGCGCGTTCAACGAGGAAGATAATAACCTATGATTCGAGAACTGTGCAAGCACTTTTTTCAAAAAAGTTTACGAATTTGTAATTGCGCAGGTAGATTCGCATGTCCGGCCCCGAATCGGTGCTGCCTCCCGGCGCGTCCTCGGGCATGAGCGATATTTTGCTGCGCACTTCGTGCTGCAAAATATCGCTCCCCCTGCGGAATGCGCCGGGAGGCAGCACCGATTCGGGGCCTACCAACACATACTCCAGGCACAGTTCTCAAACATGTTCTGGGGCTGATGCAAATTTGGTGGCTCGGCAAAGCCGAGCCCTTATATGGGGAGGCCGGAGCCAAAGCTCCGGCCTCACCAACTTTCCTATTAGATTAAGTGAGCGATCAAGGAATCTCACTCCCCTCTGCCGCGTTAACGCAGGGCCCGCCCTGGTGTTGCTTTTCAGAACATTCCGCAGGACGGAGGAAGCCCCGCAGCGCGTAGCGCGCAGCGGGGCTTCCGACATGTCCGAGGACGTTCTGAAAAGTAACACCAGGCGGGCCCGGACGATAACAACCGGCTACAGGTCGATGTGCGATTCCTTGATCGGGAACGGCTCCGCGAAGTTGCAGGCGCAGCAGTGGCCCGGGGCAACTTCCTTAAACTCAGGAAGCTTCTCCGAGCAGATGCCCTGCGCGATCGGGCAACGCGTGTGGAAACGGCAGCCGGTCGGCGGATCCAGCGGCGACGGCGGATCGCCGGCGAGGATGATGCGCTTGCGGGTCTTCTGAATATCCGGATCGGGAACCGGCACGGCAGATAGCAGCGACTGCGTGTACGGATGGTGAGGCTCGCTATAGAGCGTCTTCCAGTCCGAAACCTCGACCATCTTACCCAGATACATAACGGCAACGCGATCGGAGATGTGCTGCACGACGGACAGGTCGTGGGCAATGAAGAGATAGGCCGTACCGAACTTGTCCTGAAGTTCCTTGAGCAGGTTCAGAACCTGGGCCTGAATGGAAACATCCAGAGCGGAAACGGGCTCGTCGCAGATGATCAGCTTGGGCTTCAGAGCGAACGCACGGGCGATGCCGACACGCTGACGCTGACCGCCCGAGAACTCGTGCGGATAGCGGTTGATGTGCTCGGGGTTGAGGCCGACGACGTCCAGCAGCTCACGGACACGCTCAATGCGCTCCTCCTTGGTGCCCACGCCATGAATAGTCATGGGCTCGGAGACGATCTCGCCGATGGTCATACGAGGATTGAGCGAAGCATAGGGGTCCTGGAAGATGAACTGCATCTCACGACGCATGTCCTTGATCTCATGCTTGCTCATCTCGGCAACGTCTTTGCCCTGGAAGAACACTTTGCCTGCCGTCGGCTTGGTCAGGCGCATGATGGTGCGGCCCGTGGTGGACTTACCGCAACCAGACTCGCCGACCAGGCCAAAGGTCTCGCCCGGATAAATCTCGAACGAAATGTCATTCACAGCAGAGACGACACGCTTGGAGAAGCGCTTGGCGAACATGCCGGACTCAGCGGGAAACTCCTTAGAGAGGTGCTCGACCTTCAGCAGTGGAGTACGCTCGTTGGTATCTGCCATTACGCCTCGCCTCCCTTCTTGGAATCCTTGCGCGTACGGGACGTCTCAGGAGCGTTCTTGAGGAACTCGGGGTCACCGGAGTAGTGGCACGCAGAGTAATGACCAGACTCGGTGACAACGCGCTCGGGGCGCTGCTTGCGGCACTTGTCGGTCGCATAGGGGCAACGAGGGGAGAAGACGCAGCCCTGGGGCAGGTTCATGAGCGAGGGCGGATTGCCGTGAATCGGCGTAAGCGGCTTCTTCTCATCGATGGCCTGCTCCGGGATGGAACGGATAAGACCCCAAGTATAGGGATGACGGCTCTCATAGAAGATCTCGTCAGCAGTACCGAACTCGACGGGACGGCCGGCATACATAACCATGATCTTGTCGGCCATGTCGGCGACAACGCCCAGGTCGTGAGTAATCATGATGATGGCGTTGCCGTTCTTCTCCTGCATTTCCTGCATGAGCTCAATAATCTGAGCCTGGATGGTAACGTCCAGAGCAGTCGTGGGCTCGTCGGCAATCAGAATATCGGGATCGCAGGCAAGAGCCATGGCGATCATGACGCGCTGACGCATACCGCCGGAGAACTGGTGTGGATACTCGTTGACGCGCTTCTCGGGCTCGGGAATACCCACGAGGTCCAAGAGCTCGGTGGCGCGCTTGAGCGCCTCCTGCTTGGAGTAGCCACGGTGCAAGCGAAGGCCCTCGCCCACCTGCTTGCCGATCTTATAGACCGGGTTCAAGGAGGTCATAGGATCCTGGAAGATCATCGCGATGTCGTTACCGCGAATGTGCTGCATCTCTTCCTCGGTCATCTCGAGGATAGAACGGCCGCGATAGCGAACGTCGCCGCCCTCAATCTTTCCCGGAGGCATCGAGATAAGACCCATGATGGTCATGGCGGTCACGGACTTACCGGAGCCGGACTCACCGACGACACCGAGGGTCTCGCCGCGATCGAGCGTGTAGGAGACACCGTCGACAGCGCGAACAACGCCATCTTCGGTGTGGAAATACATCTTAAGGTCATCGACCTCGAGCAGATGCTGGCCCTCGGGAACCGGCTGGTCCTTCAGATCCACATAGTTCTTGTTCTTCTTCATCCTTATGCGTCCTTCATCTTGACGTCGAGGGCGTCGCGCAAACCGTCACCCAGCAGGGTGAAGGCGAGCACCGTCGAGAGAATTGCCAGACCGGGCATGATCATCATCCAGGGAGCAGTCAGAAGATACTGCTGACCGTCCTGAATCATGGAGCCCCACGAAGGCGTAGGCGGAATAACGCCCATGCCGAGGAAGGACAGAGCGGACTCGGTCAGAATGGCGCCACCAATGTTCATGGTCGCGTAGACCACGATGGAGGCGACGGAGTTCGGGAAGATGTGACGCACGACGATACGAGCATCGGATGCGCCCATCGCGCGCGCAGCGTCAACATAGTCGTTTTCCTTGACCGTCAGGATCGCGGATCGGAAGACGCGCGCAATCGAAGGCCAGCCGAGAATACCGATGGCGATAAAGACGTTCTGAAGACCACGACCGATAACGGCGATCATGGCGACGACGAACAGCACGTACGGGAACGCCAGGAAGATGTCCGCGCAGCGCATGATAATCGTATCCCAGATGCCGCCATAGAAACCGGCAAGGGCGCCCATGACCAGACCGATCACCGTGGAGATGGCGGTGGCCATAATACCGACGGAAAGCGAAACACGTGCACCGTAGATAACACGAACGAGAATGTCGCGGCCAAGGGCGTCGGTGCCAAACGGGTGCTCGGCACACGGAGCCAGCAGCGACGTCTCGGCCATGGTGGTCGAGTCGGAAGCCGTCGGCGAACCGAGCCAGGGCTTAGCCCACAGATCTGCGGTCAGGGCAACCAAAACGACGACGATGATCCAGCAGACACCGATAACGGCGAGCTTGTTCTTGCGAAGACGCTTAAAAGCGTCGCCCCACAGCGTGCGGGACTTGGCGGGAGCAGATGCGGCCTTGGTGGCGGTAGCCTGCTCCTGAGACTGAGAATCAGTTTCCTGCATGAGACGTACCTCCCTTAGGCCTTATCCGACGGACCGCCAAGGCGGATGCGCGGGTCGAGGAATGCATAGCTAATGTCGACGAGCAGGTTGATCACCATGACGACGACGACGATGAGCGTAACGCCGCCCATAACGATGGGCCAGTCACGCATGCTGATGGCGCGATAGACCTCATAGCCGATACCGGGCCAGTTAAAGACCGTTTCGGTCAGGATAGCACCCGAAAGCATGCCGCCAAAGTCGACACCAATATAGGTAACGACGGGGATGAGTGCATTCTTAAGCGCATGCTTGATGATGATCGCGCGATTGGAGAGACCCTTGGCCTTTGCCGTACGGATGTAATCTTGGTTCATGACGTCAAGCAGCTGCGAACGCATAATGCGGGCAGCATAAGCGGTCGAAACCGAAGCCAGCGTAATGGTCGGAAGCACATAGTGCATCCAATCCTGATACTGAGAGCTGGAACCGCCGGCACCCGAAATCGGCATGGAGAATGCGCCGCCGGTGAGGTCCTTAAGGATGACGCCGAAGAACAGCTGCAGCAGCATGCCGAGCCAGAAGGCGGGAACGGCAACGAGGATCGACGTGGTCAGCGTTACCAAAATATCCCAGAAGGAATAACGCTTTACCGCCGAAATGATACCCGCACCGATACCCATGATCGCCTCGAGCACGATGGCGCACGCGGCGAGTTTGACCGTATACGGATACTTCTGGGCAAAGATTTCCGTAACCGGCAGCTTGCGCTGGTACGAATTACCCAGATCGCCATGAAGCAGACCGTTCATGTAATACAGATAACGGTCTACAAGCGACGTCTGAACGGGATCGCCGTTCTCGTCAAGGATCGCGTTACCGTCCTCGTCCGTCTGGACCAGGTGATAGCGTACGCGAAGCTGAAGCTCTACCTCGGGGGACAGAGCCTTGTCTCCACCGATCAGCTTGATCGGATCTCCCGGCACGATATTCTGGAGGGCGAACAGAATCAGCGTGACGCCCAAAAACACCGGGATGAACTGAAGCACACGTTTAACGATGTACTTACCCATACCACTCCCCTATCTAGGGATTAACCTAAATGGGATGCCGATCGCCAGACCGGCATCCCAAAATTACCATCAGCCAGTTTACCCCAGGTTAGGGGGAACTGTATGTTTCCCATGAGGTCTACGTAAATACTTGACCCTCACGGAAGCTGCAAACTCTTAGGCGAGCTCAGCGGTACCCAGATCGGCGTGCTTCTGCGGATCAACGTAGAGGTACTTGACGCGGTCGGAGCCAGCGATGGTGTGCGTGTAGAACATCACCGGGATGACCGGGCAGTCGGCGGCGACCATGGCGTCGGCCTCCTGCATCTTGGCGATACGCTCGTCGTCGTCAACCGTGGCACGGGCCTCGTCAACCTTGGCGTCAAAGTCGGGGTTGCTGTAACCGGAGCGGTTGTCGCCACCCAGGGAGTCGGAGTGGAACAGCGGATACAGGAAGTTGTCCATGATCGGGTAATCGGCGATCCAGCCCAGACGGCCGAACTGATAGTTGAAGTTCTGATACTGCTCGAGCAGGGCAGACCACTCAGGGGTATCGGAGACGGCGGTGACGCCCACCTTGGCGAGGTCGCCGATGATGGACTCCATGATCTCCTTGTGGCCGCCGTCCTGGTTGTAGGACAGGGTCACATTGATGCCACGATCGCCGTTAGCGCCAGCGGGAGCGACCTTGTCGAGGTACTCGTTAGCCTTGTCGACGTCGTAGGCGCAGAACTCCCATGCGCCCTCCTTGTAGCCGGCGATTCCCGGAGGAACGATGCCGTCAGCGGGGGTACGGGTGCCCTTGAAGATGGTCTTGCAGATGGCCTCACGGTTGATAGCCAGGGAGATGCCCCTACGCAGGTCAGCGTTGTTGAACGGCTCGGCCGTGGTGTTGCACGTCAGATAGTACGTGGAAGGCTCGGAACCGAGCAGCATGCGCGCACCATCACTCATGGTGTAGCCATCCTTGGACTCGCCGCGGTCCTTCTTGGCGGCGTCGATCTGAGCAACGGGAACGTCGCAGACATCAAGGTTACCGGCCTGGAACTCCTTGTAAGCGGTCTCCACGTCCTTGATGACCTGGAAGTGGATGGCGTCGATCTTGGCCTTGTCGCCATAATAATCGTCGAACTTCTTGAGGTTGATCTCCTGACCATCCTCCCACTTACCGTCCATCATGAACGGGCCGTTGCCGACCGGGGCAAGATAGAAGCTCTTGACATCGGTCTCGGCGCACTCGGGAACCGGGGACAGAGCCGGGTGAGAGGCGACGAAGGGGAAGTCGGCGTAGGCAGAAGTCAGCTTGACGACGAGGGTCTCGTCATCCGGGCAGGTGACACCGGTCAGCTCGGTAGCCTTACCGGCAACCAGATCGTCATAGCCCTCGACCATGGAAAGGTGATAGGAGACCTCGGAAGGACCATACTCGGTAGCGATGGCCGACTTGGTGTTGACCAGGCGCTCCCAACCGAGCTTGAAGGACTTGGAGGTAACGTCGTCACCGTTATGGAACTTGGCCTTCTTGATCTTGAAGGTGAACTCGGTGGCGTCGTCGTTAGCCTCAAAGGACTCGCAAGCCAGCGGAACGATCTCGCCCTTCTCGTTATCGTACTCCGTCAGAGCGTCGAAGAGCTGGTACTCGACCTGAGTGCCCTGATCCTCCTGGACGTTGTAGGGGTCGATGCAGACCGGGTTGTTGATGTAGAAGTTCAGCGTCGAACCGGACTCAGAACCGGAAGCGTCGCCGCCCTTCTTGCCGCACGCAGCAAGAAAAGCCATGGAGCTCGCAGCGAGGGTGCCGCCAACAAAGGCGCGACGACCCATAACGGGCTGGTGGAACATAGAATCAGCCATGCCATCCTCCTTATGAGATAGGACAAAGTGAATTCGGCCGGGCAACGTCGAGACAGCCCAATCGAACCATTCAAACGCGGTCCGCTGTTATGGCTGGTTATGCAATGCGGGCCAACGTTTTGCAATACAGTAGCGCATTTTATGCACAATTTGGCGCTGATTCCGGTTAACGGTCGAGAATTTCTTTAGTTGGGCGAAGTATGTGGGGATATTTTGGCTCTGTTACAAGTCTGTAAACAAAAAAGGCCCCGCACATGCGGGACCCCTTACAAACGTATATACGCCGATGCTTAGTAGCCGACGATGCCCTGCGGGAAGAAAAACATGCACAGAACGACACACACGGCAAAAACGACGGCCATAATTACCGTCAGGCGATCGAGGTTCTGCTCCATGACGCCCGTGGCAGAGCTGGAGTTATACAGCGAGCTAGCGATCATATCCGAAACGCCGGTGCCCTTACCGGAATGCATCAGAACGAGAATCGTCAGCGCCACGGCAGAAACAGCCCAAACGACAAACAGAAGAATCTGAAACGGACCCATAGATAAGCTCCTTAATAGAACAATTCAAACTCCAGTACTGTACCACAACCTCCAACACTCCCCCACCTGCCATTTAGGGACGGGGTAGAAATGGCAGAAATACCAAAAAGGGGGTCGTCCGGTTGTGGACAACCCCCTTACTAGAAAACGGTATTTGTTTTCTATTAGGCCTCGGTGGCGAGCACGCGACCCGTCATCTCGGCGGAAGGCTCAATACCAGCCATGGTGAGCATGGTCGGAGCGATATCGGAAAGACGGCCGTCCTCGATACCGGTGAGCTTGGCCTTATCATCAACGATGATGAACGGCACGCGGTTGGTGGTGTGAGCCGTAAACGGATGCTTGGAACCGTCGGAAGCAACGTCAAACATGTGATCGGCGTTGCCATGGTCGGCGGTAATCAGCGCAAAGCCGCCCTTGGCGAGAATCGCCGGGACAACCTTGGACAGAGCATCGTCAACAGCCTCGACGGCCTTAACGGCGGCGTCGAACACGCCGGTGTGACCAACCATGTCGCAGTTCGCGAAGTTCACGATGTAGAAATCAGCGCGATCCTCGTTAATAGCGGCGACGAGCTTCTCGGTAACCTCCGGAGCGCTCATCTCGGGCTGCAGATCGTAGGTAGCAACCTTGGGGGAAGCGACGAGCACGCGCTCCTCGCCCTCCTTGGGCTCCTCGATGCCGCCGTTGAGGAAGAACGTCACATGGGCGTACTTCTCGGTCTCGGCGGTGTGCAGCTGCTTCAGGCCATTGGCGGCGATAACGTCGGCCAGAACGTTCTCGGGGAATGTCTTGGGGAAGGCGACCTCGACGTCAAACGTCGGATCGTACTCGGTCATCGTCACAAAGTGCGAAAGCTTAATCTGCTCGCGCTCAAAGCCGTCGAACTCCTTGTCCGTGAACACGCGAGTCATCTGACGAGCGCGGTCGGGACGGAAGTTGAAGAAGATGGCCGCGTCGCCCTCGTGAATGCCCTCGTTGTGGGCAGCGAAGGGCTCGACGAACTCGTCGCCGCGCGGATCCTTCTCGTAGTAGGCCTTGATACCGGCAACGGGGTCGGTATCGGCATCGGACGCGTTGACCATGACGTCGTAGGCACGCTGGATGCGCTCCCAGCGGTTGTCGCGGTCCATGGCCCAATAGCGGCCCGAAACGGTGGCAACGCGAGCGTCGCAACCGGTCTCCTCGGAGATCTTAGCCAGGAAAGCGCAGAACTCGCTCATGTAGCCGGCACCGGACTGCGGGTCGACGTCGCGGCCATCCATGAAGGCGTGGACGCGAACGGTCTTGACGCCATGCTGGGCAGCCATCTTGACCAGAGCCTCGACGTGGTTCATGTGAGAATGAACACCGCCAGGGCTCATAAGGCCCATGAGGTGCAGGGTCTTGCCTTCGGCCTTGACGTCGTCCATAGCCTTGACGAAGACCTCGTTCTTGGCGATGGAGCCGTCCTTGATGGCGTTGTTGATGCGCGAAAGCTCCTGGAACACGATGCGGCCGGCACCGATGTTGAGGTGACCCACCTCGGAGTTGCCCATCTGGCCTTCGGGAAGGCCCACGTCCTCGCCCGAAGCACCGAGCGTGGTGTGAGGATACTTCTCGTACAGGCTATCAAGGAAGGGCGTCTTGGCAGCGGCGACGGCGTTCTCGCCATCAGCCGGAGCAAGGCCGCAGCCATCCATGATGATCAGGAGTGCAGGAAGATGACGCTGTGCCATATGTCCTACTCGCCTGCCTTGACGACCATAGAGGCGAAGTCGACAGCCTTGAGCGAAGCGCCGCCCACGAGGGCGCCGTCAACGTCGGGCTTGGCGACGAGCTCGGCAATGTTGCCGGGCTTAGCGGAACCACCGTACAGGACGCGGATACCGTCGGCGAGCTCCTCGCCAAACATCTCCTTGAGGGTCTCACGGATAGCGCCGCAGACCTCCTGAGCGTCCTCGGCGGTAGCGGTCTTGCCGGTGCCGATGGCCCAGATGGGCTCGTAGGCGACGACGACCTGCTTGGGGCAGGTGATCTCAAGACCAGCAAGGCCAGCCTTGACCTGGTTCACGACGTGCTCGACATAGGTGCCAGCCTCGCGGACCTCGAGGGACTCGCCGCAGCAGAAGACGGGAACAAGACCGGCGGCAACGAGGGCCTTGGCCTTCTTGTTCTGATCCTCGTCGGTCTCGTGGAAGTAGTCGCGACGCTCGGAGTGACCGATGATGCAGTAGGTGCAGCCAGCGGACTTGAGCATGTCGCAAGAGGACTCACCGGTGAAGGCACCCTTGGCCTCCCAGTACACGTTCTGTGCACCGAGGGCGATGGGGGCAGCCTGAATGCGGTCATGAACCGTGGTGATGTCAATGGTCGGAGGGCAGACGAGCACCTCGACGCCAGCCGGAACCTCGGGCAGAGCCTGAGCCAGCTCGTCGGCGAGCTTGGCGGCCTCGGCGACGTCGTTGTTCATCTTCCAGTTACCAGCGATAAGAAGGGTGCGATTAGGCATCGAGAAGCGCCTCCACTCCGGGCAGGGCCTTACCCTCGACGAGCTCCATGGAAGCGCCACCACCGGTGGAGATCCAGCTCATCTTGTCGGCCAGGTTGAACTTGTTGACAGCCGCGACAGAGTCACCACCGCCGATGATCGAGGTGCAGTCGGCCTCGGCGACGGCCTCGGCGATAGCCTGGGTGCCGTGAGCGAAGTTGTCGAACTCGAAGACACCCATGGGGCCGTTCCAGAACACGGTCTTGGCACCCTTGACGGCCTCGGCGTAAAGCTCCTCGGTCTTGGGGCCGATGTCCATGCCCTCACGATCGTCGGGGATAGCGTCGGAAGCGACAACCTCGGGGACAGCGTCCTCGCCAAAGTGATCGGCAACGCGGTTGTCGATGGGGAGCAGGATCTTGACGCCCTTCTCCTCGGCCTTCTTGAGCATCTCGCCAGCGCGCTCGACCCAGTCCTCTTCCTTGAGGGACTGACCGACGGTCAGGCCCTGAGCCAGGAAGAAGGTGTAGGCCATGCCGCCACCGATGATCAGGGTATCAGCGGAGTCGATGAGGTGATCGAGAACGCCGATCTTGGAGGAAACCTTGGAACCGCCGACGATAGCGACGAAGGGGCGCTCGGGCTCGGCGAAGATGCCGGTCAGCGTGTCGACCTCCTTCTCGAGCAGGAAGCCGGCGACGGCAGGCAGGTAAGCGGCGGGGCCCACGACGGAACCCTGGGCGCGGTGAGCGGTACCGAAGGCATCGAGAACGAAGACGTCTCCATAGGAAGCGAGCTTCTTGGCGATCTCGGGATCGTTCTTCTTCTCACGCTTGTCAAAACGGACGTTCTCGAGAACGAGGACCTTGCCCGGCTCGACGGCGGCAACAGCCTCAGCAGCCTTCTCGCCGTAGGTGTCGGCGACAAAGGCAACATCGAGACCAGAGAGCTCAGCGAGCTTCTTGGCGACAGGCTCAAGGGAGAGCTCGGGCTGGAAGCCGGTGCCATCGGGACGGCCGAGGTGGCTCATGAGGATGACGCGAGCGTTGTGCTCAACGAGGTAGTTGATGGTGGGCAGGGCAGCCTTGATGCGGGTGGTGTCGCCAACGACGCCATCCTTGATAGGCACGTTGAAGTCAACGCGGACGAGAACGCGCTTGCCGTCGACATCGATGTCGCGGACGGTCTTCTTGGTAAAGGCCATGTTTGCTTCTACCTTTCGTACGTGTCTGCCTCCCATTACGGCAGACGATTTCCTATAAAAAGGGCGCGACCCTAGGGTGTAAGCCCTATGAGGCCGCGCCCTTCTTTAGACGCTCAACGAGCTATTCGCTAAAAGCTAAATTAAGCAACGAACTTCTCGAAGTACTTGATGGTGCGGACCATCTGAGAGGTGTAGGAGTTCTCGTTGTCGTACCAAGAGGTGACCTGAACGAGGGTCTGGCCGTTGCCGAGGTCAGAGCACATGGTCTGAGTGGCGTCGAAGATGGAGCCGTGGGTCTCGCCGATGATGTCGGTGGAGACGATATCGTCCTCGTTGTAACCGAAGGTCTCGGAGATGGTGGAAGCGTAGGCCTTCATAGCGGCGTTGACCTCGTCGACGGTGACCTTCTTGTCAACGACAGCGTAGAGGTTGGTGATGGAGCCGGTCGGCGTCGGGACGCGCTGGGCGGCACCGATGAGCTTACCGTTGAGCTCGGGGAGAACCAGGCCGATAGCCTTGGCAGCACCGGTGGTGTTGGGGACGATGTTGACGGCGCAGGCGCGGCTACGACGCTTGTTGCCCTTGCGCTGCGGGCCGTCGAGCGGCATCTGGTCGCCGGTCCAGGCGTGAATGGTGGTCATGATGCCGGACACGATGGGAGCGAAGTCGTTCAGACCCTTGGCCATCGGGGCGAGGCAGTTGGTGGTGCAGGAAGCAGCGGAGATGATGTTGTCCTCAGCGGTCAGCGTCTCGTGGTTGACGTTGTACACGATGGTGGGCAGATCGCTGCCGGCCGGAGCGGAGATGACGACCTTCTTGGCGCCAGCGTTGATGTGGGCCTGAGCCTTAGCCTTGCTGGTGTAGAAGCCGGTGCACTCGAGAACGACGTCGACGTCGAGGTCGCCCCAAGGCAGGTTGTTGGCGTCGGCCTCCTTGTAGATCTTGATCTCCTTGCCGTCAACGGTGATGGAATCCTCGCCAGCAACGACCTCGTGATCGCGAGCGTAGTTGCCCTGCGTGGAGTCGTACTTCAGCAGGTAAGCGAGCATATCGGGAGAGGTGAGGTCGTTGATAGCGACGATCTCGGAGCCCTCATGACCGAACATCTGACGGAAAGCCAGACGACCGATGCGACCGAAGCCGTTAATAGCAACCTTTACTGCCATTGTGTCTCCTTTCGTAAGGCCCCCGCAAGCTACAGCGCCCGCCGTTGAGGCCCACAAACTAACCACTCGCCTAATATACCTTTTTTTTGACTTGAATTTCACGAGAATAGTCGAAATTGAAAATCAAATTTACGTTAAAACGTTTTAAAGAATAAAATAGCAGCTAAATCCGTATATAAGTCGATACTATAAACTACCTGTTTGCTTCAATGAGCTTTTCAAGCCTCAAAACTCGATGGTAGAGGGCCGACTTCGACAAGGGAGGGTCAGCCATCTCCCCTAAATCACGCAGCGACAGATCGGGATAGCGCTCGCGCAGGTCGCAAAAGACCGCCAAGGCATCCGGAAGCGCATCGCGAAGGCCGCGCTGCTCGAGCTCATCGATAAGCGCAAGCTGATGCTGGGCAGCACCGGCGCTTCTGGTCTGGTTGGCGAGCTCGGCGTTCACGCGACGGTTCACATCGTTCTTAACCAACTTGACCGCGCGCGCCTCCTCAATCTCGGCAACGCTGCGCTTGGCACCAATCAGCTTTAATAGATGCTCGATTTCCTCGGCGCTCTTAATGTACACGGCATATGACCCCCGCCGCGCATTAACACGAGCATGGACCCCAATCTGCCCCAACAGGTCGCAAAGCCCCTTGGCATATTGCTCACCCTGCACCGCGATCTCCAAATGGAAATCGCCGCGTGGATCGGCCACGAAGCCGCCCGCGATGAGCGCGCCGCGGATGTAGGCAAGCCTGCAGCAGGGACGGGCAACGATGTGTCGGGGAACACCAGCGACGAGCCCTCCTCTGCGGTCTAGAATGCCCAGCAGCACCAGAGCCTTGTCCAAGTCGGGTTGATCGGGCAGGGTAATGAGATAGTTACGGACCTTATGCAAGACCGATTTACGAACGGTGAATTCCGTTTTGAGCTTAAGGATGCGATGCGTCAGCGTGATCATCGTGCGCGCGACGGCTCCCGTCTCGGTCGCGACCGTCAAACGATACCGCCCGGAGCCGGCCAACGAAAGCGTACCGCTCACACGCGTCAGGGCGGCAAGCGTCGACAAATCGCAGTATTCACATTCGGGTTCGCAGCGCGCAAGCTCGTCGCGCACCTCAGCGGTAAACGACATGCAGGCCTATGCCTTCGTGTTGGCGCGCGACAGGTCGCGGTGGGAGATGCTCACGTGATACTGGGCGCCTTCCAGGTAACGGGCCGTGGCCTCGGCAATGGCGACGCTACGGTGCTGTCCGCCCGTGCAGCCGATGGCGATAGAAAGCTGCGGCTTACCCTCCGCGATATAGCCCGGCATCACCGTATCGAGCAGCTGTGTCCAAGCCTTCCAAAACTCCTGCGTCTTGGGGTGGTCCAGAACAAAATCGGAGACCTTTTTATCGAGACCGGTCATCGTGCGCATCTCGGGATCGTAAAACGGATTGGGCAGGAAGCGGACGTCGATCATAATGTCCGCCTCGACGGGCATACCGTGCTTAAAGCCAAACGAGAACACATGGACGTCCATGAGCTGTTGGTCGGACAGCTCGGAAAATGCCATACGTAGCTTGTTGCGCAGCGCAGAGGTGCGCAGACGACTCGTGTCGATAATCATATCGGCTCGATCGCGCACGCCCTGCAGCTGAAGGCGCTCGCGCTGAATGGCATCGGCCGTAGTCTCCCCCGGCTTGGCAATGGGATGACGGCGGCGATTTTCGCTGTAGCGACGAATCAGCACCTCGTCAGAAGCCTCCAGGAACACGATGTCGCAGCTCATCTCGCGCTCTTCGAGCGCGGCGACCGCATCGAGCAACTCGTCAAACAGTCCCTGGCTACGCAAATCGCAGGTGACGGCGAGATGCCTGCCCACGCCCGTATTGATGCCGACGAGCTCGGCAAGCTGGGCGATGAGACGCGGAGGCAGGTTATCAATGCAAAAATAGCCCATGTCCTCGAACACGTGCATGGCCTGTGTGCGGCCCGATCCGGACATTCCGGTGATGATGACGATATCGGGGATGCGCTCCGAGCGCTCCGCCGCATCCATGGCATCTCCCTTTTGCATGTGCTGCCTCCCAAAAACAAGCGCGGGACCCAGCAACCCGGATCCCGCGCGGTCAATTGCCTATATTGAGTATACCGCCCCGAGCGGATACGAGGCCTGTCTTACGCCTCAAGCGCAGCCTTGAACCAACTCGTAATACTCGTGGGGTGCGTGATGGCGGTGCCGACGACAACGGCCCAGGCGCCAGCATCGATCGCAGCGCGAGCCTCCTCGGGCGTGTGCACGCGGCCCTCGCAGATGATGGGAAGACCGGGGAATTCCTCGGTCGCCTGACGCAGGAGTGGCAGGTCGGGGCCATCGGCCATGGTGCAGTCGATGGCGGCGACGCCGTGAGAAAGCGTGGTGGATACCAGGTCAAAGCCCATATCAACCGCACGGCGAATGTCCTCGATGGTGGCACAATCCGCCATCAGGAGCACACCCTCCTCGTGCAGCGGGCGGAAGGTATCCTCGACGGTCTTGCCATCGGGACGCGGACGATCGGTGGCGTCGATCGCCACGATATCGGCACCGGCAGCAACGCAGGCGCGAGCGTGACGCAGCGTCGGCGTGATGTAAACGCCCTCGTGTCCATCCTTCCACAGGCCGATGACGGGAACCTCACAGCGACCCTTAATAGCGGCAATGTCGGCAAGGCCCTGACAGCGAATGGCGGCGGCGCCGCCAAGCTCGCAAGCGCGAGACATTTGAGCCATGGTCTCGGGCGTACGAAGCGGCTCGCCCATATAGGCCTGAACGCTCACGACGAGCTTTCCCTTCAGGGATTGAATCAAAGGATCAACGGTCATGTGCGACTCAACCTTTCTCAAAACAGCCTTCTGAGACACCGCACCTTGACGTTCAAACCGTCGCTCGCGTACCGAAGTACGCTTCGCTCCTCTTTCACGTCAATCTGCGGCACCTCAGAAGGCGCACTTGGTAGTTATGTTTACTTCAACGACGCAAGAAGGTGTTCGGCGGCACCGATAAGCGGCGCGTCGCCCTCCAGAGAACCGATGAGGATCGGCGTGTCCTGAAGCGGGTCGAGCGCCTGGCTGGCATAGCCCTCGTGCACCGAATCCTTCCACGTCTGCGAACGCCAATCGGGACCTTGGTGAATCACGCCGCCCGAAAGCACGATGACCTCAGGGTCCAGGATGTTAGCGAGCGAGCCCAAGCTGGCGCCCAGCGCAAAGCCGGCGTCATGGATAACCTCGGTCGCCTTTGCGTCGCCTGCACGGCACAGGTCGTTCACATCGCGACCGACCGAAGGACGGCTGGGGTCGACGCGGCCAAAGCGCTCATCGTACATACGACCAATGGAAGTGCCCGAAGCAACCGACTCCAGATGGCCGGAACGCCCGCAGGCGCAGGGAATGCCGGCGGCAGCCGAGCACTCGATGTGGCCCATATGGCCAGCAGCACCATGGAAGCCCTGCATCACGCGGCCGTTCTCGACATATGCGCCGCCAATGCCCGTACCGATGCCAAGACACAAGACGGAGAACTTGCCCTTGCCGACGCCCCAGTGGGCCTCGCCCAGAGCATGAGCCTGCACGTCGCCTACAACGGCAACGGGAAGACCGAGATCCTCACGCAGACGCGGCCCCAACTGAACGCCGGACCAGCCGGGCATGATCTCATTGGCATACGCGATGGCGCCCGTCTTGGGATCGACGACGCCGGCGGCACCGATACCGACGCCAAGGACCTCGACATCGGGATTCGCCTCGAGAGCAGCCTTGATGGACGCCTCAATACGCTGGAAGACGGCCTCGCCGCCCTCTTGGGCCTCCGTGGGAACCTCGGCCTCAAAAACGGGATGGGGCACACTGCCGTCAGCCGGGTACTCCATGATGGCAGTCGCAATCTTAGTTCCGCCGATATCGACAGAGCAGACGTACTTGTTCTCCATGTCGCTCTCCTTCGGAGATAAAAACAACTACAGGAAATGCGCCGTCAGGCTAGCCGTCACAGCGCAGTAAAGGTTATCCAGGTGCCCAAGATCGCCGAGAAACCGTGTGGCCATTGACCTAACGGGTCATGGCCACACGGTTGAACGGCGAGGTCGGGTGCCCGGGAAAGCTTTACAGGAGACCGTTGTCCTGGAGGACCTTCCTAATCGCCTCGACGTTCTCGCCGGTCATGGCCTTCACCGGGCGCGGCATGGTCGGGCTGTCGAAGATGCCCATGAGGTTCATAGCGGTCTTGAAGGCGCCGACGCCACCGGCATAACCCTGGACGCCCGAGGTGACATCCCAGATGTGCGAAATCTCATTGAGGCGATCCTGCTCGGCCTTGACGGTAGCCCAGTCACCAGCCTGAGCGGCCTTCCACTGACGAACGTAGCCCTCGGGCTCAACGTTGGCGAGACCCGGGACAGAGCCGTCGGCGCCACCGAGGTAAGCGCCGTCGACAACAACCTCGTGGCCGGTGAGGATGCTCATCGGATGGCCGTTCTTCTCGTTCTCCTGAACGAGGTAGCGGAACGAGATGTCATCACCCGAGGAATCCTTGACGCCAGCAAGGACGCCCTCGGCGCCGAGCTTGGCAAGGAGCTTCCAGGGGAGCTTGGTGTGAACGCAGACGGGAATGTCATAGGCAAAGATGGGCAGGTCAAGCTCCTCGTGCAGGATGCGGAAGTGCTCCTCGACCTCGGTCATGCCCTGCAGGGCATAGAACGGGCAGGTGGCGACGAGGGCATCGGCGCCCAGCTCCTGAGCGACCTTGCCGTGCTCAATCATGCGCTCGGTCTCGGTATCGATGATGCCGACCAGAACAGGCACGCGGTGGTCGACGATGCGGACGGCCTCGGCGATGATCTGGCGACGACGCTCGTCGGTGGAGAAAACGACCTCACCCGAAGAGCCCAAGAAGAACAGGCCATCGACGCCGGCATCGATCATGCGGTTGATGCTGCGCTCAAAGGAGGCAACATCGAGCTGGTGATCTTCGGTATCGGGAACAACGACGGGAGGGATAACGCCGGTGAATTTCTGAGTTGCCACAAGAATCTCCTTAGTTGTCTGGCGGGCGGCCCTATGCCACCCACTCTTGTTGGCAGTGTCCAGGCCGTCTAGGCCAAAGAACACGGGTAGAACGTTTGGTTAAAAAAGTCTACGACTTCGTTTTCGAACGCATTGATGCGCTCGTGAGCGTATTTTGCATAGATGATATGCCTCCGGTCACACTCAAGACCGTTGAATACGGCAAACTGATCCTTGGGATCGCTCACGGTATCCATAAGCGATGTGCCCATGAGCACCGATCCGCGCACCCGAGACGACAGCACCTCGAGGCCGCCAGGAAGCGGATTGGCAACCGCCGTGCGGGCGAGGCCCCGCTCGTCCAGAGCAGAAACCGCCAGCGCGACTCCGCCGCCAAGTCCCTCGCCCCATGCAAAGATGCGGTCGGGGTCCATGCCATCAAGATTGCGCGCGACCTCCGCCAACGCGCAGCCCCAACGGACGCGCCTGACAAAAGCAGGCGAGGTAATCCCCTGCCGCAGATCGCTGGGTCCAATCGCCTCATCGTCCAGCGCAAGCACGGCATATCCCATGGCCGCAAGCCTCGTCATGTGATGCCATCCCCGCACGGGTCGGTCGATGTCGTGAAACATCAGACATAGCGGCACAAGCTCGGATGCTCGGGCGCGACCGGCAGGCTCGATCAAACGTGCGTGGACCACATCGCCACCAAGCTCAAAGGAAACCTCGGAGTAGCGGGCATACGGATTGGCGAAATCGATCGCCGTAATGGCCAGGCCTTGAATCTCAAGATCCATAGCACATGTCTCCAAATCAGAAACATCTGCCTGAACATCACCGTGCCAGTCCCGATATTCAGAGAGCCTTGACGAAACCGTCCCGGGAATCCCCACAAGGTCGGGGACAATCAGCTCGCCGACATTGCTCTCGCACTTAGACATGAGCCTCCCCTCCCTTGCAGAAAAACGGAATGATCAGATCGTCAAAATCCTGAATCTCCTCGTGGCCAAAGCCTTCAAAGAACTCATGACGCTTTTCACAGGTCAGGTTGTTATAGACCGCAAACTGCGTCGCTGGCGGACAGACGGTATCGGCTGTGCCGGTGCCAAACAGCACGGGGCATTTGACCATAGGGGCAAAGTTCTTGGAATCGAAGTACGCCAGCTTGGCATAGGCTTCGTCGATACGAGTCGAGTCCTCGTCAAACCAGCGAGACCAATAGCGCAGGCCCTCGTAGGCAATGTCGTCGGCATCCAAGTCCCAGACCAGGCGGAAATCCGACAGGAAGGGATAGAGGATGGCGGCGCGATTGATAAGCTCGCTGTTAAGTGCACAGGTCGCAATGCCCAAACCGCCGCCCTGCGACGCGCCGTTCACAAACACACGGGCAAGATTGATGCCCTCGAGCTCGCGAACGATGCGACACAGGATGCGAATATCTTGGTGCAAGCGGACATAGTAGAGGTTGGCCGGGTCGCCGTCGATACCGGCGACGATATGGCCCGCGACCGTTGTGCCCTCAAATCCACCAATGTCCTCGGAGGGACCTCCTTGACCGGGGCAGTCGAGGGCGATGAGTGCCATGCCCATGCCCGCAAACGACGCCTGCTCAAACCAGCTGCGGCTTGCACCCGGATATCCATGGAACTGAAGTACCAATGGCACGGGCTCGTCCGAGACGGGTTTAAGGTACTTGGCATGCAGGCGAGCGCCACACATGCCGGTATACCAGAGGTCGAAAAGCTGGCAGGTCACGGCATCTGTGACCGATGCCGTCTCGATCGCATAGTCAAGCCCGACCGCGTCGGCCTCGGCCATGCGATCCTTCCAAAAGAGATCGAAATCTGATGGACGGGGCATGGCGCCTCGATATTCACCAAATTGATGTTGTAGCTCCTGAGCACTTGGCATGGCTCGTGAACCCAACCTTTCGAAATCGCAACGGAGGTGCGCCCGGCAAGGGAACCGGGCGCACGGGAGGGAAAACGAGGCTACTCGCCGAGCTTGGGATGCAGCAGCGACGGCGCAGCGCCGAGCAGCATCTTGGTGTAGGGGTCCTGGGGGTGCTGGAAGACCTGCTTGGCCTCGCCCTGCTCGACGATCTTGCCGCCATTCATAACGATGATGTCGTCAGAGATATAGCGGACCGTCTGGATGTCATGGCTGATGAACACCATGGCCAGGCCGAGCTCCTTCTTAAGGTCGGTCAGCAGGTTCAGAATCTGCGCGCGGACCGAAACGTCCAGAGCCGAGGTTGGCTCGTCGGCGATGATGGCATCGGGGTTCAGCGACAGGGCACGGGCAATTGCGACGCGCTGGCGCTGGCCGCCCGAAAGCTGGCCGGGAAGAACCTCGGCGGCGGAGCTGGGCAGACCGGTGAGCTCCAAGAGCTCCTTGACGCGCTTCTCCTGCTCGGCCTCGGTACCCAGGTTGTGGACGCGCATGGGGTCGAGCAGTTGCTCGCGAACGACCATGCGGGGGTTGAGTGCCGTGGCCGGGTTCTGGAACACGACCGAGATGACGCGACCCATGTGGCGACGGTCCTCGGCGGTACGTTTGGTAACGTCCTTGCCCTTAAAGTAGACCTTGCCGCTCGTGGGGGCCTGCAGGCCGCACATGACGTTGGCGGTGGTGGACTTACCGCAACCGGACTCGCCGACGATGCCGATCGTCTGACCGGGCATGAGCCTAATCGTTACACCCTGGACGGCGTGAACCAGGTTGGGGTGCAGAATCGAGCCGGTACGGGTCCTAAAGGTGACGTGGACGTCATCAAGGAAGATGATCGGCTCGACGCCGTTGACTGCGGTCTCGCTCATCTACATCACCTCCGCGTGAGGGGTCAAACCATTTGCCTTGAGCACCTCGTCGGGGAGCTCGGAATAGAAGTGCTCGGTGCCGGGCACGCGCTTGAAGACCGGACGGGTGTCCAGGCCAATGCGCGGATGGCTCGAGCGGGGCGCGAAGCGATCGCCCTTGGGGAAATCGCGCGGGCTCGGAACGGCGCCGGGCACCTGGTGCAGACGGCCCGAACCGCTCTCGATGGACAGAACGGAGCCCAGAAGACCGCGGGTGTACTCGTGGATCGGGTTAGTGAGCAGCTCCTTGGTGGGCGCCTGCTCGATAACCTGACCGGCGTACATAACCGTGATGTTATGGGCGACCTCGGCGACCAGCGCCAAGTCATGCGAGACGAAGATCATGGCAAAGCCGAGCTTGGCCTGAAGGTCGTTGAGCAGCTTGATGACCTGCTTCTGGACGGTAACGTCCAGAGCGGTCGTGGGCTCGTCGCAGATGACCAGCTTGGGGTCGCGGGTAAGGGCCATAGCGATCAGGACACGCTGACGCTGGCCACCGGAAAGCTCATGCGGGTAGCTCTCGAGCGTACGCTTGGGGTCGAGGCCCACGAGCTCCAGGAGTTCCTCGGCGCTGCGGGTGCCGCCGCGCTTGGTGAGCTGCTTCATCTGGGCAGAGATGAGCATGGAGGGGTTGAGCGAGGACAGGGCGTCCTGATAGACCATAGCGATATCGGTACCGCGCAGGCCGAACCACTCCTTCTTGCTCATCTTGAGCAGGTCGCGGCCCTCCCAAAGGACCTCGCCGGAAAGGTGCTCGTCATCGTCGGTCAGGCCCATGATGGCCAGCGTGGTGATGGACTTACCGCAACCGGACTCGCCGACCAGGCCCATGGTCTGACCAGGACGGACGTCAAAGTTGACATGGTCGACGACATTGATATCGCCGTGGTGCTCAAACTGAATGCAGAAGTCACGGACCGAGAGAATCGGTTCGACAGACTCGTCGGGCACATGGCGATCGTCACGCTTGAGCTCGACATCGCGCAGGGCGCCAAGGCGAGCGGAGAGGGACTGGGCCTGCTCCTTGTAGGCGCGAACGGGGTCGGAGACCAGCAGGTCGGCCTCGCGACGCTTGGAGGAATCGGTCGGATCCAGGGCGGCGGAGGGAGCAGCGGCCATGGCGTCGGTAATGCCCTCGGAGAGGATGTTGAGCGCCAAGCAGGTGATCATGATGGCCAGGCCCGGGAACAACGCCTGCCACCAACGGCCGGCGAGCACGCCGCCGCGGGCGTCGGCGAGGATGTTGCCCCAGGTAGCGGTGGGCTCCTGGATACCAGCTCCGATGAAGGTCAGCGAGGCCTCGAAGATGATGGCGTCGGCGACCAGGGTAACGGTGAAGACCATGATCGGGGCGATGCAGTTACGCAGAACATGCTTGATCAAAATCCACGGAGCCTTGGCGCCGGAAACGATGACCGCGCGGACATAGTCCTCTCCGTACTCGGACACGATGTTGGCGCGCACGATACGGGCAATCTGCGGAGTGTACATAAAGCCGATAGCGAAGATGATCGACGGCACGGAGTTGCCCAGGATGGAGACGAAAACGGCCGCGAGGGCGATACCCGGGATAGACATGATGATGTCCAGGATACGCATGATCGTCTCGGAAACGGCCTTGCGCGAAACCGCCGCAAGGGCGCCCACGACCGAGCCGCAGACCAGAGCCATGGCAGTGGCGCCAAAGCCGATGATCAGCGAGTAACGGCCACCGTAGAGCATACGCGACAGAATGTCGCGACCCTTATCGTCGGTACCGAAGATAAATCCGTTGCCGGGAGCCTGGCGAGCCGTAAAGATCTCGACCGGGCTATAGGGGGCAAGGAGGGGCGCCAGAATCGCGGTCAGGGCGACCAGCACCAGCACGACGGCGGCAATCTTGGAAGACAGCGTCATCTTCTTCCAGCCACCGAGCTTGAGCCCCTTGGAGGCAGCCTTCTCGAGCTGCTCGGTTTGCTTCTCTCGAATCTTTACCATAATCTACACCGTCCTGATGCGCGGGTTGATGAGCAGGTAGAGCATGTCAACCACGATGTTGATGATGATGAAGGCAAGAGCAACGACGATGACGACGCCCTGAACCAGGTTCGCCTCGTTGCCCTGAACGCCCTGCAGGATCGCGGTGCCCATGCCGGGGAGGTTGAAGATAACCTCGATAACGACGGCGCCGCCCATGAGGTAGCCGATCTTAAGACCGAGGGTGGTGACCGGGGTGATCAGCGCATTGCGAAGTACGTTGATGCCGACGACGACCTTCTCGGGAACGCCGGCGCCGCGAGCCATACGGACATAGTCCTTGTCAAGCTCCTCGACCATGGCGGTACGCACGATACGAGTCATCTGGCCCGTCAGCGGAAATGCCAAGGCGATGGCGGGCATGATCATACGTCCCAGATAGCCAGCCGGATTCGTGGTGAAGTGAGGCAGAGCGCCCGATGCCGGAAGCACCTTAAGGTAGGAAGAGAACAGCAGGATCAACAGAACGGCAAGCCAGAACGACGGGGTTGCCAAGCCGGCGATGGAAAAGACGCGGATCACTTGATCCGGCCATTTGTCGCGATACAGTGCCGCGATGACGCCGAGTAAAAACGAAACGACCGCACCGATGGCAAGGCCGATGAAGGTCAGCTGCATCGTGACGGGCAGGGCCGTGGAGATGCGCTTGGCAACGGAGTTGCGAGCAGCACCATAGGTGCCCATGTCGCCATGAATCAAATCGCCCATATAGCGCACGTAGCGCACGGGCCAGGGGTCGTCCAGACCATACTTCTCATGGTACTCGGCAACCGCCTCGGGCGAGGCACCGTCACCCAACGCCGTGTAGGCGGGGTCGGTCTTGGAGAACGACATAAGGAAGAACACCAGGACGGTGACGCCCAATGCCATGATCGGCAGCGCCACAAGACGCCTTCCAATCAAACGTAGCAAGTTGTTCACGTTCTCTCCCCTTTCTTTTGTCGGTAGGACCAACTGGTATATGAGTACGGATACTCATTACAAGACCCGGGCGACATCGTTGCCGCCCGGGTCTTTGTTTCAACTATGAGGATACGGTCCCAACGACCGACATCCTGCATACAGACTCAAGCGAGCCTTACGCCTTGACGGTCGCGACGCCCCTGAAGGACATGCTCGTCGTGCCGATGCCCTTGAAGCCATCGAGGGCCTCGCCGTTGGGCGCAGTGGACGGATCGTCCCAGGAAGCGGAGACGGTCTTGACGTGGACAACGGGGTACAGAACGGCGTTGTCGGCAATGATGTCGAAGCACTCGTTCCACTTCTTCTGCTGCTCATCGCCCTCAGCGGCAAGAGCCTCGTCCATGAGACCGTGGAGCTTCTGCCACTCAGCGGACTCCTTCCACGGGCAACGGGTCTGCATCCAGACGTTGTCGCCGTACCACCAGTTGAGCAGCAGGTCGGGGTCGGCGCCGAAGCAGGAAGGATCGCCAGGGGCAAGGAGGATATCGTAGGCCTCGCCGCCGTCGATGGCAGCGTAGGTGGCCGGCGAGGTATCGGTCTGGATGGTCACATCGAAGCCGAGAGCGTCGAGGTCGTTCTTGACCTGGGCGGCCATGCCCTTAATCTGCTCGTTGTCGGTGGTGCGCAGGGTGATGGCACCCGGGGTGATGCCAGACTCCTCGATGAGCTTCTTAGCCTTCTTGGCGTCGGTCTTGTACACCGTGGAAGCCTCATGATAGTTGGTGAAGCTCTTGGGCAGGTAGCAGCTGGCAGCGGTGGCAAGGCCGGCGAAGGTGTTGCTGACCATCTTCTCGGTGTCGAGCGCATACATGACAGCCTGACGGACCTTGACGTTGTTCCAAGGCTCCTTGGCGACGTTGAACATGATGAAGCGGGTGCCGAAACCCTGAACGTTATCGATCTTGCAGCCGGCGCTCTCGAGCTGGTCGACGGCGTCAGCGGTAACGAGCTCCATAACGAGCGTGGAGCCCTCCTGCTGAGCGGTAACGCGAGCGGTGGGGTCGGTCAGGATGCTGTACTGGATCTTCTTATCCTCGGCAGCATACTCACCGTTGTACTCGGGGTTGGGAACCAGGGTGATCTCGGTATCGGAGATAGAGTCGTACATCCAGGGGCCGGAGCCGATCGGCTGCTTGGCGCGATCCTCCTCGGTCTGGGTGGCCGGGGTAACGCGGACGATGGCCAGACGATCCTTGAGCAGGGAGAAGTTGGGGACCTTGGTCTTGACCGTCACGGTGCTGGCGTCCTTGGCCTCGATGGACTCGAAGGGCTGGAAGAACGGAGCATAGGTAGCGGAAGCGGCGCAAGCGGTGTAGGAGGCAACGACATCGTCAGCGGTGACCTCGGTGCCATCGGAGAACTTGGCGCCCTTGCGGATGGTGACCTCGAAAGTGGTGTCGTCCACAGACTTGGGATCGTCGGTGGCGAGCTCGTTGAAGGTGCTGTAGTCGTGGTAATCGATGCCGTAGAGGCCCTCGACGACGTGCCAGTTAGCACCCAGGCCCACAGCGGAGCCGGTGCTGGCGGGATCGAAGCTGGACGGAGCGTAAGCGGAACCAGCGGTGATCACGCCGCCGCCACGGTTGGCGGAATCGGTGGAACCGGAAGCGGAACCCTCGTCGCTGGAGCTGCCACCGCAGCCGGTGAGACCAAGCCCTGCGACAGCAGCGACGCTGCCGGTGAGGCCGAGGAACGAACGCCTGGACATACCCTTGTTGATGATGGCCATGTCTTCTCCTATCAATAGAGAATCTTACCCGGGAGCGCCTAGACGTGCCCCCGCGCAACTTGCGGACGATATATACCTTACCTACCGACGAACCCAACTGAGGTGCCGCGCTCGGCGACCGATACATACATACGCTTGAACGGTATTTGCTACCGTTCACCGAATTCATTGACAAACGATTCGCCAGACAGTATGTATCGACGAGGTGAGATATCAGTCGTCGTCAACCCGCAGGATAGCAGGGTTGTTCACCATGGCTAGTCAAACGTTTTAGCGTTAATTAAACCCGAAATCGGCTGGTAATCGCCGTGAAATAAATGATTGAAAATCACGCAATCATGTATATCAGTTGTTTAGAGGCGTGTTTAGCTTTCGGATTGCTTTGCCGCCGCCTCGGCGCGCTCGGCATTCCATGCAACGAGCGCCTCGTGAACCGCTTTGGCGACATCGGCAGGAATGCCTCGAACTTCCGCGATCTCTTGCTCGCTCGCCGCGCGCAAACGCTTCATCGAGCCAAAATGGCGCATAAGGGCACGTTTTCTGGTGGGTCCCACGCCTGGAACGTCATCGAGTACCGAAACCGTCATGGCTTTATCGCGCAATTCGCGATGGAACGTGATGGCAAAACGGTGCGATTCATCGCGCACCTGTTTAATTAGATAGAGCGACGCGGACCCGGTCGGCAGCACGACGGGAGTCTCGTCCCAAGGCACGAAAACCTCCTCATCGGCCTTTGCCAAGCCACAAACTGGTATATCGAGCCCAAGAGCCTCAAGTTGCTTGATCGCAGCGGTCAATTGCGGCTTACCGCCATCGACAACGAGCAAATCGGGGCGCGAGCCAAAGCGCTCGTCGGCCATGCGCTCGGGAGCATAACGTCGTCCCAAAACCTCGGACATCGACACGAAGTCGTTTGCCTCGTCCAATTCGGCCTGAATTTTAAAACGACGATACTGACTCTTGTCGGCGCGCCCGTTGGTAAACACCACCATCGAGGCGACCGTAAAGGTGCCATGCAGTGTAGAGATATCGAAGCACTCGATACGCAACGGCGGCGATGGCAGCGCCAACGCACTTTCGAGCTCCAGGAGCGCTTGATTGGTGCGGTCGTCAGCGTACCCCGTTCGCATCATGTAGCGCATGAGGGCATGGCGCGCATTTTTGGATGCCATATCGAGCAGACGGTGCTTTTCGCCACGCTGCGGCCTATGGAGATGGCAGGAACGCTCACGCTTGCCCGCAAGCCACTCCCCCAGCGCTTCCGCATCCTCAAGATCGACGGAAAGGTTGACCTCAGCTGGAATATCAGCCGTCTCGTCGTAATAGCGCTTAAGAAAGCCCGACTGGAGCTCTTCCTCGTCAACATCAAGACCCTTGTCGAGAATGAACTCGCAGGTGCGAACTGTTCGGCCCTCGCGAACGACGAAGACGCAAGCGGCGGAGATGGTCTCCTCGCGATAGAAACCGATGACATCTATATCGACACTGGAGGGAAAAACGACTTGCTGACGATCGTCCAGACCCCTGATGACCTCCAAACGACGTTTGACGCGTGCCGCGCGCTCAAAGTCGAGCGCCTCAGCGGCATCCGTCATCTCGGAGGTCAGCTCATCGACGACATCCTTGCGATGGCCCGACAAAAAGCGCTCGACACGCTTGACGTTCTTGGCATAGTCTGCCGGGGAAATCGCGCCGACACACGCACCCGGGCCGCGCCCGACATGGTAGTCAAAGCAGGGGCGCCCGTTTTGCGCGCAAATCATATTGACGATGTCTTCCTCGCCCTTGTGGGACTCGACGATACGGCGACAACGACGCCACTCCGCACAGGATGCGGAGCAGATGGGGATAACCTTGCGCAGCGTATCTATCGTCTCACGTGCCGCGCGGCTATCGGTATAAGGTCCAAAATAGCGCGCTCCCGGCTTATGACGCTCACGCGTGTATTTGATAGCGGGATACAGGTCGCCCTTTGTAATGGCGATAAAGGGGTAGCTCTTGTCATCCTTGAGGTCGACGTTAAAGTACGGATGGTACTGACCAATCAAATTGCGCTCGAGCACCAACGCCTCGTGCTCGGTCTCCACCACGATATAGTCAAAGCTCGCCACCAGCTGCATCATCAGCGGGATCTTCTGGCGCTCGTCCTGCAGCGTCACGTACTGACGCATACGGGCGCGCAGGTTTTTCGCCTTGCCCACGTAGATGACATCGCCCTTGGCGTCTTTCCAAAGGTAGCAGCCGGGCTGCGTGGGAACGCGCGAAACCTGCTCGGCAAGCGTTGGAATGTTGTCGTGACCGGCCACGCGCACCTACTTGCGACGAATCAGCGCCGAGACCTCGGGCATCTTAAGGACGACGGCAAGGCCAAAGGTAACAGCAAGCGAGACGACACCCGCAACGCAAACGTAGCCAAGAGTAATCAGAATCGAGCCGCCAAGTGCCCCGACAAAGTGCTCAAGCGCCCACATGACGCCGGCGCCTGCGGCAGCACCCAGGCCACCGAGCAAAAGGCCAAAGAAACCGCCATGCAGGATAGATTTAACCTGAAGACCACGCAGACGACGACGCAGCCACCACAGCGAGCAACCGACCAAGATCACGTAGTCGACGACATACGAAAGCGCGATTGCCGGCATACCGAAGCCCAGCACAACGCCAAACAGCAGAACCGAGCCGGCCTGGCCGATGGCGGAATACAGACAATAGCGGCTATAGGGCTTCATGTCGAGCAAGGCAGAGAAGCTCTTCTGCATCAGCACGACCACGCCGTAGAGCGGCAGGGAAAGTGCCAGGTAGATAAGGAACTCCGACACCAGCGCCACACCGGACTCATCGAACTTGCCAGCGCAGTAGATCATGTTGAGCGGACGCGCGAAGACAATCAGGTACAGCGCGAATGGAATCAGGAAGAACAGCATCTGGGCGACGCCACGCGAAATGCCCGTGCGGACGCTGTCGTAATCCTTCTCCTGTGCGTCGTGAGAGAGCTCGGTATAGAGCGCCGTCGAAAGCGAGGCGGCGATCAGCGCGTAGGGCAGCGTGTACCACAGGCGCGCATAGGCGATGACGGAAGGACCGGTCTCGGGCTGGACCACCAGCGCGGCAGCGTTCGTGATAGAAGTCGAGACAAACATGCACACCGTAGCGAGCAGCGTCGGGATACCGAGCGCAATCGTCTGGCGCAGTGCGGGGTCCTTAAAGTCGATATGGATATGGGGATGCACGCCGTGCTTGCCAAGCGCGGGGATCTGACAAGCCATCTGAACAAAGACACCGAGGGTCGTACCGGCCGCAATCAAGATGATGCCGGCACGTTCGCCAAACTGTGCGGACACGGGCGCAAAGCCCATAAAGCTCGCAATGACGATCACATTGTTGAGGACCGGGGCAAACGTCGACCAGAAGTAGTCGCGGTGTGCGTTGAGAACGCCCGAGAACACCGAGCCCAAACCATAAAACAGAATCTGGATGGCGAAGAAACGGAACATGAACGCAGCGGTATCCATGCTGCCGCCGTCACCCGAAAGGAACGATTGCGTCCAAATAAAGCCCGGAGCGAACACGGTCCCCAGCAACGAAATGCCACCCAGCACCAATAGCAGAATACCGAGCAGGTTGCCCACGTACTCGTTCGAGGCCTCGCGACCCTGCTCACGCCTCACGCCCATGTACACGGGCAAAAACGCCGTCACGAGCATGCCGCCCATCACGAGTTCGTAGAGCATATTGGGCAGGTTGTTGGCGACCTGATAGGAGGACGAGAGCAGCGACATGCCGATAGCGGCCGCCATTGCCCATGTGCGGATAAAGCCGGTGACGCGAGACACGATGGTCAGGATGGTCATAAGCCCGGCGGAACGACCAACCGTGGAGTAGTCCGACGAGCCCATATCATCAGTGCCATCTCGCGACGAAGAAGCTTCGGATGAGGGTGTCTGAGGCGCAGATTCTTTTGCAAAATGAGCTCCGCACTTCAATTCTTCCTGCGGCATCGCTCAGTCCTCTCTCGTAATCGGGGCGACCGTCGCCCCGCAAAATGCAATTAAATCATCGGGTGCAAGCTCAAGCTGATAACCACGCTTGCCTCCCGAAATAAAAATGGTATCCCAAAGGACACATGTCTCATCAATGAGCGTCCGGTAGCGTTTTTTCATACCGACCGGACTGCAGCCGCCGCGAACGTAGCCAGTCGCCGCAAGCAAATCCTTCACATGCATCATGGCCAAGGACTTCTCCCCCGCGGCACGCGCGGCGGACTTTAGATCGAGCTCGTCGGCAACAGGGATGCAGCACACGACATGGTCGTTGGACGGCGTCACGCAGACCAAGGTCTTAAATCCTTGTCCGGGCTCCTCGCCAAGCTGCTCCGAAATCGCGACCCCCAGGCCCGCCGACTCATCACCATCGTCTTCGTACGTATGTAGAACATAGGAAATGCCGGCGCTTTCCAGCTCGCGCATCGCATTGGTTTTTGGCGTCTTTACAGCCTTTGCCATGGCATATCCTTCCCTCGCATTCGGACGCAAGGATTAAGTATATGTCCAATTCGGCTGCATACGTCACTTCGACACAGCAAGCGCCATCGAATCACAAGGAGTCGATGGCGCCCATAAACTGAATCGCCTATTTATTGAGCATCAAGTTGAGCCTGACGCTCCCGGTCACGCCTGAGCAACGGCGCCAAAAACTTGCCCGTATAACTCTGCGGACAGTCCGCAACCTGCTCCGGTGTGCCCGAAACCACGACGGTTCCGCCGCCGTTACCGCCCTCGGGGCCCATATCGATCAGGCGGTCGGCAACCTTGATGACATCAAGGTTGTGTTCAATCACCAGCACCGTGTTGCCCGCATCGACCAAGCGCTGCAGCACATCGAGCAGCTGGCGGACGTCCTCAAAATGAAGGCCGGTCGTCGGCTCATCCAAAATATAGAACGTCTTGCCCGTCTGGCGTCGATGAAGCTCCTTGGCGAGCTTCACACGCTGCGCCTCGCCGCCCGAGAGCGTCGTAGCGGGCTGGCCCAGGCTCACGTAGCCCAAGCCTACATCGTACAGCGTCTGGAGCTTGCGCTTAATCTGCGGGATATTCCCAAAGAAGGCCAGTGCCTCGGTGACGCTCATGTCGAGCACGTCCGAGATGGTCTTACCACGGTAGGTGACCTCAAGCGTCTCGCGGTTATAGCGTTTGCCGCCGCAGACCTCACAGGGGACATAGATATCGGGAAGGAAGTGCATCTCGATCTTAATTTGTCCGTCGCCCTTGCATGCTTCGCAGCGACCGCCGCTCACGTTAAAGGAGAAACGTCCCGGCGAGTAGCCGCGCGCCTTCGACTCCGGCGTACTCGCAAACAGCGCGCGAAGATCATCCCACAGGCCAATGTACGTAGCAGGGTTGGAACGCGGCGTGCGGCCAATCGGCGACTGGTCGATATCGATAACCTTATCGATACACTCGATGCCCTCGATTTTCTTATACGGACCCACAGGGCGCGTCGAACGGTGAATGGCATTCGTAAGGGCAGGTGCGATAGTGTCGGTAACCAGGGAGCTCTTACCCGATCCCGACACGCCGGTAACGACCGTAAGCGTACCAAACTCGATCTTGGCGGTAACGTTTTTGAGGTTGTTGGCGCGGGCGCCCGCGATCTTAAGGCAGCCGCGACCGGGCTTGCGGCGTTCATCGGGAACCCGAATCATTCGCTTGCCGGTCAGGTAGGCACCCGTCATCGAATCGGGGCACGCCATGATATCGGCAGGCGTTCCCGCGGCGACCACGTGTCCGCCGTTCACGCCCGCACCGGGGCCCATGTCGATCACATAGTCGGCAGCACGAATCGTATCCTCATCATGCTCGACGACGATGACGGTATTGCCGATATCGCGTAGGCGCTCAAGCGTCTTGATCAGGCGCTCGTTATCACGCTGATGGAGGCCAATCGATGGCTCGTCCAAAATGTACAGGACACCCATGAGGCCGGCGCCGATCTGCGTTGCCAGGCGAATGCGCTGGGCCTCGCCTCCGGAAAGCGTCGCCGAGGCACGGTCGAGGGTCAGATAGTCGAGTCCGACATCGACCAGAAAGCGCAGGCGCTCCAGGATTTCCTTAACGATGCGCCCGCCGATAAATTGTTGGCGCTCGGTAAGCTCCAAGCCCTCAAAAAACTCGAGCGACTCGCGGCACGATAGGCAGCAGACCTCGTAAATGGACTTACCGCCTACGGTAACAGCGAGCATCTCGGGGCGCAGACGAGCACCGTGGCAGCTCGAGCACGGCTCCTCGCGGATGTACTTCTCCAAGCGCGCCTTGGTGTTCTCATTCGTCGTCTCGGTATAGCGCTCGTACAGGATATTGCGCACGCCCGAGAACTTGGTGTCCCACTGGCTGCGGCGCCCATCGAGCTTTTGGTAGTCGACCGAAATCTTCTGGTCGCCCATGCCGTCTAAAAACGCGCGACGCACCCGCGGAGGCAGATCCTCCCACGGCGTATCGACGCTCACCTTAATGTGTTTGCAGACCGCAGCGAAAATCTGCGGATAGTAGTTAGAGTTGCCAAACAGGCTGCCAAAGACCCCGTCGGCGATCGACTTCGAGGGGTCTTCGATTAGGGCCTCGGCATCGACCGTCTTCTTAAAGCCCAGGCCATCGCACTCGGGGCACGCGCCATAGGGCGCGTTGAACGAGAAATCACGCGGCTGCAGGTCATCGATGGAGTGCCCATGCTCCGGGCACGCTAACGCCAGCGAATACTCCAGCAACTCGCCTTCGGTCCCCTCGGGAGCGTCGCGGTCGGGCAGCAAGTATACGTTCACATTGCCGTGCGCCAGCGCGGTCGCCTGCTCAACAGACTCGGCGATACGGCCCAGAGAGTTCTCACGGATCACGATGCGGTCGACCACGACCTCGATATCGTGCTTGAACTTCTTGTCCAGATCGATCGGATCGTCGAGCGAGCGCACTTCACCGTCGACACGCACGCGGCTAAAGCCCTCGGCGCGAAGATCCTCAAACAGTTTGGTGTACTCGCCTTTTCGCCCGCGCACCACCGGTGCCAGCACAAACGCGCGGCGGCCCTCCCCCGCCGTCAAGACCTTGTCGGCAACCTGGTCGGTCGTCTGGCGCTCAATGACACGGCCGCATTCGGGACAGTGCGGGGTGCCCACACGGGCGAACAGCAGGCGCAGATAGTCATAAATCTCGGTTACGGTGCCAACCGTCGAGCGAGGGTTTTTAGACGTCGTCTTTTGGTCGATCGACACCGCCGGCGAAAGGCCGTCGATTGAATCCAAGTCGGGTTTGTCCATCTGGCCCAAGAACTGGCGCGCATAACTCGAAAGGCTCTCGACGTATCGACGCTGGCCCTCGGCATAGATAGTGTCGAATGCCAGCGAACTCTTGCCCGAGCCAGAAAGACCGGTAATGACCACGAGTTGGTCACGCGGAATGGAAACATCGATATCACGGAGGTTGTGCTCACGAGCGCCGCGAATAACGATAGAAGAATCAGACATGGAAGCTCCTTGCCTCCTATTGCATCGAATCATACTGCCGATGAGTTTAGCGCACTCGACGCGCACAGATGTTCGTAATACAAGATTCGCAGACCTTTAGCTTTGCGTATCGGGCGCTTTGTTTCTCGAAATGCCGTGGAAAGGTTACAGTAATCTAATACTGAACTTAATTTGCTGTACCAGAGGAACGTCCATGACCGAAGATATCCCCCTTGAAATCACTTCGAGCGACATGGCCAATCTGCCCATATTCATCGCCGTCCTTATCGTGGCCGCCGTCGTCGTGCGCGTGTTTTTTTCAATCAAACGCAACGAAAAGCCACCCATTGCCCGCGTCTTTTGGTGCGCGACGCTCCTCATCCCGCTCGGCGTGGTAGCTGCATGGGTTACGAATCAATTGCTCGTAAATGAGGGCAGCTCCCTATGGGTCCTTTCTTATTCGGCGCTCGGTGCTGCCGCCGTCATGCTTCTTGTCGAGCCCTTGGTTTCGGGACTTATCGACCAAACCGACCTTGCGACGGGAACGGTTGCCTGTATTTGCCGTGACATCCTTGTCATCGCCGCTGTTTCAGCGCTCTCGTTCGTTTCACTCGAAATTGCCTGCAACGAAACGTTCTATCGCATTCCCGCCAACTCATTCGGGTTTTCCGTCGGGCTGCTCGCGACGGTTCTGCTCTCCCTTTATTTGCTGGGACAGCGTCATGGAGGCGTCATGGCTCTCGTGCCCGTCGTCTGCTGCATCCTTGGCATTGCCGAGCACTTCGTCATAACGTTTAAAGGCGAAGCCATCCTGCCAAGCGATATCTTGGCCCTTGGCACCGCAATGGAAGTGAGCGAGGGATACGAGTTTACCTTTACCGCCGGAATCGTAACCTCTCTCGCCCTGCTGGAGATTTCCCTGGGGTTTCTTTCGCTCATCCGACCGCGAAAGCTCCGTACGCCCACCCATGTCTTCCCCGCTATCGCCGCTAACCTCTGTGCTTTTCTGCTAGTGACCGTTGTGGGGCTCTCAGGCTTTTCCAACATCGACTTGGAGCAGGCGCTGGATTTTGGATTTGACCGTTGGCAGCCCATCACCACGTATGCGTCTCAGGGTTTTATCACTTCGTTCACCGAAATGGTCAACGAGTTGCCCATTGAGAAGCCCGAAGACTATACGCCCGATGAGGCGCAGAGCATCGAGCAGGAGCTCGCCGCCGCCTACGACAGCACATATGGCTCGAGCGAGCAGCGCGCGGCGGCCGTTGCCCAGTTCAATGAAATCAAGCCGACGATTGTTGCCGTCATGAATGAGAGTTTTAGCGACCTTTCGTGCTTTGAGCAGCTCCAGGCGGCCGGGTACACCGGCCCCGCATTCTACAACTCGCTTCCCGACACACTTGTTCGCGGCACCATGCTCGCTTCGGTCGCCGGTGGCGGAACGGCGAACTCCGAATTCGAATTTTTGACCGGAGCGACAACGGCCTTTGTCGGATTAGGCAAGATCCCCTATCAGCTGTATCAGATGAATGGCGTAAACAGCCTGGCAAAGGACCTTAAAGAGCTTGGGTATACCACTACCGCTATGCACCCGCAAAACCCCGTCAACTACCATCGAGATAAAATCTATCAGCAGCTGGGCTTTGGAGACTTTCTTTCAATCGGCGATTTCGAAGGTGCGCCCTATTACCATGCCGGCGTATGCGACTACGTCACCTACGACAAGATACTCGACCTGCTTAGAACCGACGAAGCGCCGCAGTTCATCTTTGACGTCACGATGCAAAATCACGGCGGCTACGACTATGGCACCGTTCCCGCCGAAGAGCTGACAAACTATTGGGTCGAGGGAGCCAGCGAAGGCGCCAACAGCGCGCTCAACACCTATCTCACCTGCATCAACGCATCCGACCGGGACCTCGAGTACTTTATCAACGAGCTCCGCAACATCGGCAGACCGGTTGTTCTTGTCTTTTTTGGCGACCATCAGCCGAGCGCCGCAACGACTCTCAACGACGAGCTGTACCCTCAGGAAGATACGGCAAGCCACGCTTTCCGTATCTATCAGTCGACATATCTCGTCTGGGCTAACTATGAGATCGCCGGCAATACCGAGCTCAACGTCTACGACACCGTCGGGGCAAACGAGATTGCAGCCATTACCCTTAATAAGATCGGCGCCCCGCTCACCAATTACCAAAAGGCCCTGCTTGCGACAAGGTCAGATGTGCCCACCATCAATGTCGCCGGCTATCTCGGTGCCGACGGGCTGCGCTACGACTTGGAATCGGAAGACAGCCCCTACGCCTCGACGATCGACAAGCTGCAGCGCATGCAATACCTCGAGTTCGCCAGCAAAGTTCAGTAAGCCCGCCCATTCGCTTGGGCCCATCGTATTGCAAGCACGCTCGGCCCAAACGCATCGCAAATGACTCCCGCTCGCAAACGAGGGTACAATGACGCTCGTGTCACATCGCGGGGCCCCGGCCCCAGCATATACAAAGGAGTCATACATGGGTTGCGAACACGCACAGGCCGCCGGCGGACAAACGTCGCCGTCGCAATTTGAGGAGAACACGCTGTCCGAGGTCAAGCGCGTCATCGCCGTGCTTTCCGGCAAGGGCGGTGTCGGCAAGTCATTTGTCACCGGTGCCATCGCCACCGAGCTTGCCCGTCACGGCCACAAGGTCGGCGTCCTCGATGCCGACATCACCGGTCCCTCTATCCCCAAGATGTTCGGTATGAGTGGACGCCACGTCCATGCCCTTGGCAACCTTATGCTGCCCGAAATCTCCGAGCACGGCGTCAAGGTCATGAGCTCCAACCTGCTGCTCCAAAACGAGACCGACCCCGTCCTTTGGCGCGGTCCGGTCATCGCAGGCGCCATTAGGCAGTTCTGGAGCGAGACCTCGTGGGGCCCCATCGACTACCTACTGGTCGACATGCCTCCGGGAACAGGCGACGTCGCGCTCACCGTCTTCCAGTCGCTGCCGGTCGACGGCATCGTCATTGTCACGAGCCCGCAGGATCTGGTCTCGATGATCGTCGCCAAGGCGGTCAACATGGCCGAGAAGATGAACGTCCCCATTCTGGGCATTGTCGAGAACATGAGCTATATTGAGTGCCCTGACTGCGGCAAGAAGATCGAGGTCTTTGGCAAGAGCAAGCTCCCCGAGGTCGCAGAGCGCTATAACCTCGACATCTTGGGCCAGCTTCCCATTAATCCGGCACTCGCCGAGGCCTGCGATAAGGGCGAGGTCGAGACCGCGCTGCCCGATGGCATGTTGCCCAAGGCAGTCTCTGCCGTCGAGGCTATTACCCCGCACGAGACCGACGAGGCCTAAGTGAACGCGAGCGCCCTCTATGACGTCTTGGTAATCGGCGGCGGGGCTTCAGGCCTCGCCGCCGCCATTACGGCCGCACGCGCTGGCAAAAGCGTCTGCATCGTTGAGCGCGATGTCGCCTGCGGCCTCAAGCTCCTTGCGACCGGTAACGGCCGTTGCAACCTCTCCAACGAATCGATTGATCCTCAGCGGTATAACCACCCCGCATTCGTCGAATCCGTCATGGGCCCCCAGCCCGAACAAGAGCTTATGGGTTTCTTTTCCTCGCTGGGCATCATGACAACCTCCGAGGAAGGCCGGCTGTACCCGCGCTCCCTTCGCGCCGAATCGGTGCGCGACGCGCTTCTCAACGTTTGCGACCGCCTAGGTATCACCTTAATCTGCGGAGCCAACGTTGCCACGGCGCACAAAGCTTCCGAAGGCTGGGCACTCCAAATAGACCGTCCAGCGCGGGCGCTCAAGGCAAAAAAGCACGACGACCGAAAATCGGAGCTCCGCTCGCTTCGGAAGGCGCTCGCCGATGTCCCTCGCAAGAACGAGGCCCTGCAGGCACATGCCGTAATTATCGCTACGGGCGGCAACCCCACCGGTATCGCCGATACGTTTCGCCTTCCCCTCACTTCGCTGCGCCCCATCCTCTGCCCCGTATCGGCAACGGTCGTTGGCGATCGAGCGGCACTCAAGACGTTGGATGGCCTGCGCGTCCGCGCCTGCTTGACGCTCGCCCGCAATCATAATGAGCTCTGGCACGAAGACGGTGAAGTGCTGTTTCGAACCTTCGGTATCTCGGGTGTCGCTGTCTTCAACCTCTCTCGTCGTATCCAGCACGGCGATACGATCCTGCTCGACGTTTTCCCCGACCTCTCCAAAGACGAGTTGCTCGATATGCTCAACCGGCGCGTTGAGCTGTTCGGTGACTTTTCACCCCGCGATCCCCGTTGGCTCGACGGCATGCTCGCCCCGCAACTCTCCCGCGTCGTCTGCACAGCGTTCGAGCAGTGCCATCCAGGCTCCAACGATGTCATCCATCTGGTCTCGATCCTCAAGCACTTTAAGCTGTTTGCCGAGGGGACGACCGATGAGCGCTCGGCGCAGGTCACGCGTGGTGGCGTATCTGTCGAGAGCATCTCAACACCCAGTCTACGCGCGCGCAGCGTTGTCGACGCCCCGCTTTACGTCTGCGGCGAAGCGCTCGACATCGACGCCGATTGCGGAGGCTTTAACCTTGCGTGGGCCTGGCTCTCGGGCATTCGCGCTGCAAGCAGCCTGTAGCCGCGCAGTCTATAATCAAAAACACATTCGGGCCTTCTGGGATACCGGACGGTCTCTTTCTTGCCTCTAAGGAGACCTCGATGATCGAAATCACCCAAGTCAACGCGTCGCTCGATGAAGCCGGCGATGAAAATGCCTGTCTCATTGTTGGCAAGCGAGTCGCCAAGCGCGTCCTACGTTGCAAGGACTCCGAGATCAAGTCCATCGAGCTCCACCGCAAGTCAATCGACGCTCGCAAAAAACGAGACGTCCATTTTATCCTGAGCTTTCGTGTTGAGCTGACTAGTCCCCACCTCGAGCGAGAAGCGGTCGACAGTGTTGCCGAGCGTGACCGCTCGCGCGTACGCGCGATAGAAGACGATAAGCCTTCATTCCCCTCCCCCGTCTCCGACGCACCTCAAGAACGCCCTGTCGTTGTCGGCGCCGGATGCGCCGGCCTTTTCGCTGCGCTTACGCTCGCCGAAGCAGGCCTTAAGCCCTTGCTCATCGAGCGCGGCGACCCGGCATTTCGCCGCTCGCAGGCAATCGACCTCTTTCTAAAGGAGCGCATCCTCGACCCCGAGAGCAATATCCAGTTTGGCTTGGGCGGCGCGGGGACTTTCTCGGACGGCAAGCTCAATACGGGAACCAAAAATCCCGCCCATCGCCTTATCCTCGAAACCTTCGTCGAGGCGGGTGCGCCCCGCGATATTCTGTGGGATGCCAAGCCGCACATTGGCTCCGACATCCTTCCCACGGTTGTCACCGCTATATCCCAGCGCATCGAGCAGCTCGGAGGTGTCGTCCGCTATCGAACGAAGCTCGTCGACATTCGCATCGACGCGTCTGGCGCCATCACCGGTATTGATGTCCAATCGTCCCAAGACGCCGCTTGCGAGCCAATCGAGACAAAGCACCTCATCCTCGCCTGCGGGCATTCTGCTCGCGATATTTTTGAGCTCCTTAAGGACCACAACGTGGTCCTCGCACAAAAGACCTTTGCCATGGGCCTTCGCATCGAGCATCCGCAGCGCGACATCGACCGAGCCCAATACGGAGCCTCGGCGGGACATCCTGCCCTCGGAGCAGCCCCCTACAAGCTCGTCGCCCATCTCCCCAACGGCCGCAGCGTGTTCTCGTTTTGTATGTGCCCCGGCGGACAGGTTGTCGCGGCTTCTTCCGAGCAGGGCCATCTGTGCGTCAACGGCGCCAGCCTCAATGCCCGCGACGGGCGCAACGCAAATGCCGCCCTACTCGTTAACGTCACACCTGACGACCTTCCCGGCGATGATCCGCTCGCGGGCATTGAGCTCCAGCGCGCCTGCGAGCGAGCCGCCTATCGCCTGGGTGGCTCCAACTGGAACGCGCCGGCACAGCTCGTCGGAGATTTCCTTGCGGGGCGCGCCAGCACGGCGCCCGGAAAGGTAAAACCAACCTATCCACTTGGCGTGACCTGGACGGCAATTGACGAAGCCCTGCCGCAGCATATCGTCGAATCGCTTCGTTTGGGAATCCCTCTGCTCGGCAAAAAACTGCGTGGCTATGACCGTCCCGATGCGGTTCTCACTGGCGTGGAGACGCGTTCGAGCTCCCCGGTCACCGTCACCCGCGATCGAACATGCCACGCCGCGTCGACCCCGGGTCTTTACCCTTGCGGCGAGGGTGCCGGATATGCCGGCGGCATCATGAGTGCCGCCACTGACGGCATCCGTTGCGCTGAGGCGCTGATAGCAGACCTCTAGTGCACGAACTCCCGCGTCCGAATGACACAGGCCCCGAGCTCCACAGGGAACTCGGGGCCTGTTCGCTACTTCCTGAATCGTGAACCCTGGCGTTTTCTGCCCGAAGCAAAGGTAGAGCCCTTGCGAGCCTGCGAACGCAAACGCTCGATCGTTTCGTCCTCAGATGCGCCCTCAAGCATCGCCCGAATCTGAACGACGGCATCGCGCAGACGCGCCGCCTCCTCAAAGTCCATGGCGGCGGAAGCGTTACGCATGTCTTCCTCCATGGTCTCGACGATCCGCACGAGCTCGTCATGCGGCAGTTCTTCCAACTGCTCCGCAAGTGTCTGCTCGGGCGCCACCGTTTCCGGCACGCCACCCTCGCCCGACTCATCGGGCGTATAGAATGCGCCATGGCCAAGAGAGTCGCCC
>DBFVGT010000137.1:0-3854 GCA_048524725.1 Collinsella sp. | reverse complement strand
GGCCATGGTCATCCTGGCCGCAACGACCTTCTTTGCGCACGGCATGGTCGTAGACGACCTCGCCGTCGCAGCGGCCACGCTCTCCCCCATCTTGGGCCCGGCGAGCTCGACCATCTTTGCGGTAGCGCTGCTGTTCGCGGGCCTCTCGAGTAGCGTGACGGCGGGCATGGCGGCGGGAACCATCACTGCGGGCATGTTCGACGAGGAATACGATATCCACAACCGACATTCCTCGATCGGGGTGGCGGCCTGTTTCGTCGGCGCAGTGACGGCGTGCCTGGTCGTCCCAAATCCTTTTGAAGGTCTCATCTGGAGTCAGGCACTGCTGTCGCTTCAGCTACCGATTACGGTCTTTGTGCTCATACGGCTCACCAGTTCACCCCGCGTTATGGGCAAATACGCCAATTCGCGCCCGCTCAACGCGCTGCTCGTAGGGATTGGTGCCGTCGTGACGATTCTCGATGTCGTGTTGTTGACAGGGATGTAATGGGGCGGGGCACCTATCTAGGCAAACGTCTCGATCTGTAACATCTAGAGCCGCTTTTGATGTCTAGATGTTACAGATCGAGATCATTCCGAGGGACAGCTCCGTTTGTCTCAATCTGTAACAAGTGGACCCAATTTTCACCGTTAGATGTTACAGATTGAGACCTTCTGCCGGACGGTTTTGGTTTGTCTCGATCTGTAACAGGAAGACCCGTTTTGAGCCGTTAGACGTTACAGATTAAGACAAAAGGTCGGCCGGACTCACAACAGACAGGATCGGCCAACAGCAACCGTGATCCCTTGGGGGCGGAGAAAAAGGGTCCCGGCCGGGATATCTGACCGGGACCCTTGGACAGAGCTATATGTTGCCGTGAGCCGCGTGCCGACGAGCTACTCCTCGACGAGCTCAAACTGATCGGGACCGACGCCGCAGACCGGGCACACGTAGTCCTCGGGCAGCTCGGGCGTGTCGACCTCAACCTCGTAGCCACAAACGATGCACACGAACTTATACGTCTTCTTCTCCTCAGCCATGATGTTCTCCTCTCGAACGCGACTGGTGATGTACTTCATTTATCAGTATAGATTCTCAATAATATAATGCAAGTATTTTTAATACATTTCTAGCCTTGATACGAGGACGCCTTCGGAGGCGTCTTGCCCTTCAGGACCTTATGGTAGTAATCGTAGGTGAGCGGCGTCTCGTCACTCAAGCGCTCGGCATCCTCGACCTCGCCGATAAACAGTAGATGCGTGCCAACATCCACAGTGTCGATCAAATGGCAGCTAAACAGGGCCGCCGCGTGCTCGGGCACATAGGGCATGCCCAGAGCCGTCTCGCGGGTCTCGTATTTGGCAAACTTGTCATAATCGCTGCTGGTGCGGAACCCAAAGTTACCGATGTAGAGCATATCGGCGGTCTGATCGATCACGGTCAGCGCGAACGCTTTGGCCGAAGCGATGACGCCCGAGGTGACGTTGTCCTTGTTCACGGCAACCGAAATGCGCGGCGGCATGGACGTCACCTGCACCGCAGTGTTGATGACGCAGCCGGCGCGCAGCCCGTCTGCCGCGGCGCTCACCACGTACAGGCCGCTCGGCATGGTAAAGAACGCAGTTTTGTCCATAACGATCACTCCCCTAGCTCGGGTTGGAACCTCATGGATGTATGTACCCACAAAAAAGGCAGCGCCCATAACGGACGCCGCCTTTGAAACATATGTGTCAGAACAGTAAGAAAGATGAGACACCCGCAGCTGCGGTGAAATAGGGACTGAATAGCCCCTCAAACAGGCAAAACAGTCCGTATTCCACCGCAACTTATATAGAGCGCCTAGCGGTTGCGCTCCTTGAGGGCGCGGTCGATCTCGCGTTGGACATCACGCTTGGCCATGTCCTCGCGCTTGTCGTAGAGCTTCTTGCCGCGACCCAGGCCCAGCAGCAGTTTTACGCGACCGTCGGTATTAAAGTAGAGCTCCAACGGAACCAGCGCATAACCACGGTTGCGAAGTTTGCCGTCAAGAAAGTCGATCTCCTTGCGGTGCAGCAGCAGACGGCGCCGACGGTCGGGATCGCGATTCCACACGCCACCATGGCTATAAGGGTGGATATGTAGGCCGACGAGCCAGCACTCCCCGCCACGAATCAGTGCAAAGGTATCGGTAATCTGGCACGCGCGCTCGCGAATCGACTTGACCTCGGTACCGCTCAGCTCAATACCGCACTCAAACGTCTCATCGATAAAGTACTCGTGATGTGCCGAGCGATTCTTGGAAATGAGCTTGCGCTCGCGCTTACTGGGCATCGCCGGCCTCCTTGGCGCCATCGGCGTTTGAGCCCGCAGCCTCGCGCTTTGCCTTGCGCTCGGCGTTAAGCTCGGCATCACTCTCGCGCACCAGCTTGATAATCGCCGCGCACGCCTCTTCGCCCACCAGGTCGCGGGCACGGACCGTCAGGCGCGTAGCCTCCTGCTTGTCGCCGTCGCTCGCAGCGTCGGTCGCGCACATGATCAGGCAGATGGCGATCTCGGCCGAAGGCGAGGTCGGCACGCCCTGCAGGGCGAGCTCACCCATCACATGGTCGTCACTCTCGTCCGCGGCATCCGGATAGGTGGTATGGATCTTGTTGAGCAGGCGCGTCGTATGCGCATCATTGGGCGCCAGGCGCAGCGCCAGACGCGCGCAGCCCACGGCAGCCGAAATGTTCTCGGTCTCGGGCTCCAAGAAGTACTGACCCAAGTTGGTGTAGGCGCGTGCGGCGCACTTACCGTCGCTCGCGCGCTCCAGCACCGAGAACGAGAGCGATGCCCACTCCTGCTTGTCCTCGAGCGCGCGGAACAGCTCGGCCAAGTCCAAGCGATAGTTGCAGTTCATGGGATCCCAACGCACGGCCTGCATCAGGGCATTCCGAGCACTCACATAATCCTGCTGGCGAATGTAGGCAAACGCCATGTCGGAGTACAGGCGGTCAAAGGGAACCTCGACCTGCACCAGCTCGCGCGGATCCTTCTCCACGCGGCGATAGGCCAGGCGCTCAAACTTGCTGTCGAAGCTAAAGTACTGGCGCTTCTCCTCCGTCTTGCACTCAGCGTCGATATACTCCTCGGCGAGCTCCACCAGACGCTCAAGCAGCGGCGTCGCCGTAGCCAGGTCGCCCTGCGCCAGATAGTTCTCGGCATACGTGATGTCTTCCAAGCTGATAGGCAGGTCCATGACAACTCCTCGGTCCGGGCGGCAGACTCAACGCGCGCCTTAAATATCGGTCAATACACAAAACCCGGGTCTCTTACGAGGCCCGGGCGTTCAATTTTGGTAGCCCGTACCAGATTCGAACTGGTGATCTCCGCCTTGAGAGGGCGGCGTCCTAAACCGCTAGACGAACGGGCCATATGTAGCAAATGCAATGGCTGGGATGGAGGGAGTCGAACCCCCATTGACGGAACCAGAATCCGCTGTCCTGCCATTAGACGACATCCCAATGACTGCATCGCTGCGCTCGGCTGTGCCTTTGCGCAAGAAAGAAATATACGGGAAGTCCCGCCGTGACGCAAGCCCTAATTTTGACTTTTTTGAAATTCAGTCAAATACGGCCGACACGTGAAGGACCTGTGAAGCACCAGCGACACGTACGGCGCCAAAGCCCGTAAAACATCCCACATCTACCGCTGGTAGATTACAACAATGCAGCACTCACGGCTGATGGCACAATCAAACCGTCATCATTACACGGATATCGAGGCGCCATGGACGAAGAGCTTGATTACCTATGGGAGACCCTGGGCCTCGAGATCACTGCTGACCTTTGGCCCGAACGGGACAAAATCCATCCCACCCTGCGCCCCGCCATCACGGTGATGCAGGCAAAATACC
>DBFVGT010000136.1:0-14795 GCA_048524725.1 Collinsella sp. | reverse complement strand
GTGTTAGACACGGGTCCCTTCACGCTGATATTTCGTTTTAGTTGTTCGCCTTAAGCTACTCGTCGCTCAAATCGACAGCAAAGACTGATGTCGGAAGCGACGCCTCATTGCCTCCGCCGTCCCGCATCTGCCTCACAACGTTTTTTGCACGCTCAACAATAAGCTCCTCAAGCTCTTTCTCACTCACGCGCTGAATAATATCTCCCGGTTGACAATCAAGCTCATCACAGATATCGAGGAGCGTCTTTAGGCGAATAGCTTTTATCTTTCCGTTTCTAAGCTTTGAAATATTAGCCGGAGTATGCCCCGTCGCTCGAATCAGATCAGCACTGGTCTTTCCGGTCTTAAGCAGCTGCGTCTCAAGCTCGATGATGAGATAGCTCATGTTTCCTCCTACACAAGCTCGTCAGACTGCTCTTGGAGCAGCGAGGCATAACTCCAGATCGCCGAGATAAACAGACAGACAACTGCGCCGATAAACGACCCCGCATCAAAGGTAGCGCCTTGGCAAATCTCAATAACGAAGGAATGAGGCACGATGTAAAGCTCCAGTCCGCCAATGGTGAGATTGACCGATCCATAGGCACCAACAAGCGAAACCGCGGCGTTAACAGCAAAGGCAAGCGCGAGAACACGGATAAGCCACACATGCGTCTTGGTAAAGGGCGAGACGCCTCGCGAGATGTTACGGCTGATCCCGCACAAAACGACAAGCGAAATACCCACGACGAGTGCCAGGCACAGTCCGCTTGGGATAACGATGCACCCGCCATTGAGAAGCGTCACGACACCGAAAGAATCGACAGAAGCAACGTTTGCAACCGCATACCAGATCACGTAAACAACCAACGCGGCAAAAGCAACGAGCATCCCTGCAAAAACGGCTGCCATGCAAAAACCAAGCTTCCTGATATTTTCGCCCGCCTTGGCCATACGCTGAACGCTGTTGGACATACACTCACCCTCATCGGTTCTATCGTTATTCGAACAGTTTATCGAACAACGATATGGATTGCATGCGGAAAGCCCCGCCAGTGCGCATAGGCCATTCACTAATCAGAAGGGGTGAGAGTGGATTTTTGGACACGTATCGAACGAGAGTGGATAATCTCCCACTTTGAGGCCGCCACCGGGCCTAAAACGGGAGATTGTCCACTCTCATAGTCATCAAGGCTCACAGCCTCTTACTCGGCCGCCTCGCGCAGGGCCGACATCGTTGCCGCATATTGCTGCTGCAACGCATGCATTCCCTCGCGAGCGCCGTCAACGGCATCGGCGCCGCGCAGCGCTTCGGTCACCACGACCGCCGGCTCGTACAGATTATCGAATCCCAAGTTCTGGCTCACGCCCTTGAGCGTGTGCGCTGCCATAAACGCACCTTCGGCGTCTCCTGCCGCCATGGCGGCCTCCAGCTTGTCCATGCTCTCGTCATCCAAAAACTTGAGGGCAAAGCGGGCAAGCATTTCCTCACCCATCAGCCGAGCGCACGCGTCATCATAATTTGCGCCGATCTTCTCATACGCCTCACGCAAGGAAATCATGAATCAAAAACTCCTTTGTTCAAACTAAATCGTGGGGAACGCAACGACGTCGGCGGGGCGTGCCAAGGTTTCGGCAATGCGGTCTTGCACCTCGAGCAGGCAGTCGAGCAGCAGCGGGTTAAAGGTGCCGCACTTACCGTCCAGGATCATCTTGATCGCTTCCTCGTGCGGGATGGCATCCTTGTACACGCGCACGCTCGTCAGCGCATCGTACACGTCGGCCACCGAAACCACCTGTGCGGCGATGGGGATATCGTCGCCCTTAAGACCGTCGGGATAACCCCTGCCGTCCCAGCGCTCGTGGTGCCAACGCGCAATCTGGTACGCATATTCCAAAAGCGCATTGCCGGCGTGATGGCTGCCCAGCTCGAGCAGCATGTTGGCGCCAATCGTGGTATGCGTCTTCATAATCTCGAATTCCTCGGGCGTGAGGCGCCCGGGCTTGTTGAGGATCGCATCGTCAATCGACATCTTGCCGATATCGTGCAGCGCCGAAGCCAGGGCGATCGTGGAGCGTTCCTCATTGTCGAGGGAGATCGTGCCGCTACGCTGGACCAGATAGCCAAGCAGCAGCTCGGTCAGCTTCTCGATGTTCGTAACGTGCCTACCGCTCTCGCCGTTGCGAAGCTCCATGACGCCGGCCATGATGTCGATGAGCATGCGACCGTTCTTGACGCGCTCGTTGTACTGTTGGGACAGCAGGTTCGTCAGGCGGCGCTGTTTGGCGTACAGGCGGATGGTGTTGCTTACGCGGCGGCGCACGACACGGGAGTCAAACGGGCGGTTGATATAGTCCGAGGCGCCCAGCTCGTACGCGCGCAGAACCGCATCATCGGAATCTTCGCTCGAAATCATGATGACAGGCAGATTATCGATACCCGATCGGCGCGACAGATCGGCCAGCACCTCAAAGCCGCTTATGCCCGGCATCACAATGTCCAGCAGCACGAGCGACAACTCATCGCCATAGCGGTCGACCATGTCGAGCGCCGCACGACCGTTATCGGCCTCGAGGATGCAATGCTCGTCCTTGAGCATCTCGCTGAGAATGGCTCGGTTCATCTCGGAGTCATCGGCGATAAGCACCAAAGGCTTTTCGCTTTGGAAGGCCTCGATGGAATCGGCATCGGTCACGACCGTACCGGCTTTTGCCTTAGCGCGGCTCAGTAACTGAGCAGCGCGGCCAACGCCCTCATCGACCGTCTCGCCATGAATGCGAACGCCACCAACACATGCCGTCAAGCTCACGTACTCATGGCCCGGAATAATCGTGGAATGAACGGCATCGGACACCTGATGCAGGCGACGGGTGAAGTCATCGGAGGGAATATTGGGCATGACAACCACAAACTTGTCGCAGCCATAGCGCACAAGCTCGTCAGTCGAACGAATTCCGCTGCGTATGGCTGTCGCCACAGCACCGAGCGCAAGGTCGCCGGCATGACGGCCACACGTATCGTTGAAGGCCCTAAAATCATCAACGTCGATCATCGCAACGCCGGCATTCATGCGGGCGCTGCGAAGCTTTTCCTCGTAATATCGGCGATTGCGCACGCTCGTCAGCACGTCGGTGTAGACAAGGTCCTCTTCTGCAGCCTCCTGCTCATCGACCGGACGCACCATCAGCAGGACGTGAGGCTCGCCCTCGACCTTCAGAGGGCGCAGGCGAGCGCGGTACTCAGTGCCATCATTGAGCAGTTGCTCCGACACCTCATCGGAGTCTGCCAAAGCCTCAAGACTCGACTGGCGCAAACAAGGACACCGATCGCCGGCGAGCAGGCAGTTAGGCTCGCTCTTAATCTGATCGGCCGACAGCAAACGCACCACGGGGTAGGTCTTCGCGACGCGGGCGACCTCAGCGGCAGCCTCCTCGTCGGTTAGATTGACCTCGTGATTATTGAGCATATGGGGCCCTTTCGATAGTTTCGCATGGTAGCGGTGGGTTCCAAATGCTACAAGGGTAACACCTTGTCGATGCAGGTAAGTACGTGAATGCTGTTACATTTTTATGAGTTGGCAGGCGGCGCGATTGAAGTCGCAGACGTGAGGTTTTGAGCACATTTGTTAACACGGCCGAAACGTTTGCGGGTGAAGCCTGCTTTAGCCATTGCGGGTGTTAGAGCCCCAGGATGCCACGGACAGCCCGGGCAGCCGCTGCCGGGCGATCGCGCAGACCGTTATGCGCGCCCGGGATCGTCACGAGAAGACAATCGAGATATTCGGCAGCCGCTCGCGTGCCAGCCTCGCGGGGCGTGCCAATCGAGAGCTCGCCCAGGAGCACGGCGGCCACCGTTTTTGACGCGCGAACGCTATCCCAATCGGGAACGCAGGTCATAGTAATCCCGTATTCGTTTGCCATGAAACTGCGGCCGTTGCGCAGGGCATGCTTGGCTTCCGCTTCGGTCGTTCCAGGAGCCTCGGGGTCCAAGTCGCCGAGGGCTCCCAAGAAAAGCCGGAGCGCCCTTGAAACCTTTCCAGCCGCAATCATATCGAGCAAAACCGGGGCTGCGCCCATGCCGACACCTTCGGCCGACACAGCCGGCTCATGCAGAATCGCACGGGCGACGAGATGGGGTTCAGTGCGAAGAAGCTCCAGCGCCACCAACGTACCGGCGCTGTGCGCAAGCACATTTGTCGGAGCGCCAACGTGTTCGATCACGGCCTGCAGGTCGGCGGCCTGAGCGGCAAGATCATAGCTGCCGTCTGCCGCTTCGCTGCTGCCACCACAGCCGCGGCGGTCGTAGGCAATTACGCGGTAGTTGCGGCTGAGCTCACAAGCGATGCCGTCGAAAAATGTGCCGTCAACACAAGCGCCGTGCACGCACACCAAGGCAGGAGTATCAGGTGACACATCCGGGCCGGCATATTCGCGACAGGCAATCGTGGTGCCCGCATTCTCGACCGTAAAATCCATGTTGTGCCCCCATCATCAATGCCCATCCAATTGCACGTCAGTACGGCCGAATGGTCCCGCATTGCCTTACGACTTGTTAACAGATTAACTGTACCCGACCCGAGGCTTTTCATGGCACGGCATCATGAGCGACGTGAAAAAACGAAACTTGTAAAGCAAGAGCCCGCACCTCGCTTTGGAGCCGATGCTATGCTTAGGCACAATTGTCTTGAGGAGCATATGCCTATGTCTACGTTTTTGAATGCCAGCCCCATCTTTGGGCCCGTTCGCAGCCGTCGCCTTGGTCTCTCGCTCGGCGTCAACATGATGCCGGCCAGCGGCAAAATCTGCACGTTCGACTGCATCTACTGCGAGAACGGCCTCAACGCCGAGCGCCCCTGCCATGAGCCGTATAACACGGCTGCCATGGTACTCGACGCGCTCGAGGCAAAGCTGCGCGAGATGGCAGCCGAGGGTGAGCTCCCCGATGTGATCACCTTCGCAGGCAACGGCGAGCCCACCGCCGCATCGGAGTTTCCGCAGGCCATTGCCGGTGCCGTCACGCTGCGCGACGAGCTTGCCCCAAACTCCAAGATCGCCGTGCTCTCCAACGGCACGCGCGCCGACCGCCCCGAGGTGCACGACGCGCTCATGATGGTCGACGACAACATTCTTAAGCTCGATACCGTCGACCCGGCGTTTATCCAGCTGCTCGACCAGCCCGTTGGCCCCTACGACGTCAAGCACCAGATTGAGACGTTCGCAAGCTTTAACGGTCACGTTATTATCCAGACGATGTTTTTGAGCGGTGAGTACCGGGGCAAGCCCATCGACAACACCGGCGAGGAGTACGTTGCCCCCTGGCTCGCGGCGCTTGAGCGCATTCGCCCGCAGGAGGCGACCATCTACACGGTGGCGCGCGAAACACCGATCGCCGGCCTTGCCAAAGCAGTGCCCGAGGTACTCGACGCCATTGCCGCGCGCGTGCGCGCCCTCGATATTCCCTGCCAGGTGAGCTACTAGCAAAACCACGCAGCAGCTAGTGCCCGCCATCCCGCCCCATCAGTTGCGGTGATATAGTTCCTATTTGTGCTGTTAAACCGCTTAAATCGGAACTATATCACCGCAACTTTTATGGCCGCGTGGGTGGGCTATACTAGCTGCGAATGAAAGGAAGTTAGCCATGTATGACAAAGGACCCGTGCCCGGCCGCAACGACGCTTGCTGGTGCGGCAGCGGCAAGAAATACAAGAAATGCCATAGCGCCTTTGATGAGCGCCTCGAGCGCTTGTGGGAAGAAGGCTGGGAGGTTCTGCCTCGCACGCTCTACAAGACTCCCGCCGATATCGAGGGCATCAAGCGCTCGGCAGCCATCAACGTGGGCGTGCTCGATTATGTGGGCGAGCACATCGCCGCAGGCATGACCACCAACCAGATCGACCAGATGATCTACGACTACACCGTCGAGCACGGTGGCACGCCGGCCGACCTCAACTACGAGGGCTACCCCAAGAGCGTGTGCACCTCGATCAATGATGTGGTCTGCCACGGCATTCCCTGCGATACGGACGTGCTGCACGAGGGCGACATCATCAACGTGGACTGTTCCACGATCCTAGACGGCTACTTTAGCGACTCGAGCCGCATGTTCTGCATCGGCGAGGTCTCGGCCGAGCGCCAGCGCCTGGTCGATGTCACCCGCGCCAGCGTGGAAGCGGGTCTGGCGGCCGTCAAGCCATGGCTGCCACTGTCCGTTATGGCCGAGGCCGTGCAAAAGACCGTCGAGGATGCCGGTTTTAGCGTGGTGCGCGAGTACGGCGGACACGGCATCGGTAAGGAGTTCCACGAAGACCCATTTGTGGGCTTTACCACCGAGGCGCCCGATGTGGATACCATCATGGCCCCGGGCATGGTCTTTACCATCGAGCCTATGGTCAATGCCGGAGCGCCCGACATCAAGATTAGCAAGGGCGACGGCTGGTGCGTGCGCACCAAGGACGGCAGCGATTCGGCCCAGTGCGAGGTACAGCTCGTGGTGACCGAGGACGGCTACGAACTGCTCAGCTGGTAGCTGTAGATGCGTCGGATGCTGACGGGCACGCTCGTCTTGCATCCGGCGTTTTATTTGAACATTTTGCCTGATAAAACCCGCCAAAATTAACCTGCCCCCTTTTGGCAGGTCGAGCGGAGAGGACTGCTTGTGAACATCTTGGTTTTGCTGCCCGTCAACGACCGCCATCGCGCAATTCTTGAGTCGAGCGCTCCGGGCGAGGACTTTATCTACACGAGCTCCGACGCCGCCACGCGCGAGCAGGTCGCCGGTGCGGACGTGATCTTGGGCAACATCGACCCTGACATGCTCACGGCATGCGAGCATCTCCAGCTGTTGCAATTGCAGACCGCCGGCTATGACGACTACCTTGCCGCCGGCACCGTGCCGGCCGACGCCAAACTGTCTTGCTCGGTGGGTGCCTATGGCCAGGCCGTAAGCGAGCACATGTTTGCCATGACCCTTTCCATGATGAAGCGCCTGCCCGGCTATCACGACTTGCAGCGCGAGCATCGCTGGGAGGATTTGGGGCCGGTTACCTCGCTCAAAAATGCCAACGTGCTGGTGCTGGGCGCGGGCGATATCGGCGGCCACTTTGCCACGCTCTGCCGCAGCATGGGCGCACACGTCCGCGGCATCAAGCGTCATCCGCTCGTCTACCCCATTGTGTTTGAGGACATGGACGGCATGGATGCCCTGCCCGAGCGCCTGGCCGAGGCAGACGTCGTCGCATCCTTTATGCCCAGCACACCCGAGACCCGCGGCCTGGCGAACGCCGAGTTCTTCGCCGCGATGAAGCCGGGCGCCTTCTTTGCCAACGGCGGCCGCGGCGATCTTGTGGTTGCCGACGACCTAGTTGCCGCCCTGGAATCAGGACATCTCGCCGGCGCCGCGGTCGACGTCACCGACCCCGAGCCGCTGCCCGAGACAAGCCCGTTGTGGGATGCGCCCAACATGCTCATCACGCCGCACATCTCCGGCTGGTTCCACTTGGCCGCCACGCTCAACAACGTGGTCGACATCGCCGCGGAGAATCTGCGTCACCTGCAGGCCGGCGAGACCCTGCGCTGCTGGATCGAACACTAATTGTTCCGGCGTTTTGCCAAACGCCGGAACCCCTCGACGCTGCGAGCCCGCCGTTTGGCCAATCTGCCGTTCAATTTCAAAGGCGCGACCAGAAGGTCAGCGCCTTTTCATTTCACGGCACCTTGGCGCAAACGGCGGGCTCTCGCTGACTTTTGTTCAACCTGTAGGGACTGGCTGACGCGGCTCTGTCTGTGGGCACTCGCTGACTTTTGTTCGGCCAGTGAGGTTTAGAGCTATTTAAGCGTTGTTAGATAGTTTCTTGCGTTTTCGACGTTCATTGCTGCGACGGGTGCGCGTGAACAGAGTTTGACATCGTTGGTGACCAGTAGATCCGCCTGAGCGCGTATCGCTGCCGCAATGATTAAATCGTCTTCGTAATCGCTATGGAGTTCACGCTGCCTGCTCGCCATCCATATGTCGCTCAGGTCACAGGGCACTGGCGTGGCAAGCTGCGACAGCACGTCAAGGCAATCCCATGCAAGTGATGTCGCCGCCACGGCGGCATCTTGGGAAAGCGAACCATGCTCGCGCCGATACCATGCCTTATGTTCGCTCGAAATCAAATAGAACAGGTCTTTGGACGATGTCGCCGCATACAGCAAATCCACCTGCGCCGTGCATGCATCGCGTAAAAACTCAATCGCCACCGAACGACCACGTCGTGAGGGAATGAAGTAATCGAGCCACACGTTGGTGTCAACCAAGATGCGCTTTGGAGCCTCACTCATAGAGCCAGCTCATCTCCTCGCCGTAGCGATCAGCATAGGCATTCCGTTTGAGCTCTTCGTCGTCCGATGGCTGAGCCTTGACCATATCGATTCCCGACTCACGGCAAGCGGCAGCGAACAGCTTCGACCCCTGATCCATGAGCTCGAGCTTACGTTTGGCGGCCTTTTCGCGCTCGCGCTGTTCCGCCCGGGCACGACTGGGCAGCAGGATATCCTCGAGCGCACCGGGGCGATCGGCCAGCGACGCTGCAAGCTGCCAGAGCGCTCGCACCGCTTGGCTCGGCGTCATACCGGCCTTGGAGAGAGCAGCGTCCCCACTCCTTTTAAGATCGGCATCGAGACGTACGTTGATCTGAGCGGCTGTTGTGGTCATGAGCCCTCCTTAATACTTCAAAACTATCATAAAACTCCATGGTAGATGCGTAAAGCATGTATAGCATTTATAAGCATTAGCCGTACTCTGTACACAAAAGGCCGCCGAGGCACACTGCACCTCGGCGGCTACGCATCACCAATCCAGTTCGGTTTCACCCTTTGCATTTGCCCGGATAAAACCTGCCAAAATTAACATCCCTTTTTGGCAGGTTTTAGAGCTCCACACTTTCGGCGCCGTTGATGGTTAGGTTGCGCTCGTAGAAGGCGGTGAGGGCGCGGATAGCGTACATCACGTCGCGCACGCCGCCGGTCTCGTAGCTCGAGTGCATGGCAAGCTGCGGCAGGCCCACGTCCACGGCATGCATGCTCGCCTGCATATTGGACAGATTGCCGAGCGTGGAGCCGCCGGCCATGTCGCTCTTGTTGGCGAAGGCCTGCGTGGGCACGTCGGCGTCATCGCAGATGGCCTGGAACACCGCGCGGCTAAAGGCGTCGGTGCAGTAGTGCTGGTTGGCGGCCTCCTTGATGACGATGCCGCCGTTGAGCACAACCTGGTTGCGGGCGTCGCACTTCTCAGCGTGGTTGGGGTGCACGGCATGCGCGTTGTCGCAGCTCACGAGCATCGAAGCGGCAAGTGCGCGGTGGTACGACTCGTCGTCAAAGCCCAACGATCCGTTGATGCGGCGCAGCGCGTCGGCCAAGAACGTCGACATGGCGCCCTGCTTGGTCTCGGAGCCAACCTCCTCATTATCAAAGCAGCAGAAGACCGAAACGTCGTGCGCGTTCTCGGCACCCAAAAATGCCTGCAGTGAGGTGTAGGCGCAGGCCAGGTCGTCGAGCTTGGGCGTCGAGATGAACTCGTCGGCCCAGCCCCAAATGCGCGCATCCTGACGATTGACCAGGAACAGATCGCGGCCCAGGATCTGCTCGGGCTCAACGTCCAGTTCGTCAGCGATCAGGGCGTCAAAATCTCCCTGCTTAAGGTCACCGGCGCTGATGAGCGGGCACAGATCAATGGCTCGGTTGGGAGCAAAGTCCTCGTTAACGCCGCGGTTCATGTGGATGGCAAGGCTCGGGATAATAGCGACCTCGCGCTCGGTGGCAAGCAGGCGGCTCTCAATACGGTCGCCCTCGCGCACCAGCACGCGTCCGGCCAGCGCGAGCGGACGATCAAACCAGGTGTAGTCGATCATGCCGCCGTAAGCCTCGGTGTTCAGGCGCAGCGTTTCGCCCGCGCCGTCAAGCTCGGGCACGGCCTTGACCTTAAACGTCGGCGAATCGCTGTGCGACGCCGTGAGCTGAAAATGATAGTCACCGGCAACGCCGTCCTCGCCCCACGTCGCGGCCAGGTCCTCGCCCACCTTAAAGGCAACAACGCTCGAGGTGTTGCGCTGCGTGTAATAGCGCCCGCCCGGCTCGATATCCCACGCCGCATTCTCGGGCAGGTAGGTAAAGCCCGCCTCGTCGAGTTCGGCCATAATGGTCGCTGCCGTATGGAACATGCTGGGGCACGCCTCGATAAAGTCGATAAGGTCGTTGGAGGCCTCGATATCGTCGGCCGTCACGTGCACGCGCTCGATCGTTTCCTGATCCGTCATGCTCTCCCCTTTCGCTGGGTTGATGGTCCCCTCCAGCATACCCCGCCACGCCAGCGCCGCACTCTTCATTCCGTGCTTAATTCCGCGCCGCTCACCAAGTTGAGCCATCATGCCCGCGCTCCTTTTGCGACAATTGCGCTAACAGGACGAGAGGAGCCGTCATGAAGCCACGTAACATTGCCATCGCCTGCGGTGTCGCGGGTGTCGCCGTCGGCCTTGCCGCTGCCACCGGTATCGTTTATCACAAGCAAATCAAGTCCGCCGCGTCGCTCAAACGCTTGACCGGCTACGCGGATGGCTATGACCTGTACGCAATCGACATCGCCTACGACTACGATCTTGATCGCATCATCGCCGCCGGCGTACGCGACGACCAGGCCTACATCGATGCCGTGGTGGCGCAGGTGCTGCCCGGTGTGCCGGCACATGTCCAGGCGCCCCAGTTTGCCTGCAGCGCTTTTGTCGCTGTAGATGCCGAACGCCGCGTGCGCACCGGTCGCAATTACGACTTTAAGGACGACACCTCGGCGCTGCTGGTGCGCAATCACCCACGCGGCGGCTATGCCTCCATCGGATTTGCCGCCCTCAACAACCTGGGCGATAACACTCCGCTTGACTCCGTCGCCGGACGCGTCGCCGCACTCATGGGCCCGTTTGCCCAGCTCGACGGTGTTAACGAATGCGGCGTGTCCGTTGCCGTACTCACCCTGGATTCCAAGCCCTGTGACCAGGACACGCAACGCCCCGTCATCAATACCTCGCTCGCCATCCGTCTGGTGCTCGACCGTGCCGCCACCACGCAAGAAGCTGTCGACCTGCTTTCCGCCTACGACATGCACGCCATGGCAGGGCGCGATTACCACTTCTTTATCAACGACGCCGCCGGTGACGCGCGCGTAGTAGAGTGGGACCCGCGCGATCCGGACCGCGCTTTCAAAGCGACTCCTGTACGCCAGGTTACGAACTTCTACGCCTGCTATGGCGACGAAGTGCTCCCCAACCAAAAGAACGGCGAGCTGGGCCATGGCAAGGAACGCGCCATCGCCATCGCCGATGTCCTCGACGCCCATGTCGGTGCCCAAGACGAAACGATTGCCTGGGAAGCCCTGCGAGCCGCAGCGCAAGAGCCCAATCCGGAAGACATCACCAGCAATACGCAATGGTCGGTCGTCTTCGACAATACCGAGCCCGCTGCCGCCATCACGCTGCGCCGCCACTGGGGCAACGTCGATGCCTTCGCACTGTAAGGAGCCAGGCCCGTCGACCTTACGTTCCCTGACGTTGCTTACATTTCCATACGCTTGAGCTAACACGTTTTACCCCCGTATCAACAGTGTGCGGGGGTAAACTTATGCGCATGTTATAACTTGCCCGGAAGGATTCATAATGCTCAGGATCGGTCTTCTTACCAGTGGCGGCGACTGCCAGGCGCTCAACGCCACCATGCGCGGCATCGTCAAAACGCTCATGACCAATAGCGAAGAGCCTATCGAGATCTATGGTTTTGAGGACGGCTACCAGGGCCTTATCTACAGCAGGTTCCGCGTCATGACGCCCGCCGATTTTAGCGGCATCCTCACCCGCGGCGGCACAATCCTGGGCACGAGCCGCACGCCGTTCAAACGTCTGGACATTCCCGAGGCCGACGGCGTCGAGAAGGTGCCCGCGATGGTCCACACCTATCACAAGCTGCAGCTCGACTGCCTATTTATGCTGGGCGGCAACGGTTCCACCAAGACCGCTAACCGCCTGCGCGAAGAGGGCCTCAACGTTATCGCCCTGCCCAAGACCATCGATAACGACACCTGGGGCACCGAGATGACGTTTGGCTTTACGAGCGCCATCGACGTCGCCACCAAGTGCATCGACGACATCCACACCACCGCTTCGAGCCATGGACGCGTGTTCGTCATCGAGATCATGGGCCACAAGGTTGGCTGGATCCCGCTGTACGCCGGCGTCGCGGGCGGCGCGGACGTCATCCTGATTCCCGAGATCCCCTACGACATGGATAACGTCATCAAGACCATCGAGCATCGCATGGAGACCGGCAGCCGCTTTACCATCGTAGCCGTCGCCGAGGGCGCCATCTCCAAGGAGGACGCGGCGCTGTCCAAGAAGGAATACAAGAAGAAGCTTGCCGAGCGCACGAGCCCGTCGATCGTCTACGACATCGCCAAGGAGATTGAGGCCAAGACCGGTCGCGAGACCCGCGTCGCCATCCCCGGCCACACGCAGCGCGGCGGCCAGCCCGATGCCCAGGATCGCATCTTTGCGACCCAGTGCGGCGTCGAGGGCGCGCTTGGCTGCCTGCGCGGCGAGTTTGGCTACATGATTGCCCTGCGCGACGGCAAGATGTGTCACATGCCGCTCGAGGAGGTCGCCGGCAAGCTCAAGTATGTCGATCCCCAGAGCGATCTAGTACGCGAGGCCAAGGCGTTGGGCATCAGCTTCGGCGACGAATAGCCTCGGCTGGAACTGCTCTCATCGGAGGCCCCAGGGCTTTCCTCCCAAATCGTCCTCGGACATGTCAGGACCCCGCTGCGCGCTTCGCGCGGCGGGGTCCTTCCGTCCTGCGGAAAGATTTGGGAGGAAAGCCCTGGGGCCTCCTGCGGTAACTGGGGAGGCCGAGGCTATTCGTCTTCTTGCTGCAAGTGCGTGGGCTGAGATTTTGGGATGTTGCAGGCTCTTAGCTGAGAGTAGCACTGACATTTGTCCTGAAATGGCTGGTCGTTAGGGGTTGCTACCGGTAGTTGCGGTAGGGTTGGGGCAGATTCTAACTAGAAATGGTGGTCGCTACCGGTTGTTCTCGGCATACTCGGCTCATTCGATTCGACCATCAAACGAAAGGAACCACCATGGATCTTGCGATGGCACAGCGCCTCGTCGATCGCCGCAAGGCTGCCGGGCTTTCTCAGGAGGCGCTTGCCGCCCAGCTGGGTGTGAGTCGTCAGGCTGTCAGTAAATGGGAGCGCAGCGAATCCTCGCCCGATACCGATAACCTTATTGCGCTCGCCGCGCTGTATGGCGTGTCGCTGGATGAGCTGCTGTATGGGGAGGCGGTGGCTAGCGCTGATGACTCACAGGCTGATGATGAGGCACAGAACAGCAACGCCGGCACCAAAGCTTCAGATAAGGCTGAAGAGGCTGAGGCTTCTACTGAGCACGCTGATTGCAGCGATAAGCCACTTGTCGATATTTCCCTCGCGCGCGGTATCCACGTCATTGATCCCAATAAAGGCGAGGAAGTCCATGTTGGTTGGAGCGGCATCCATGTGACCAACGAGCGCAAGGGCGAAGAGGTGCATGTGGGGCCGGACGGCGTGCATATCGATACGCTTGAGGACGATGGACATAGCGTACGCACCAATGACGACGGCACCGTCACCATCGACGGCGAGACGTTTTCCAGCTGGAAGGAAGCACACGACAAGCTCGACCATCATGGCAAGCATTTCCACACCAAGGTCGGACGTGCATGGAACAAATTCCCCTTCCCCGCACTTGTCACTCTCGCCTATCTGGTGCTCGGCATTGTCTACGGCACATGGGGCATGGGGCTTTTCCTCGTCTTTCTGGTTCCCGTCTACTACGCGATTGGTGACTTCATCGATCGGCGCCACCTGTCTAAGCTGATCGAGGCCATCTACCCGGCAGCCGCCATCGCTTGGTTCCTCTACATGTGGCTCTGTTTGGGACAGCCCCATCCTGCATGGATCATCCTCATCACGATTCCCGTCATAAAGGCGCTCATGCGCTGGTGCCGCAAACAATGGAAGCACCGCAAACAGGCCTAACACGCTCCGACCCACCAGCACCCAACCGCCCCCGCCCTTCTCCTAAGTTGCGGTGAGATAGGGACTGTTTTGAAGCTCCAAAGCGCCAAACAGTCCGTATATCACCGCAACTTACAAACAACTGGGTCAGTTCCGGCACGGAGATTAGCATTGAGCTGACCGCGCGCCAAGAAAAGGGCCTATTTACTACGTTTAACTCGAGAGGGCCGACCATACCCGCCTTTTCCGAAAACTGGCAAGCCATCTACCTGCGGTTTTAATTTCATAATCTTTGTCACGGTCGAGGGTGTGGTAGCAAACGTAGTAGATAGGCCCATTTTGTGGCATACGACCCATACAAGCCCAATCTCGAAGGCCAAAGAGAGCCTCTCATCCACGCCTGCGAGCGAAAACCAAATAGAATGAAAGGCAAATGGAAAGCCCGTTTGACGGGGCAAACGCCGGGCCACCTAATGGTTGTCCGGCGTTTGCCCCGATAAAACCTGCCAAAATAAACCTGTCCCTTTTTGGCAGGCTACTCGGCGCTCTTGAGGGCGCCGACCATGTCGATCTTATTGAGGGTGCGATTGGTAGCGAGGTTGACGATGATCGTAAAGCCGAAGGAAAGCACCACGGCAAGCACGTAGCTCAGCGGCTCGACTTCGACGTCAAAGTACAATGACGGCATCTGCAAGATGTACGTAAAGCTCTCGGCCAGCGCACCACCCAGCGGTACGCCCAGCGCGGC
>DBFVGT010000135.1:0-5242 GCA_048524725.1 Collinsella sp. | reverse complement strand
CCGAGGCCGGCCTCGAACAGGTCGGCGGCGCGTGCCCTCATCTCGCGACCGTATCTTGCCTTCTTCCTGCGGGGCATTTCCGATGCCTCCCTTTTCTCGAACCTTAATTTCAAAGTCCAAGAAATGGGATGCAGTTCAAATGAGCGTTTTCACGCATTTAAGTCTGTCCCCAATCAACATTGCTGCGGCGCTTTGCTCGACTAAAGCGTACAATACCGCCTATGCGAAAGGGGAACAGATGATCAACGAAACTATGTATGCTCGCGGTGCGGAAAGCTCCATCATCCGTGAGATTTTTAGCTATGGCCTTGAGCGCAAGGCGCAAATCGGCGCGGAAAACGTGTTCGATTTTTCGCTGGGCAACCCGAGCGTTCCGGCGCCTGCTGCCGTGGCTGAATCCATTAAGAAGGCTTTGGAGCTGCCGAGCGATCAGTTGCATGGATACACGCCTGCACCGGGACTGCCGCAGTGCCGTTCCGCTGTGGCCGTGTCGCTCAACCGCCGTTTTGGCACGAGCTACGAGGGCAAGGATGTCTTTATGACGGTAGGCGCGGCGGCTTCGCTCACCTGCACGCTCAACGCCGTTACGAACCCGGGCGATGAGGTTATCGTCATTGCGCCGTATTTTCCGGAGTATCGCGTCTGGATCGAGAAGGCTGGCTGCACGTGTGTCGAGGCGCTTACTAACGAGGACACATTCCAGCTGAGCGTGGATAACGTGCTCAAGGCGATTACCGACAAGACAGCTGCCGTCATTATCGACTCACCGAATAACCCGACGGGCGCCGTGTATACGCGCGATACCCTGACGCGACTGGCCAATGTTTTACGCGAGGTCAACGCCAAGCGCGATCCCGAGAATCCGATTATGCTTATCTCGGATGAGCCGTATCGCGAGATTGTGTATGGCGCCGAAGTGCCCTGGGTGCCTTCGATCTATGAGCACACCATCGTGTGCTATTCGTATTCCAAGTCCCTTTCGCTACCGGGTGAACGTGTGGGCTGGATTTTGGTCCCCAATACCAATCCGCAGGCTGCTCGCCTTATGCCGGCCGTCGCCGGTGCCGCCCGCACGCTGGGCTTCGTGTGCGCACCGGCCCTCTTCCAGCGTGTGATCATCGACTGCATTGATGAACCGAGCGATGTCGAGGCCTATGCACGCAACCGCACCGCGCTTACCGATGCACTGGCGGAGTATGGCTACACCTATGTTGAGCCGGATGGTGCATTCTACCTGTGGGTGAAGGCGCTGGAGCCCGATGCGAACGCCTTCTGCGAGCGCGCGAAGAAGTATGAGCTGCTCGCGGTGCCTTCGGATAGCTTTGGCATGCCGGGCTGGTTCCGCCTTGGCTACTGTGTGAGCTACGAGACCATCGTCAATTCGTTGCCTGCCTGGAAGCAACTGGCCGACGAATATCGTCGAAAGTAAAGCGCTCTGCTTGCAATGTTTTACGTGAAACGGGGTTTGGTGCTAAGCCAGGCCCCGTTGTTTATGCCGTTGTGTGATTGGGATGAAGCAGTTTTACGACTGCCGAAAGCTATGCGTACAATGAATATACGCGACGGCCATACTGGACAAGGAGACCCGATGCCCTACCTTCTTTCTTGTGATATTCATACTCATACGATGTTCTCTGCGCATGCGTACTCAACCATCGAGGAGAACATCTATTGGGCGGCAGAGCGCGGCCTTCAGGTGCTCGGTTCAGCCGATCATTTAAGCTCGATGGTTACGCCTTGTCCCAATGACCTGCGCAGTTTCCAATTCTTTATTAACCAGGATATCTGGCCGCGCATTTGGAGCGGCGTGCTGGTGCTTCGCGGCGCCGAGGCCGATATCGTTTCGCTGGACGGCAGCTTGTTTGGCGAGGACATTCCCGTTTCGCTCGATATCGCCGGCGATTCGTATAGTCGTGAGCATTCGCTGTTCGATTTGGTGACGCGTAATTTGGATTATTTGGTGGCAAGCGTGCATAACCCGCAGCTCGCTGAAGGCGCGACGCTCGCCCAGACGACCGAGATGTACATCAATGCCCTGGAGCACCCCAAGGTGTTCATGCTTGGGCATACGGGTCGTACGGGCGTGCCGTTCGATATCGATGAGGTGCTGTTGGCGGCCAAGGCCAAGCACAAGATCATCGAGATCAACAACCATAGTCTTGAGCATGGCACGGATGCCGAGCATTGGAACGTGTGTCGCAAGATTGCCGAGCGCTGCGCCGAGCTGGGCGTGGGGATTGGCGTCTCGACCGACGCGCACATTGGTATGGCGATTGGCAAGCTCGAGCAGGCGCGCAAGATGCTCGATGAGATTCACTTCCCGCTGGATCTAATCGTGACGCGCGACCGCGAGACGCTGCTGCGCGAGATGGCGGCTGCCGGCGTGTGTGACCTGCGCAAGAGCATGTAACGGGCTCATATAGCCAACGAAAGGGGGCGGTCCAGACGGGCCGCCCCCTTTCTTGTCCCAAAAATCGACCGGGGTGGGTTAGCGGCGCTCGAGGATCGCTACGGTTTCGGTGTGGTCGGTATGGGGGAACATGTCGACCGGCGTGATCTTGAGCAGGCGATAGCCTCCGTCGAGGAGCTGGTGCAGGTCGCGCTCTTGGGTCACGGGGTTGCAGCTGATATAGGTGATGCGGCGCGGTTTGAGCGCGCAGGCGGCCTCGAGGAACTCGGGGGTGGAGCCGGCGCGCGGCGGGTCGATGGAGAGAACGTCAACACGCTCGTTGTTATCGGCGGCATCGAGGATATAGTCAGTGGCATCGTCAGCCATAAACCACGCGTTACGGGTAAGGCCGTTGAGCTCGGCGTTGCGACGTGCGTCGGCAATGCCGGCGGGGTTGCGCTCCACGCCGAGCAGCATGATGCCGACACCTCTGTCCTGGGCATCTTTTGCGGCGCACAGACCGATGGTTCCGCTGCCGCAGTAGGCATCCATGAGTACGTCGCCCTGCTGCAAATCCATGCCGTCAATGGCGAGTCGGTAGAGCAGCTCGGTCTGCTGCGGATTGGTCTGATAGAACGCGGTAGGGGAGATATCGAATTCGCAACCGAGCAGCTGGTCGCGCATGCACCCGGCGCCATAGACGATACGAGTTTCCTCGCCCAGGATGGCATTGCCGGGGCGGCCGTTGATATTCTGCGCAACGGTGACGATATGCGGATCGAGTGCAGCGACGGCTTCAAAGAATTCTTGTGCATGCGGCAGGTCGCGCTGGGCGGTCACGAGAGTGATCATGATCTGGTCGGTGCGCCAACCGCAGCGAACGACGGCATAGCGAAGCAGGCCGAGATGCTTGTCTTCGTTAAAGGCAGGAATGTGCAGGCGCTCAGCCTCACGCGCGATGCCGTTGAGAATCTGACGAGCGCCCGGCGCCTCAACGGGGCATTTGGGAACGGCGACGATTTTGTGCGTCCCACGTTCAAAAAAGCCGCAGCGGACAGCGCCCTCTTTGCCGGGAGCAAACGGAGTGGCAGCCTTATGACGAAAACCACGCGGCGCAGGATATTTACCCGGGTCTCCCAGGGTGACTCCCATACCGCGAATGGGGTCGACGCTAATGCCCTCGCGCTCGCAGAGCTCAGCAAACAGCTCCTCCATAGCAGCCTGCTTGGCCGCCAACTGCTTCTTATAAGGACGATTGAGTGCCGTACACCCACCACAAGCTTTCATGATCGAACAGGGAGACTTGGGATCCACGGCCTTACGCGCAGGCTGAGCCGAATCCTTGCGCGAGCCTTTGGAGCGAACGTGAGGCGCCTTATCCCCGCCCTGACGAGAGCCAGAACGCTTGGTCTTAACCTTGCCCTTCGCATCCTGAGACGACTTGGATTTCTTAGAAGATTTTTTCTCTTCCGACCCCTCAGCCGCCTCGATCAAAGCACGACGAGCCTTACGCTCCGCACGAGATTCTGCCATGAATTAACTCCACTATTAAAGAAAAAGAAAAGTCCGAAGCAATTGTACCGTGCCAAGCTAGTGGACGATATGCAAGCGGCCATTTCATGTCAGCGATAAGTCCAACGACGTTTGCCCGGCGCGGGCGGGGAGCGGCGCGGAATTAAGTTTCCTGCTCTACAGTCCTGCGCAAGACGGAAAGCACATTTAGTGCTTTCCTTTGCGTGCGGAACTCGCGATAAACTTAATTCCGCGCCGCTCCCCGCCCGCGCCGGGCAAGCCCTCCCTTGTACTCCATTTCACTAAAGTGTATGATTCTGAACGTTACATGACTCACTTTACCTAACTAAAGTGCTATCGAGGGGGAATACCATGAATACCGATATGTCTCGTCGTCAGTTTGTTGGTCTAGCCGGCTCGCTCGCCACGGTGCTTGGCCTTGGTCTTGTCGGCTGCGGCGGTGGTGCTGGCAAGGGCTCCGCTGCTGGTTCTGCCGCAGCCAAGGATGTGAAGGGCGCTGCGGAGTCCAAGAAACTCGTGGTGGGCTTTGACAAGTCCTATCCTCCGTACGGCTTTGTGGGCGATGACGGCGAGTACACGGGCTTTGACCTCGACCTCGCCAAGGCCGTTGCCGATAAGCAGGGCTGGGATGTCGATTACGAGGCCATCGATTGGGATGCCAAGGACACGCTGCTCAACTCCGGCGCCATCAACTGCATCTGGAACGGCTTTACCATGGAAGGTCGCGAGGACGACTACACGTTCTCCGAGCCGTACATGCTCAACGAGCAGGTGTTGGTGGTCAAGAAGGACGCGGGTATCAAGAGCTGGGACGATCTTGCCGGCAAGACCGTGATTACCCAGACTGATTCCGCTGCGCAGGATGTGCTCGAGGGCGACCAGAAGGATCTGGCCGCGACGTTTGCCACGCTCGATACCATCGGTGAGTACAACACGGCGTTTATGCAGCTCGAGAGTGGTGCGGTCGATGCCGTTGCCTGTGACCTCTCGATCGCTCAGTATCAGCTGGCCGCCAAGCCCGATGCCTATACGCAGCTCGACAAGCCGCTGTCCAGCGAGCACTACGCCGTCGGCTTTAAGAAGGGCGACACCAAGTCGGCCGATGCTGTAACCGAGTCACTCAAGGCGCTCTACGAGGACGGCACGGTCAAGGACCTCTGCGATAAATACGCAGATTACGGTCTTTCCTTCGACAACTGGGTGCTCAAATAGCGGCTTTCCCAGGCACCCGATTTTGCCGTTCAAACCGTCGCTTGCGTACATTTAGTACGCGGCGCTCCTCTTTCACGGCAAACTCGGGCACCTGGAAAACCCGCTTTA
>DBFVGT010000134.1:0-4366 GCA_048524725.1 Collinsella sp. | reverse complement strand
CCGAGGCCGGCCTCGAACAGGTCGGCGGCGCGTGCCCTCATCTCGCGACCGTATCTTGCCTTCTTCCTGCGGGGCATTTCCGATGCCTCCCTTTTCTCGAACCTTAATTTCAAAGTCCAAGAAATGGGATGCAGTTCAAATTGAGTGCCCACGGGGGGTACTCATTTAAGTCTGTCCCCAATGAGCACCAACGAGCAGGTGAAAGATTGCGGGTTCTTTACGGGGATGTAGTGTGGGCTGCGGAAACGTGGTTCTTTCCGTACAATAGTTCAACTCGTGTAAACGCAGGGAAGGGACATTCATGGCAGACATGATCGAGATCAAGCATCTCAACAAGTACTTTGGCGACCTGCATGTGCTCAAAGATATCAACCTCACCGTCAAGCGCGGCGAGAAGCTCGTAATGATCGGGCCCTCTGGTTCGGGTAAGTCGACGCTCATCCGCTGCGTCGATTATCTTGAGGAGCCCACGTCGGGCGAGGTCATCATCGACGGCACGCCGCTTACCAAGAAGAATCACCTGGAGATGGCTCGCAAGTATAGCTCCATGGTGTTTCAGCAGTTCAACCTGTATCCCAACATGACGGTGCTGGGCAATCTGACGCTCGCGCCCATCAAGCTGCAAAAGAAGAGCAAGGAGGAGGCGACCGAGATCGCCATCGCCGCGCTCAAGCGCGTTGGCATGGCTCATAAGGCCGGCGAGTATCCGCAGAACCTCTCGGGCGGTCAGCAGCAGCGCATCGCTATCGCCCGTGCCCTGTGCACTAAGCAGCCCATCATCCTGTTTGACGAGCCGACCTCGGCGCTCGACCCCGAGATGGTCCAGGAGGTTCTGGACGTTATGATTGAGCTTGCGCAGGAGGACATCACCATGATCTGCGTGACGCATGAGATGGGTTTTGCGCGCCAGGTGGCCGACCGCGTCATCTTTATGGAGGACGGCCGCATTCTGGAGGAGGGCACGCCCGAGCACTTCTTCGATAACCCCGAGAACCCGCGCTGCCGCGAGTTCCTGTCCAAGATTCTGCACTAGGCGCGGTGATGGACATGACGGATATGACGAGGGCGGCTGTATCGCGCCGTCACTTTTTGCAGCTGGCTGGCGCCGGCATGCTCGCGCTGACGGGGACCGCGCTCACCGGTTGCGGCAACTCTGCCAGCGGCGAGGCCTCCGACAAGGGGTCCAAGCTTGCGACCATCAAGTCGCGTGGCCACCTGAACGCCGGCGTTAAGAAGGATGTTCCCGGCTACGGCTATTACGACACCGCCAAGGGTCGCTTTGAGGGCATGGAGGTCGATCTGTGCTACCAGATCGCCGCTGCCGTCTTTGGCGTGAGCTACAAGGAGGCCCGCGCCCAGGAGCTGGTCGAGTTTACCGACGTAACGCCCAAGACGCGCGGCCCGCTGATCGACAACGGCCAACTCGATGTGGTCGCGGCGACCTACACCATCACCGACGAGCGCAAGAAGAGCTGGGATTTCTCGACGCCGTATCGCACCGACTACGTGGGCCTCATGGTCAAGAAACGTTCGGGCTTTACCTCGATTGAGGACCTGGACGGCAAGGTCATCGGCGTGAGTCAGGGTGCCACCACGCAGGGCCTGATCGAGCAGATGATCAAGGATAACGGCTTTACCTGCGAGCCCGAATTTAGGGCCTTTAGCGGCTACCCCATCATCAAGAGTTCGCTCGACGCCGGCAATATCGACGTCTTTGCCATGGACCGCTCCACGCTGGCCGGCTACATGAACGAGACTGTCGAGCTACTGCAGCCCGAGGTCAAGTTTGGCGAGCAGGGCTACGGCGTGGCGACCAAGAAGGGCTGCGACCTCTCGGCCGTGGTCAATCAGATGGTCTGCGATCGCTTGGCCGACGGCTGGCTCGATCAAGAGGTCAAGACCTGGGGTCTTGTGTAGGCGCATCGTCCAAGGAAGGAATCAAATGCTCGAAGGATTGTTTGACGCCGACCGCTGGTCGACGACATTTCAAAACATGGGGCCCTTCTGGGAGGGCTTTGGCGTGACGCTGCAGGTGGTCGTTGCTGGTCTGCTGCTGTCGCTGGTGCTGGGCACGCTGCTGGGCGTGTTCTCGACCACCCGTTCGCGTGTACTGCGCGCCATCAGCCGCGTGTACGTTGAGTTTTACCAGAATACCCCGCTACCCGTGCAGGTGCTCTTTATGTATATGGCTGGCCCGCAGTTTTTGCAGGCTATAACCGGCGCCGACCAGCCGGTGCGCATCGCGCCGTTCGTGCTGGGCTTCTTGGGTGTGGGCCTGTATCACGCGGCCTACATCTCGGAGGTCATCCGCACCGGTATCGAGGCCGTTCCGCGCGGTCAGATGGAGGCGGCCCAGAGCCAGGGCTTCACCCGTGCGCAGGCATACTGGTACATCGTACTGCCCCAGACGTTCAAGATCATTCTGCCGCCGCTGTGTAACCAGGCGCTCAACCTGGTCAAGAACACGTCGGTGCTGGCGCTTGTGGCCGGCGGCGACCTTATGTACCGTTCCGACAACTTTGTGAGTCTGTACGGTTACCTGCAGGGATACATCGTCTGCTGCCTTATGTACTTCATCATCTGCTTTCCGCTCGCCATGCTTGTGCAGTGGCTCGAGCGCCGCTCCAAGGAGCGTCCGCGCGGCGTGAGCCTAGCCGAGCTGGGGCTCGACAACGTAGAGGAGGCCTAGCGCATGGAAATCTTCAACGCGACCAACCTGCTCTACATTTGGGGCGGCTTTGTTAAGACAATCGAGATCTCGGCGCTGTCGATCTTTTTCTCGCTCATCTTTGGCACGGTGCTGGCGCTCGTTAAAAGCTATGCGCCCCGCCCGTTCCGTATTCTGGTGAGCGCCTATATCGAGCTGTTCCGCTGCACACCGAACCTGCTGTGGATCCTGTTTATCTACTTTACTGTGCAGGGTTTGGACATTGTGATTTCGACCATCGCCTTTACGCTGTTTACCAGCGCCGTGATGGCCGAGATTGTGCGCGGCGGCCTCAACTCGATTCCGCGCGGCCAGTTTGAGGCGGCGCAGAGCCAGGGTTTTGGCTTCTTTGCCACCATGCGCTACATCATTCTGCCGCAGACGTTTAAGACGATTATTCCGGCGCTGTTTAGCCAGTGCACGACCGTCATCAAGGACAGCTCGTATCTTTCGGGTATTAACGTGGCCGAGCTCATGTATACGGCAAATGTCGTGATGGCCCACGCGATCGACCTGTCGCAGGTGCTTATGCTCTACGGCCTGGTGTTTGCGATGTACTTTGTGCTCAACTTTGGTATCTCGCTACTAGTCCGAGCTTACCAACGCCGCATCGTAGCCGCATAGCCTGGCTTTCCCTGGCACCCAACCTTGGCCTTCAAACCGTCGCTCGCGTACCAAAGTACGCGTCGCTCCTCTTTCAGGCCAATCTTGGGCACCAGGAAAACCCAGGTACGGTATCGTGGGAATAAGAGATAAACAGCCCTTTTCTCATTTGTTAGAAAGGAATCGCGATGAGCGATCTAGAGAACAAGAAGAGTCCTGTGGTCATTACCATCGCGCGCGACTTTGGTGCCGAGGGCCACGAGATTGGACGCATCCTCGCCAACGAGTTGGGGATTCCGCTGTATGACAACGAACTGCTGGTGCGTGCGTCGCTGCGTGCGGGCGAGTCGCTCGACAAGATGGCCGCCTACGACGAGCGCCTGGCCGTGGAGAACATGGCGTTTTTGCCCGACCGCTACGATGCGCGTTCGTACTCGGACAAGCTGTTCCAAAAGATGAGCCAGGTGATTTTGGACCTGGGTGAGACCGAGAGCTGCATTATCGAAGGCCGCCTGTCCGATTACCTGCTGCGTAACAACCCCAACCACATTGCCGTGCTGGTGACCGCCCCCTTTGAGGACCGCGTCGAGATTGTGCGCAAAAAGCGCGGTCTCAACAAAAAGAAGGGCGCCAAGCTGGTCAAGCAGCAGCAGAAGGCGCGCGAGGCGTTCTACAAGCGCTACAGCGCCGGCAAGTGGAAGATGACGAGCGGTAAGGACATCGTCGTCAACCGCGCCAAGCTGGGCCGCGAGGGCTGCAAAGACGTTATCGCCGCTGCCTACCGCTACAAAGTAGCGCAGCTCGAAGACTAACCGACCAAAACCACCACAAAGGGGACAGGCACCTTTGTGGGGGTTTTGTTTTAGGCCGAGGGAAAGGCCTTGGCGGCAGTGCCTATCCTCGGCTTTTGCAAAATCTCGATCTGTAACACCAAGCCAGCGAAAATGGCTCTAACTGTTACAGATTTAGATGAACCGTTCGGCCGTCAGCCCAACGTCTTGATCTGTAACACCAGGCGGCATATTTGGTCTCTAACTGTTACAGATTGAGATGCGG
>DBFVGT010000133.1:0-8284 GCA_048524725.1 Collinsella sp. | reverse complement strand
TGAGGTCGCTGCTCGGGAGTGAACGCTTGGCCCTTGTCACCGCAGGAAGGCTCGCAGCCCATGACCTTCCCTCTCTTGCCGGCGACGCGGCGGGCAAAACCCTCTCCGTCAACGCATTGGGCTATAGGATAACACATTCTGCGTGTGCATCGCCGCGTTCCGTTTTGTTCGCACTGGGTACAAGGCAGGTAGCTGTGCAAACTGGCCGCGCGCCCACCCGAAGCGCTCGGCTCACGAGATCAAGGATATGGTATGGGAAAGAAACTCGATAAGAAGGCCGAGCCTGCAGCGGGCAAGACATCCAAAGGCATGAAGGTCGATAAGGCCGTCAAAAAATTCCGCAAGCTCGAAGGCAAGCTGTGGACTCGTGAGTACCTGCTCAAGATTGCCGAGTTTGACGGCGCGACCATTGCCCCCGCCAACGGCGCAGCAGCGCGTGCCGACGCCATGGGCACGCTTGCCGGCGAGCATCACAAGCTGCTGACCAGCGAGAAGTCCGTTGAGCTCGTACGCTCGTTAGCGCGCGAGACCGTCGCCGGCGGCAAAATCGACGACCCTCAGCTGCTCGACGAGATCCGTGTGCTCGGCCGCGATCAACGTGAGGCCAGTGCCATCCCCACCGAAGAAGCCGAGGCCTGGACCAGGCTCACCTGCGAGGCGGACGCCGTGTGGCGCAAGGCCAAGGCAGCCAACGACTGGGCGAGCTTTGAGACCTATGTGGATAGAATCGTCGCCCAACTTAAGCATCAGGCCGAGCTCATGGACCCCAAGCGCGATCCATACGACGTTTGGCTCGACCAGTACGAGCGCGGCCTTTCCGCCAAGAGCTTCGACGCGTTTTGCGACGAGGTCAAGGCCACGGTCGTGCCGCTCGTGCACGCCATCGGCGAGCGCGGCCAGCAGCCGGCTGCCGACTTTTTGCACGCCCACGTGCCCGAGGCTGCCCAGCGCGCCATGAGCTTCGACCTTATGAAGCTTGTCGGCCTGGACCTGGACGACACCACGCTTGCCTTTACCGAGCATCCGTTTAGCGAGGGCTTTGCCGTGGGTGATGCGCGCATCGCGACGCACATCTACGAGGACGACTGCATCTCCAACGTCTACAGCATCATCCACGAGGCGGGGCACACCATGTACGAGCTGGGCGTCAATCCCGCCTACGCGCGCACCTGCCTGGAGGGCGGCACCTCCATGGGCATCCACGAGAGCCAGAGCCGCTTTTTCGAGAACACCGTGGGTCGCAGCCGCGCCTTTATGGGCCCGCTGCTCGAGGTGCTGCGTCGTCACGCGCCCGAGGTCTACGGCGACGTCGACGAAGACACGCTCTACCGCGCCGTGAACATCGCGCAGCCGTCGTTGATCCGCACCGAGGCCGACGAGCTCACCTATCCGCTGCATATTATGGTGCGCTACCAGATTGAGCGTATGCTGTTTGCCGGCGAGGCTGCGGCCAAGGACATCCCCGCGCTTTGGAACCGCTTTATGGACGAGTACCTGGGCATTCCCGTTCCCGACGACACGCACGGCTGCCTGCAGGATACGCATTGGAGCGGCGGTTCGTTTGGCTACTTCCCCACGTATGCGCTGGGTAGCGCCTACGATGCCATGTTTGTGCCGGCCATGTGCCGCGACGGCGTCGACCTTACCGGTGCCTGCGCGAGCGGCGATCTGGCGCCCGTCCGCGCCTGGCTGGGCGAGCACATTTGGCAGTGGGGCCGCGCCAAAGACGCGCTGGAACTCATCAAGGGCGCCTGCGGCATGGCCTTTGACGCCCGCTACTACTGCAGCTACCTGCAGGACAAGTTCACCACACTGTACGAGCTGTAAGGATTGACCAGCACGCCATCGCCAACGCCAACTATGTTGACGCCAATGTCTTGGCAACGTCAGCGAAAACGACCCTAAGCGAGCAAGGTGACGTGAAATGAAAGGGCGCTGACCTTCTGGTCGCGCCCTTGAAATTGAACGTCAGATTGCCGCTTAGGGGCGTTTGCAGCGTCGAGCCGTTACGCGGTTTGGCAAAACCGCGTAACAAACTAGCTCATCATGGCATTCATCATCTCGTTGGTTGCGGAATCGTCGGCAGACCACTCGCCGTCGTCATTGCAGGAATACTTGAAGGTGACCTTGGTGTCCTTGGTCTTAGCGGCCTTGGTCACGTCGACCATGACCTGGCCGGCCATCTTGTACAGGTCGTCCTCGGAAGGCATCGTATCGAGCGCAGCGACCTTCTCCTGATACTGGGTGGAGAAGTCCTCGACGATCTTGTTCATAGACTTGCATGTGATAGAAACCTCGGCGGTCGCGACACCCTTGTCCTCGTCGACCGTCACGTCGCCGATCTTGTAGTCAAAGCCCTCGAGATAGGTCTTGGCATACTCCTTGGGATCGATACCCAGCTGCTCGAACTCGTCGCCCGAAGCCTCCTCCAGACCAGAGAGGAAGTCGTCGCCACCGTTTTTGACCTCGTCAAACTGCGTCGTAAGATCCTCGGTGATGAGCTCCTCAACCGAAGGACCTCCACAGCCGGAAAGCACGACCACGCATGCAACCAAGACGGCCATGAGGGGCGCAAGCAGCAGCTTCTTTTTCATGTTGTTCCTCCCAATGAGCGGCACCGCGCTTCCCGGACGCGGCGCACGTTGTAATAAGTAAGCCCATAATATCCACTTATGAACGCCCACGGCAACGCGAAGGCGCGGTCGGTTCGTTTTAGCGTCCGAACGGTTTGCAAGCCCGCCCAACGTGCAATAAAACGCTTCCCCGCGGTGCAATAAAAAAGGTGGCCGGAAAACCCGACCACCCTTGCACATCCTTTGGATGCCGCAGTTTACTTGCGGACGACCTTAACGATGGCGTCACCGGCGGCGACAGCGGAGTCGGCCTCGACGGCGAGTTCGACATCGGCAAACTCGGCGGTGTTGGACACGGCCACCACGACGCAGTCCTTGTAACCGGCAGCGGCGATCTTGGCGCGGTCGATCTTGAGTATGGGCTGGCCAGCCTTCACAACGTCGTCGGCCTTGACGAAGCCCTCGAAGCCATCACCGTTCATGTTGACGGTATCGACGCCAACGTGCACCAGAACCTCGATGCCGCTATCGGACTGCAGGCCCACGGCGTGACCCATGGTGACGGTCACCTTGCCGTCGCTGGGAGCGTAGACCAGGTCGTCCTCGGGCCACACGGCGCAGCCCTTGCCCAGAACCTCGCCACCAAAGACGGGATCGGGCACGTCGGCCATCTTGATGACCTTACCCTTGACGGGCGAGCACAGCACGTCGGCGCCGGCAGAAGCAGAGATGGAGGCGGGAGCAGCAGCCGCCGCGGGCTCAGCCTTCTTCTTGAACATGTCAAACAGACCCATACGTTTTCTCCTCTTGATTAAGCGCAACGTTATGCGCATACCTATGGTGATTATAGTGCCAAATGGTTCAAATGCTAAGGTGGGGACTCGAATCGCGAGCCCATCCCAACGCTTTTCCCCGGTGGCACTCATATTGTCGATTAATCCAGGCCCTCGGCACCGTTGGACTTGATGATCTTCTGGTAGGCGTAGAAGCTGTCCTTGCGGCGTCGCTCGTAGGTACCGGTGCCGTCGTCGTACTTATCGACGTGGATAAAGCCGTAGCGCTTGCGCATCTCGCCGGTGCCGGCGGAAACCAGGTCGATGGGGCCCCACCAGGTGTAGGCGATCAGGTCGACGCCGTCGGCAATGGCCTCGCCCATGGCCTTGACGTGGCTCTGCAAGTAGGCGATACGATACGGGTCGTGGATGGAGCCGTCCTCCTCGACCTCATCGTAGGCGCCCATGCCATTCTCGACCACCATCAGCGGAATCTCGTAGCGGGCGTAAATCTCGTTGAGGGCGATGCGCAGACCCAGCGGATCGATCTGCCAGCCCCAGTCGGTGGACTCCAGATAGGGATTCTTGCCGCCAAAGGTCATGTTGCCCTCGGTCATCTCGTGATCCTTGTGGGTGCCCACGGTGCCGGACATGTAGTAGCTAAAGGTGTAGAAATCGACCTTGCCGTCGGCGATATCCTGCAGGTCGCCGTCCTCCATCACGAGCTCGACATCGTTTTCGGCCCAGAAGCGCTTGGCATAGAACGGATACTTGCCGCGCACCTGCACGTCGGAGCAGTACCAGTTCATGGTATTCATCTCCTGCTGCGTGGCGAACACGTCGGCCGGATCACACGTGGCGGCATAGGAGAGGATGAAACAGTCCATGTTGCCCATCTTAAACTGCGGATAGTGCTCGTGGGCATAGCGCACGACGCGGCCGCTGGCGACAAACTGGTGATGCAGGGCCTGCATACGGGCCTGCGGCGTGGTGTGGACCGCCGAAGCCGGGCCCTCAAAGCCCTGGATCATGCTGGTCCCAAAGAGGTTACCCATGTCCTGGGTGCCGCAGTTGATCTCGTTGAAGGTGAGCCAGAACTTGACCTTGTCCTGATAGCGGTCGAAGACGGTCTGGCAGTACTTCTCAAAGAAGCCGATGAGCTCGCGGCTCGCCCAGCCATTGTATTTCTCGACCAGGTGATAGGGCATCTCGTAGTGCGACAGGGTCACGAGCGGCTCGATATTGTGAGCGCGCAGGCAGTCGAAGACGCGGTCGTAGAAGGCGAGACCCGCCTCGTTGGGCTCGGCGTCGTCACCGTTGGGGAAGATGCGGCTCCAAGAGATGGACATGCGGAACATGTTGAAGCCCATCTCGGCGAACAGCGCGATGTCCTCCTCGTAGTGATGGTAGAAATCGATGCCGTCATGGTTGGGGTAGAAGCGGTCGGGGTCGATGTCGATCGTAATCTGACGCGGCTCCTTGTAGCTGCCGCCCAAAAAATGGTCGTCGACGGAAGGACCGCGGCCGTCCACGTTCCAAGCGCCCTCAAACTGATTGGCGGCGGTAGCGCCACCCCAATAGAAACCCTCGGGGAATCCCATAAGTGCCTCCTCGCTCATGCGTGTTGCTGATGAAACGAGTATGCCGCCGAGTCGCTCCAGGCCAGGGCGAAGGCGCCGATTTGGACACTTCTTTTCGCAGACGCGCGCTGCAACAGCGCTGCAGCTGAAACTTTTTGACACCGAAGGAGCGAAGACGATCCGCCCCGCGCTTACCGGCGGTATGCCGCGGGGGTGCAGCCATACTTGTCGTGAAACTTACGGTAGAAGAAGCTCATGTTTTCATAGCCCACCGCATGCGCAGCCGCCCCGGCCGTGGCGCCACCGCGCAGAAGCTCGGCCGCACGCACCAGGCGTCGCTCCTGCACAAGCTGCCTAAAGGTCTTGCCCACATGCCGCTTGAGGAGCGCCGTCGCATAATTAGGGCTCAAGCCAAACTCCGCCGCCATCCCCTCGAGGGAGCACGCGGCGAATTCGCGATCGATATAGCCAAGCATTCCCGTCACCAGGGCAGTGGGCCCCGCCGCGCCGTCCGCCACGCCGCGCACCAGCTCGCGCTCGTAGCAATCCATGAGCTCGGCCAAAAACAGCTGAAACAGACGCAGGACGATCTCGGGACCGTTAGGGCTCGGGTCGTACAGCTCGCAGAGCATCTCCTGCATGTAGCGCCGAATCCGACGGCTCTCGCCGCAATGAAAACGGACATGGCCCCGATGGTCCGTCTCGCTGTTGAGCGCGTTGAACAAAAACCGCGAGACCGCGCTCTCGCGCGAGAGGCTCGACTCGAGGCTCCGGCGCAAAAAAGAGCGTGAAACGGTCATGCTTAGCATGATGTCGTCCTCACCAAGCGCCGCCACGGCATGCGGGCAGAGGGCGTCGAGCAAAAGCACCTCGTTGCGGCGCAACTCGAGCCTCTCCCCCGCCACCGTCTGCGGGCAGCGTCCGCGATACACATAGCTCAGCTCCACGTAATCATGCACGTGCTCGGGAACTGCATTAAAGCGCGAGTTTTTCCTTATCGTCAGGCCACGCGGCATGCCGGGCTGGGCATAGGCAAACCCTGGCTGCCCAATCTTGCGCACTGGGCATCCGTCGATTTCGACATGCTCGGTCATAATCGACCAATCAAATGCCATGCCGTCTTTATAAGCGATCTCACTGGTGCTCAGTTCGCTGAGCCTACGCTCGAGCTCGTCGATCTCCATGGCTTGCCAATCGTTGATTTGGTCATAGTTCGTCGTGATTCAGATATTAGCAGAACGCGCCGACGCGTCCATAATCTGTGCTATGCAGCAGACCGATCGAGCCAAGGAGAATCCATGACCGCGTACTATCAGCAGGTGCTCGAGGGCACATACGACAACCACGTGCTTCCGTTTTTGTGGATGAAGGGCGAGAGCCATAAGACCATTGCCGAGTATCTGGAAAAGATCGCCGGCGCCGACATCCACGAGGTCTGCCTCGAAAGCCGTCCACACCCCGATTTTTGCGGCGAGGGCTGGTGGCGCGACTTGCACTTTGTCATTGACGAGTGCAGGCAGCTGGGCCTTAAGCTCTGGATCTTGGACGACGCACACTTCCCCACGGGCTTTGCCAACGGCGCCGTCAAGGAGGCCGTGCCCGAGCTCCGCAAGATCGTGCTCACGCACCGCACGTTCGACATCGTGGGCCCCACGTCCGCCGCGAGCATCGCGCTCGCCAACATGCTCGACAAAACGGAGCGCTTCTACGGCGTGACATTTATGCAGGACGGCAGCCCCGTCGACGTCGCTTACCGAGTAATCGACGATGCAGACGGCAACCCCAGCCGCCTGGTCTTCGATGCACCTGCGGGCCTCACGCAGGCATGCGTGATGTTCACGAGCGGCAAGACCTCCTACAACGAGGACTACATCAATATGGTCGACCGCGCCTCGGTGGCGCAGCTCATCGATGCTGTCTACGAGCCGCATTTTGAGCATCTGGGCGATGAGTTTGGCAAGACGATCCTGGGCTTTTTCTCCGATGAGCCCGGATTTGCCAACGAGAAGGGCACCACGGGCCCCGATGGCATCTCGGACACGCTCATCGGCAAGGCCACCGCACCCCTACCCTGGTCGGCCGAGCTTGAGCGTCGCCTACGCGCGGCACTGGGCGAGCGCTACCTGGCCGAGCTCCCGCACCTGTGGGACCGCGAGCCGGCCGGCGCGCACGTACGCCACGTCTATATGGACATCGCGAGCACCCTCTATAAGGAGTGCTTCTGCGACCAGCTCGGAGACTGGTGCCGCGCGCGCGGCGTGCAGTACATCGGCCACGTTATCGAGGACAAGGACTGCCACGCGCGCCTGGGCGTGGGCGCCGGGCACTACTTCCGCGCCGTGGGCGGTCAGGACATGGCGGGCGTCGACATCGTGATCAACCAGCTGGTGCCTGGCATGGATCGCGGCCTTCACAGCTACGGGCGCGGCGTGTGGGACCTCGAGTTCTATAACTACGTGCTGCCCAAGCTGGGCTCCTCGGCAGCACACCTCGACCCCAAAAAGCAGGGGCGTTGCATGGCCGAGGTCTTTGGCGCATTTGGATGGCACGAAGGCCTACGCGAGATGAAGTGGATCGCCGATCATTTTTTGGTGCGCGGCGTCAATTGGTTTGTGCCGCATGCCTTTAGCATGGCCGCCTTCCCCGACTGGGACTGCCCGCCGCATTTCTATGCGCATGGCCAAAACCCCCAGTTTGCACACTTTGGGCAGCTCATGAGCTACATGAACCGTACGGCGAGCCTGCTGAGCGGCGGGCGCGCAACGACCCCGGTGGCGCTTCTCTACCATGCGGACGCCGAGTGGGCAGGCGAGGCGAACTTTATGCAGCATGCCGCCTCCGAGCTTTTGCGCGCGCAGGTCGACTTTGACATCGTGCCGGCAGAGGCATTTGAGGACGCAGGGCGCTATGCCGTTGAAATTGCCGCAGACGGTAGCGGCTTTAGCGTGAACGGCCAGGCATACCGCTGCCTGGTGATGCCCGGAGCCGAGTTTGTCGGCGGAGCCGTGCTCGACTTTGCCGCGCGTGCCGCAGCCGCAGGTGTTGCCGTGTACGCGCTGGATGAGTTGCCGAACAAGCGCTACGACGGTGACACTGCAGGCCGCGAGGGTTTTGCCTCCCTGGATGCAACCGCGCTTGCCGACATCAAGCTCCTGGCGACCACCGAGCTCGCAGACACACTTGCCAATACCGGCATGCAGACCGTGGTTTGCGCCGAGCCCCAGCCCTGGCTGCGCGCACTGCGCTACGAGCGGGCGGGCGAGACCTATCTGATGCTCGTCAACGAGCATCCCAAGCAGGGTATCTCCACTCAGATTGCGCTTGCCGACGGCACACCCGTTGCAGGCGCGCGCCTCGA
>DBFVGT010000132.1:0-11971 GCA_048524725.1 Collinsella sp. | reverse complement strand
GCTTCCTCCGCCTCACTTTCGGAATCCTGAACCTGTCTTTCCTGGCTTTCGAGCCGGCGTCGGTAGGAGTGAAGATCATCTTCACAAGATTTCTCTCGCCTTTCTGCCGACATGATCTCACGTCGCAACTGCTTAATATGCTCTTTAGTAGCTGTGCTGGGCTCCTCGTTGCCGAGTGCTTCAAGTGCCTTATCTAATTCTGCCTGAAGGCCGCTTGTCCGGCTGTGGGCCTCATCGTATTTGGCTTGGGCTGCATCGACGTTCGCTTGCATGGCGGGAAGGCGTTCCCTCCGTTTGGCGGCTTCCGCCGCCACCATGTCGTAGATCTCTTGAAAAGCGGCAATGTCATCATCGATTGCCGCAAGTTTCTCGGGACTTGCGGCAACTTTTGCGGCCTCGAGGTTTTTGAGCGCTTCCTGCATGGCTGCATACGCTTTTTCTTTTGCGGTGGCCGCATCTTCCGCCTGCAAGGCAACTGCACCGGTGGGGGAACTGGTTTCCGCCGCGATCGCCGTTGCGGGGGCGATTCCCGCGACAAGTGCCGCGGAAAGGGCGATGCCCACGGTTGCGCGTCTTGCACTTCTTGCGAGAATGTCGTTCATCTCGGCACCTCATTTCAAGGGTCGGCGACTAACTTGGTAGCACTAATGTAAGTATACCAAGCGATTGGCCCGCCACTGGCTGGGTGTGCGCGTATGCTCCTCTGAAAACTGAATCCCGTTAGAAATGACGAGTTGTTTACGCTTCTTTTGGGGTGGCGGTACTATCATGGTTCGAATTGAATGTGGATGATGATAGGGAGCGCCTATACATGATTGAGTTGCTCAGGCGTTTTGGTGGTAAGTTTCGCCGATATATGGTGATCGGCCCTGCGTGCAAGTTGATCGAAGTGATCTTTGACCTGCTGACGCCGCTGGTGATTGCCCAGATGATCGATAAGGGCATTGGCTCGCACGACGTGGACGCCGTCGTCCACTACGGCATGGTGCTTGCCGCCATGGCCGTGATCGGCATCTCGTTTACGCTCGTCTGCCAAAAGATGGCGGCGCTCACCTCGCAGGGCATGGGTACTGACATTCGCGGCGCACTCTACCAGCACATCAACAAGCTGAGCTATGCCGAACTCGATCGCTTTGGCACGCCGTCGCTCATCACGCGTATCACCAACGATGTCAACCAGGTGCAGCTTGCCGTGGCGCTGGGCGTGCGCATGCTCATCCGCTGGCCCTTCTTGGCGGTGGGCTCTATGTGCGCGGCCCTTGCCATCGACCTTAAGCTCGGCATGATCTTTTTGATTTGCACGCCCGCCATCGGCCTGGTGTTTTGGTTTGTCATGGCGCGCTGCATTCCCTACTACAAGCAGCTGCAGGCAAAGCTCGACCGCATCGCGCTTATCTGCCGCGAGGGGCTTTCGGGCGCCCGCGTTGTTCGCGCCTTTGTGCGTGAGGACCACGAGCGCGAGCGTTTTGCCCAAGCCGCCGATGACCAGGCCAATACCGCCATCGCGGTGGGCAAGCTCTCGTCAATCCTTAATCCCGTCACGTTTTTGGTGATGAACCTGGGCGTGTGCGCCATCCTGTGGGTGGGCGGCATCCAGGTCAACGTGGGCGAGCTTACGCAGGGCCAGGTCATGGCGTTTGTGAACTACATGACGCAGACCCTGACCTCCATCGTGTACGTCGCCAACCTGGTCGTGGTCTTTACCAAGGCGAGCGCGAGTGCTTCGCGTATCAACGAGGTGCTCAACTGCGTGCCGAGCATCACCGACGAGGGCAACGAGCCGGTCGCACTGCCCGAGCCGAGCGCGATGGGCAACGCTGTTCCGGTTCCCGCGTTGAGCTTGAGTCATGCGAGCTTCTCCTTTGGCGCTGGCGCTGCCAACGCCGTCAACGATGTGACCCTGGAGCTCCCGCTGGGCAAGACGCTTGGCATTATTGGCGGTACGGGCAGCGGCAAGTCCACGCTCGTCTCGCTTATCCCGCGCCTGTACGATGCGGGCACCGGCAGTGTGAGCGTGATGGGCGCCGACGTGCGCACCTGGCCGCTCGATCAGCTGCGCCATGTGGTCGCGACCGTTCCGCAGCGAGCGTCGCTGGTGAGCGGCACCATCCGCAGCAACCTGACCTGGCGTGACGAGTCGGCGACCGACGAGGAGCTCTGGGCGGCGCTCGACATGGCGCAGGCGAGCGAGTTCGTGCGCAACAAGCCCCAAGCCCTGGATGCCCCGGTCGAGGCGGGCGGCAAGAACTTTAGCGGCGGTCAGCGCCAGCGCCTGACTATCGCGCGCGCCTTAGTGGGCTCGCCGCAGGTTCTGATCATGGACGATTCTGCCTCGGCGCTCGACTTTAAGACCGACGCGGCGCTTCGCCACGCCATCCGCGAGCGCAGCGTGCGCGGTGCCGCCGAGGGCGGGCTGCCGCTCACGACCGTCATCGTGAGCCAGCGCGTTTCGACCGTGCGCGACGCCGACATGATCTGCGTGCTCGATCACGGTTCGGTCGCGGGCCTGGGCACGCACGATGAGCTGTACGCGACCTGCCAGCTCTATCGCGAGATTTGCCAGTCGCAGCTGCGCCGCGAGGAGCTCGAGGGCCAGCAGGGGAGCACGACGCCCACGCCCACCCCAAGACTCGCGTCCGCTCCGACCGCCCCCGCATCCGTCTGCGCAAAGGAGGGCTGCTAAGTGAATCCGTACACTTCCTCCGGTTCGGTCGCCACGATGACGGCCAACGTGTCCGGCAACGATAACCTCAACGACCTGGGTGACGGTCCGCGCCAGCCCGGCGACCCCGAGCGCTATCCCGCCGGTGCGGTGACTCGCCGCCTGCTGGGCTATGTTCGTCCGCACCGCGTCTCGTTTGCAGCGTCGTTTGTGAGTGCCGCCGTCTCGGTGATCCTGCAGCTCTACACGCCCATCCTCATTGGCGAGGGCATCGACCTGATCGTTGCCGCGGGCCAGGTGGACTTCGATGCGCTGCTGCCGCTCGTTACCAAACTCGCGCTCGTCGTGGTGGGAGCAGCGTCCTTCCAGTGGCTGCAGGGCTATTGCGTCAACCGCCTGTCCTACGAAACGGTGCGTGACATGCGCGTGGAGGCAAGTGACAAGCTCAGCCGCATGCCGCTCAGCTTTATCGACAGCCATGCCCACGGCGACCTTATGAGCCGCGTGGTCAATGACGTCGACCAGGTGGGCGACGGTCTGCTGCAGGGCTTCACGCAGCTTTTCACCGGCGTTATCACCATCGTGGGCACGCTCGCGTTTATGCTCTCCATTAACCTGGCCATGACGCTCGTGGTGGTGCTCGTCACGCCGCTTTCCATCTTTGCGGCCGGCGCCATCGCCAAGCTTTCCAACAAGAGCTTTACGGCGCAGCAGCGTATTCAAGGGCAGCTCGGTGGTCATATCGAGGAGTACGTAGGCGAGCAAAAGCTTGTCGACGCCTTTGCCTATGGTCCCAACGCCCAGCAGCGCTTCGATGCCCTCAACGCCGAGCTGTATACGGCAGGTGAGCGCGCGCAGTTTATGGGCTCGCTTTCTAACCCCGGCACGCGCTTTATCAATAACATCATCTACGCTGTGGTCGCCGTGATCGGCTGCGTGGGCGTGATCACGGGCGTGCCCGCGGCGCTTACGGTGGGTGGCGTGCAGATTTTCCTGTCCTATGCCAACCAGTACACCAAGCCGTTCAACGAGGTCACCAACGTCATCACGCAGATCCAGATCGCGTACGCCTCGGCGCGCCGCATGTTCGCGTTGCTTGATGCGCGCGAGCAGGAGCCCGACGCGGCGGATGCCGTGGAGCTTGTCGCCCCGCAGGGCGAGGTGACCTTTGAACACGTGGACTTTAGCTACGTGCCCGACCGCAGGCTGCTGCAGGACATCTGCATCGAGGCTAAGCCCGGCATGCGCTTTGCCCTGGTCGGTCCCACGGGCTGCGGCAAGACGACGCTCATCAATTTGCTGCTTCGGTTTTACGATATCGATGCCGGACGCATCATGGTCGATGGCCGGTCTTCGCGTGACTACACGCGCGCAAGCCTGCGCCGCGCCTTTGGCATGGTGCTGCAGGACACCTGGCTGTTCGAGGGCACGGTGGCAGACAACATCGCGTACGGTTGCCCAGATGCCACGCGCGAGCAGGTTATCGAGGCCGCCAAGCGCGCGCATGCGCACAAGTTTATCGTGCAGCTGCCGGGCGGCTACGATACGGTAATCGGCGAGGACGGCGGCACGTTTAGCCAGGGCCAAAAGCAGCTGCTGTGCATCGCGCGCGTCATGCTCACCGACCCGGCAATCTTGCTGCTGGACGAGGCAACGTCGAGCATCGATACGCGTACCGAGCTGCAGGTGCAGGCGGCATTCGACGAGCTCATGGCCGGTCGTACGAGCTTTGTCGTGGCGCACCGCCTGAGCACCATCCGCAACGCCGACTGCATTCTGGTGATGCGCGACGGCGAGATTATCGAGCGCGGCACGCACGACGAGTTGCTAGCGGCAGGCGGCTTCTACGCCGAACTCTACCGCAGCCAGTTTGCCCAGTAGGGGCCACCGATTGGCGGCAGATGGTTTACATCTGCGTCGTTAGTACTAAGATATTCATCTAATAAATTGCATTAGTGGCTTTAGTTTTGGGGGAAACGAGGCAACGTGACTATGACGTGCTCTTTGGTGGTTAACAGCAAGAGCGGTAATACCAGGATGGTTTCGGGCGCGATTAAGCGCGCTCTGCAGGCTGCGGGCGTTGAGTTTGTCCACGCCGCGGCGTTGAGCGACGATGCGGATGCAGATCAGGTTGCGCTCGAGGCGCAGGGCGCCTGCGCGGCCGACATGGTGCTCGTCGGTTTTTGGTGCGACAAGGGCGCGTGCACGCCTTCGGTCGCGGCGTTGCTCTCCGCCTTGCACGGCAAGCGCGTGTTCCTGTTTGGCACCTGCGGCTTTGGCGCCGATCAGAGCTATTACCAGCAGATTATCGATCGCGTGACCTCCAATTTGGCCAATGATGCCGAGCTTGCGGGCTGGGCGATGTGCCAGGGCAAGATGGGCCCTGCGGTCAAGCAGCGCTACGAGGCCATGCTCGAGCAAGATCCCGACAACGCCCGCGCTAAGATGCTTCTCGACAACTGGGTTGCCGCAAAGGATCACCCCACCAAGGAAGATCTGGATAACATGGCTACAGCCGCCAAAAAGGCCGTGCTGGGGGAGTAGCTCCCATCGCTGACGGCGGTCGGTCCATCTTTCTAAATGAAACGTCCTCCCGGGCGTCGGGGCACGAAGTTCCCTGCTCTACAGTCCTGCGCAAGACGAAGGCCACATTAAGTGGCCTTCTTTGCGTGCGGAACTCGCGATGAACTTCGTGCCCCGCCGTCCGGGAGGACGCCTCTTTATTGATGGGAGGCCTGATAGGTCGATGGTTCCGTGCCCGGATGCGTCCAAAGTGGGACGGGCTTTCCGGATGGGCAGGCTTTCGAAAAATGCGTCCCGGAATTTGCCTTTGGAATGGGACGTAGTTTCCCGTTGAGGTGCTTTGCGGAAAGTGCATTCCACTCTGGGCGGTCGAAGTGGGACACGCTTTCCCAAAGGCGCTCCAACGGGAAATTGCGTCCCATTATTCGGTCAAGAAACGGGATGCATTTTCCCAATGAGAGCAAAACCGGAAAATGCATCCCACAATCAGCCCTCAAAGTGGGACGCCGTTTCCCAATGAGGCTCAAGCGGAAAATGCATCCCGGAATTTGCGCTCAAAGTGGGATGCGGTTTCCGGTTGAGGGTCTAAGGGGAAAGTGCGTCCCAGAATCGACGCTTGAAATGGGATGCAGTTTCCCGATGAGGCACTCGACGGAAAATACATCCCAGAAATGGCCTTTGAGCTGGGATAAGATTTCCGCGGCATCTCGGATTCTCAAAAATGAGACACGCCGTTGGCGAAAATGAGACACGTGATATCGGGCGTCGGACGTATCATTTGCAAAAATGAGTCCACTCCACTCGAGTAAAGCGAGGTCCCTCATGTACGTTCCACACCCCCGTATCCGTAGGCTGTCGAAAATCCCGCTTGTTGGGACGGCGGCGCTTGCTGCGTTGATCGCCACGAGCGTCGCCTGCTTCACGGCCACGCCCCAGGTTGCCCAGGCGGCAGACGCGCCCGCAATCACCGATATGACCGAGCAGGATTATCAAGCCCTGGGTCTGGGCACGAGCGAGGACATTCCGGCCGATACCGTTGGCCCCTATTCCACTGATACCCCCACGACGTTTGCCACGCGCAGCGAGGTCTATATGGCAGCTAACGGTAGCCATGGCAATCGCTACACTCTGCGCGACAAGCTCGAGAACGTCGAGCGCGGTGACATTGGCGGCAGCAGCAAACTCACCGATGGCTATGGAAGTGTGTGGGGCGCCGCAAAGTTCTGGCAAAACGTCAACAACTTCGATACGAACAGCGATCTCTACAAGCATAGCGACTACGGTGGCGGCACCTGGTCGTACCTAAGCAACAATGAGTCCTCAACAGTACTCGCCAACGACAACAACGGTTTCTCGGGCATTCACGCCACGAGTGTTGAGTTCTGCAGCGACGCCAGCACGGGCAAAAAGAGCCGCGTTGCCGAGCTCCGTGCCTACGGCGACAGTTCCTCCACGACGATTGACGGCAAGTCATACGCCGGAAAGGTTGAGCTGGTCCTCTACTCGTTTAGCAACGGGCGTACGCGCACTCTCGACACACACCTGCCGGTGACGGTCAACACTAATTTGATGTACGAAGGCCGTTTTAAGTACCTGGATGCCGGTTACCTGCAAGAGCACGACGCCGTCTTTGATGTCGAGGCGGGCGATGTCGATGGCGACGGCGTCGACGAGCTTTTTGTCTACGCGGGCTGCTATGTCGACGAGAACGGCGTGCGCAAGGCTGTAGTCGACATGTATGACTTGGAGGGCGGCAACTGGAAGCAAAGCGTCGTCAAGATCGATGCCGGTAACGCCGCGGACTACACCACGCACAACAAGGGCGGGAACGACTCCTGGACGCAGCTTCAGTCAGCTCCTGTCGTTTCGCTAGCGGCCGGCGACCTCGATCGCGATTTTTGCGATGACCTCGCCATCGTGGTCTCGGCACCCTACGGCAAGAAGAATATTGATAAGTCGACGCATTGCGAGCTGTTTTCGTGGGATGCATCCAAGGGTGCGCTCGTCCATGTCGATGCTCTGGGCGACGCGGGCGCAATCTCCCTCTCCGCGAACGGCAAGACCATGGTCGCTGCGAATGCGACGTTCGGCACGTTTGCCGCCTACGATGAAGAAGGAAAGAAGACGGGTGAAACCGTCACGGGCCTTATTCTTGCGGGCTATGACTGGCAACGCAGCGCTTTTGATTACGGCGCTTCTGACGGCAGCAAGGGGCTGTACGGCGCGCTGTACCGCTACGCGTATTTTGACTCGGAGTCTGGCGAGTTCAAGCTTTCCGATTGCAAGGAATACAGAGACGGGCTCCTCGCCTCCTATGGGCTGATGCATGTGCCCAACAGCGCATGGAAGGATAGCGCTCAGGATAAGCGCTATCCGTGCACCTTGGCGCCTATTGCCCTTGCCACTGCCAACCTTGACGGCCTGTCCGAGCAGCTGGCGGTCGACGAGGTGCTCGTGGGCGGCGATGTGTTCCGCGACTTTGCCTGCAACACGGCACAGAGCGGGACTCAGGGCTTGGGGTCCATGGTCGGAACCATGAGCATGAGCGGTCAGCAATACAACAGCAGCAACAAGCATGACCACAAGGGTATAGAGCAGGTGTGGATCAGCGACGTCAAGGCGGGCAGCGTCTCGGGTTCGGACCGCTATAACGAGAGCTTTATCGCCGTGGTGGGCAAGCACCGCGACGAGGACCTGCGCAAGAACGATGACTACTATTGGATGACCGCCTCGCATTTTTCGCTCGACGAGAACGGAAAGGTGCGCCGCGGCGAGGAGCAGGTGATTAGCGAGAGCAACCGTCGCGGCACTACCTATGGCACATTTATCTCGCTCGCGCTGCCCGATGTCGACAACGACAGCGTCAAGATTACGTACAAGGACCGCTACAAGGTCTATACCAACCCGCGCGTGCTTGCCGTGCTGCAGGATGCGCCCTATGTTGAGGATCTGGAGCAGGCATACGGCTATCTGGTGTTGGGCGGCACGTCATACGGAGAGGAAAAGGGCACGGGGACATCCCAGGGCTATACCATTGGCGCCGAGTTGGGCGTTGCCGTCGAGGTGCAGACCGGTCCGCCCCTGGTCGCGATGAATGCTTCAGTCGATTTTGCCGCCGAGGGATGCTATGACTACCGGAGCGAGCGCACGGTCAGCGCAAGCGTAAGCTATGAGTCGCATGCCGGCGAGGGTGACAAGGCCGTGCTCTACACGATTCCGATGGTCTATTACGAGTATGAGATCGAAAATGAGGAAACTGGTGGCAAGGGCGTGATGGCGGCGCCCGTGTCGCTCGGCGCGCAGACCTCGGTCGTTAATGTCGAGGCCTATGACCGCATTGCCAAACAGCACAATATGACGCCGCTCAGCTACTTTTTGACCAACCGGTCGGGAGAACCCGGAACCTATCAAACGACGCTCAACGGCGAGACTCCCGTTGGGGATTCCTTTGGCCTGGGCAAGCCTGGCGTAACGCGCGCCTACACGCACGATGGGTTTAACGGCGCCGCCGCGCAGTCGGGGGCGAGCATTGAGCAGACCATCGAAGTCGAGGAGGGCAAGGAGCAGGAGCTCGAGCTCGGCTTGACGCTGAACGGCAGCGTTGTCATGGGCGCGAAGCTCGCAAAGCACGAGTTGTTTGGCGGCCTGTGCTTTGGTGCCAACGCCGGCTTTACTACGGGTAGCTCCTCGAGTGAATCGACCGAATACGGCGGCACCGTCGACAACCTGCCCGAGGCCGCGCAGGGCAAGTACGGTTTTGTGTGGCGTCTGGGCGTCAACGCGGTGGATGTCGACAAGTTCGAGGCAGACTCGGGCGACAAGCTCGGCACCAAGGACACCGACCAGTTCTGGATCGTGGGCTATGACGTTAAGGACGTCGAGATGCCCGACGCGCCGGCCGTGACGGGCTTTACGGCAAACGCCGTCGATTCGACCAGCGTTACGTTTAGCTGGGACGATGTACTCGCAAACAAGAGTGGCTTTAGCTACGGCGTGGGCATGCTGCAGAGCAATGCGGCGGATGCGGTCGTCAATTCGTCAATAGCTGGAAGATTGCCGACAACACGCAGACCTCGCTCAAGTGGGATGGGCTGGAGCCCAATACGGAGTATCGATTCGCCATCGCCGCCGTTAAGAATGGATCCACGACCGAAACAGGTATTCGCTCGGCAATCATCACGGTCAAGACCATGCCCGATGGCATGACGATGACCGTGAGCGGACCTGCGGCGGATGCTGCGGAGGGGTCGGATCTTGGATACGACTCTTCGGTTGAGCGCACGGCGGGAAGCCACCTGACGCTCTCGGCGATTGGCCATGTGAAGCAACTCGGTGCCGACGATAGCGAAACAGGGCTGGCACCGACCTATATGTGGTACCGCAAGGGCCGCGGCGAGACAGAGTTTAAGCTCGTGGGTGCCGATGGCAACCTCGCGGCTGGAACGGCCTCAAAGCTCGAGATTGACCTGACCGCAGACGATGACGGTGCGCAGTATTACTGCCACGTGGGATACAACGACGTGGGCCTCGACACCGGCACGACGCTCGTGAATATCGAGGCCGAGGAGACGGCGCCCACAACGGTGAACGCCACCCCGATCCGCACGCGCCGCCTGTTCTCACAGGCAAGTGCGGGCGCCAAGAAGTTCCTGGACCATACGCTGGTAAACACCGCCGGCCCAACCGATTCCGAAGGCTCAAAGGACCCCGAGACCCCTGAGACCCCGACGAACCCGGACAAGCCCAAGTCCGACAACGGAGCTAAGACCGACACCAAGGTCAAGACTACGACCACAGCGAAGAACCTCGCAAACACCGGCGACCAAACATTCGCCCTAGTCGCCACCGCAGCAGCAGCGGGAGCAACGCTCGTAGTGATAGCCCTCATCATGCTGATCAAGCGCCGCAAGACCCACTAGTAGCCAGTCGAACATATCGACAACCCAAAAACCCGGGTAGCCAAAAAACAGGCCACCCGGGTTTTCTGTTGAGTGGAGACTCCGCAAGCGGAAACTGCATCCCACAATTAGCGCCCGGAACGGGACACATTTTCCGTCAAGCCCTCATCCGGAAAATCCATCCCAGTTTGAGCGCCCAGACCGGGACGCACTTTCCCAACGAGCCTCAACCGGAAAATACATCCCGGAATCCAGCTGAATAGTGGGACACACTTTCCCAATCGGGTCCCAAGCGGAAACTGCATCCCATTCCAGACAAGAATTCCGGGACACACTTTCCGCAAACAAAGGAGGCCACTTAATGTGGCCTCCGTCTTGCGCAGGACTGTCCGAGCAGGGAACCTTATATGCCTCCGCCCGGACAGACGTTTCAGTTATGAGCGACCCGCTACTTGATCTTGGTCGTACCCGGTGCCAGGTTGGGGTCGGTCTCGTTGGCCTCGGTCTGGAAGTGCTCGGTGTACACGTTCTTGCCGTCGCGGAACATCTCGTAGTACTGCATCTTGGCGTAATCCTCGCGTGCCTTGGTGGCGGCTGCGGCAACGGCGTCGTCACCGGTGACGTTGGAGGAGAGCGCCCAGCGCAGGCTGGCGTCCTCGTAGCCCACCGAGTTGATGGCGGGCAGCGACTCGCGCAGCGTCATGTGCGCCTTCTGGTAGTCGGTCAGCGGTGCGCCGATCAGCTGCATGAGCTGGGTGGACAGGTAGTTGGTGGACAGGTCGTCGACCTCGCTCGTCTGGTCACAACCGGCAACGTCGTAGTTAGCCCAGATGATGTAGTCGGTCTGCCACAAGCGCTCCTGGTGGGTGGCGTCGTCCTCGCCGGTAAACCACTTATCGTTGAACTTGGACGGGAAGAACGGTTGGTGGTCGCCCCAGAACACCACGACCACCTTACGGTCGAGCTTGCTCAGGGCGTTGAGGAAGTAGCGCAGCGCCTGGTCGGACTGTTCGATGCACGAGACATACTCGTCGACATCGGAGAGCGTGCCGTCCTCGACGGTCTTGGCGTCCAGGTCGGTCGTGTCGATGTTCAGGTGCATCTGCTTGTCGACCGGCAGCAGGCCCGTGTCGTAGCCCGAGTGGTTCTGCATGGTCACGTCGAAGATAAACTGCGGATCGGCGTTCTGGTCGAGCAGCTCAAGAATCTTGTCGTAGGTTGCCTGGTCGGTCACCATGCCGCGCAGGGTATCGGCGCCCTGGAAATCGTTGATGGACAGGAACTGGTCAAAGCCAAAGTCCTTGTAGACGTTCTCGCGGTTCCAGTTGGTCGCGTGGTTGGGGTGCATGGCCGTGGTGGAATAGCCGAGCGATTTGAACTGCTCTGCCAGATTCCCGGTCGTTTCCATGTTGTAGATGGTGTAGGGGTACACGCCCGAGCCCAGGTTGGCCATGGAGTTGCCGGTCATAAACTCAAACTCGGTATTGGCCGTGCCGCCGCCGTAGGCGCTCACGTAGAGCTTTCCGCGGCTGAGGCAGTTGGACAGGCTCTTAAAGTACTGCGGACCCTCGTAGCCGGCGCGCATGTTCTGGTAGATCGACAGATCCGAGAACGTCTCGTTCATGATGGCGATGACCGTGGGCTTCTCGCTGTCGAACTGCTCCTGGGCGGCGGCGCGCTCGTCGCTCTTGGCCGCGTCGGACTTGTCGTAGGCCTTGGCGTACTTTTTGAGCGTGGCCTTGGCATCGTCGACGGAGTAGTCGGCGGGTTTGGGCGGCTTGATGGACTGCGCTGCGCTAATGAAAGCGGGCAGGTAGCCCTCGCGCCAGTAGCTCTCGAGCGGGCGCCAGGTGTAGACGGTGATGCCGAGGGTGTTGTAGTAGTCGAT